>JAKBJL010000001.1 GCA_021836035.1 bacterium
AATGTCGGCATCGGCACTACCGCCCCTGCCTCTCTTTTACACGTTGTGGGTGCTCCTGTCGGCAAAGCTTTAACTACCCTGAACTATACCGGTACCGATCAGAATATTTTTGTTGCTTCCCAATCGGGACTTTTGAAATTTGCCCTTAACGGTATCGGTACTAATCCTACCGCTTCCGTTTCCGGGACTACCTCCTTTGCTTCACTTCTGGTGGATAACACCACCGGAGATTTAATTACCGCCTCTTCTTCGGGGTTAACCAGATTTACGGTAACGCAAAACGGTCTGGTAAATATACCCGGTTTAACCGCTTCTTCGGGAGTCTATACCGATGCTTCCAACAACCTGACCACTACCGTTCCCACTTCGGGGACTCTGGGTTTCTGGCAACGAAACAGCGGGGTTCTTGCTCCGGGCAACATTGCCGATTCCCTAATCATCGGAGCCACGGGAACGGGATCGGGACAGATGCAGATCTACGGCCTGAATGCTCTTAATCCGGTTGCTTCCATCTCCGCCCGATCCTCCCAGGCAGCCATGGTCATCGATAACACCGTCGGGGATCTCTTTACCGCATCCAGTAGCGGTACCACCAGATTCGTCATTACCCAAAACGGCAATATCGGCGTCGGAACTGCTGCTCCCAGCGCGGTTTTCCAGATTTCTTCCTCCGTTACCAGCAGTTTGTTTGACATTACCAGTGCCGGTTCTTCCGTCTTTAACGTTTCCGATACCGCCTTTACAACTTCTTTACCGACCAGCTTTACCGCTCCGGGAGATGTCAGCATGGCCTACGATCTTAACTTCAGCAATACTACTAACAGCAATATCTTCAGCGCCGGGCCGCTTTCCCTCTTTGCCGGACGTAACTACAATTCCGACAATTTAACGCTCGGAACTTATAACTCGGGCAATGTTGTCGTTGATTCCCAGGCTTTGTTAACTTTGTATTCAGCCACGGTTTCCGGTCAACTCTTAGTCGGTACTTCTTCCGCCACGCCGAATATCGGAAACTTTTACTTAACTAATTCCTCCACCTTCGGTAAAGCTTTAGCGATCCTTAATCAAACGGAATCTGCCGATGTCTTTACCGCTTCGACCTCGGGGACCACCAGGTTTACCATTGACGGCAGCGGTAACGTCGGCATCGGTACTATTGCCCCCACTTCCCTTTTACAGGTTAACGGTGCTCCGGCAGGTAATGCATTGACCGCACTAAATTATACGGGCGCAGATCAAAATATCTTTGTCGCTTCCCAGTCGGGGTTAATAAAGTTTGCCCTTAACGGCCTAGGCACTAACTTTACAGCCTCTGTCGCCGGTACTACTTCCCAAGCAGCTCTCTTAGTCGACAACACTATCGGTGACCTCTTTACCGCCAGTAGTAGCGGCTTACCTCGTTTCGTTATAACCCAGAACGGGAACGTAGGGATTGGAACAACGAGTCCGGTATTTAATCTTGAAGTAATTGGGACTGGTCGGTATTCGGGACAACTTTATGCAAATGGTGGGCTTAGAGTTAGTAATAATCTTTTCCTTGATGACGGAGGTTCTAAAACTACAAGGATAATGGCCTCTGGAGATGAGGACATCTTCATTGGCCCATATCCAACTGCCGGATATGTTACCAATATTAGAATTGGGAATACAGAAACCTCACCGTTTGTGTTCGTTAATACCACTGGCTCCGTCGGTATCGGTACGACCGGACCGTTAGCTACCCTTGACGTCCGCGGCAATTCCGGGATTGCCCCCGTGGCTTCCGTTTCCGGGACTACCTCCTTTGCCGGGCTGGTGGTCGATAATTCCGGCCTGGGAGATCTCTTTACCGCCTCTTCTTCCGGGACGCCCCGCTTTGTGATTACCCAAAATGGCAATGTGGGCATCGGGACGACAAATCCTAGTAAGCGTTTATATGTAAACGGTGATGTCCAAGCTGATGGGAATGCAACTTTTTGGAATGTTAATGCGGGAACGGGTGTTTACTCACCAACTCTTGGAACTAACACCGCTTATAATTCCAATACAACCATCTCCACTCAAACTGGTTATGACATAATATTAGGGAGCGGTGCAACTACCTACGCAACTATCAAAAGTGGTGGTAATGTCGGCATCGGCACTACCGCCCCTGCCTCTCTTTTACACGTTGTGGGTGCTCCTGTCGGCAAAGCTTTAACTACCCTGAACTATACCGGTACCGATCAGAATATTTTTGTTGCTTCCCAATCGGGACTTTTGAAATTTGCCCTTAACGGTATCGGTACTAATCCTACCGCTTCCGTTTCCGGGACTACCTCCTTTGCCGGGCTGGTGGTCGATAATTCCGGCCTGGGAGATCTCTTTACCGCCTCTTCTTCCGGGACGCCCCGCTTTGTGATTACCCAAAATGGCAATGTGGGGATTGGGACAACAAGCCCTGGAGCGATACTTGATGTTTATGGTACGGCGCCTCAATTTAGAAGTGATAACTATACCTTGAAGTTCAATATGACAAATGGTGGGTTCGGAGAAGTTCCGGGAGGGCCATTTATTAGCCCGTCTGGAACTACTTCAAATTTGACTTTGGCTCCAACTGAAACTAGTACTGCAGGTATCAAATTGGAACTGGCTTACTACAACAGTACGCAAGCTTATTCTGCACTAGAGGTTACCAATGTTGCTAGCGGATACAGTAATTTGTTGTTAATGAAATCTGGTGGCAATGTCGGCATCGGCACTACCGCCCCTGCCTCTCTTTTACACGTTGTGGGTGCTCCTGTCGGCAAAGCTTTAACTACCCTGAACTATACCGGTACCGATCAGAATATTTTTGTTGCTTCCCAATCGGGACTTTTGAAATTTGCCCTTAACGGTATCGGTACTAATCCTACCGCTTCCGTTTCCGGGACTACCTCCTTTGCTTCACTTCTGGTGGATAACACCACCGGAGATTTAATTACCGCCTCTTCTTCGGGGTTAACCAGATTTACGGTAACGCAAAACGGTCTGGTAAATATACCCGGTTTAACCGCTTCTTCGGGAGTCTATACCGATGCTTCCAACAACCTGACCACTACCGTTCCCACTTCGGGGACTCTGGGTTTCTGGCAACGAAACTCGACCACTCTCTCTCCGGCTACCCTGGGTGATTATGTAGGCATCGGAACCATCTCGCCGTTAGCCACCTTGGATGTCCGGGGGAACTTAGGAACGATTCCTGCCGCCTCCATTTCCGCTACTTCCAGTTTTGCAGGTCTCGTCGTTGGCAACACGATCGGCGATTTAATTACCGCTTCCGCTTCCGGAGTAACCAAATTTACCGTCGCCCAAAACGGCGACGTAACGATCGTCGGTTCCGGAACGACCTGTTCTATCGGCAACGGCACCAGCGCGACCAACTGTACTTCCGATATCCGTTTGAAAAAAGATATTACGCCCCTGGGCGATTCTTTGAATTTGATTCTGGGGTTGAATCCGGTCAATTTTGCCTGGAAAGATAACCGCGACGGCGGTGCAACCCACTCCGGCTTTATTGCCCAGGAAGTGCAGAAAGTTTTCCCCAACGTGGTCCACGAAGTCGGCACCACCGGTTACCTGGGAATTGATTATGCCAACTTAATTGTCCCGACAATTAAAGCCCTCCAGGAAGAAGATCTTAAGACCGCTTCCCTCTCGGCCGACCTTTCCCTGGTTTTAAATAAACTGCCGACCATCCAGGACCAGATCGCCTCGATTGCCGCGGAAATGTCCTCGGTTTCGGCCAGGCTGGCAAAAGTGGAACAATCGTCTGCTTCCGGTTATCAGCAATTGACCCAAGCTCAGGCCGGAGATCTATCAGCTTCAGGTTCTTCGGTTCTCAGTTCTTCAGTTTCCGGCGTCCTGACAACCGACCAACTAGCCGCGCAAGGTCTCTCTTTGCTCATGCAGGGTGAAACCCTAAACATCGCCACGCTCTCCGCTGAATTTGGAACTTTTAGCGATTCGTTAAGGGTCGTCGGTACTACCCAGCTTGCTAATACCACCATCGGCGGGACACTTAACGTCGGTCTCGTCCACATTGACGATTTAAACGCCGACATAAGTAGCTTAAACGGCCTCTTAACATTTCAAAACGGATCAGTAACCGTCGATGCCGCGGGCAACATCAAGACTTCCGGAACAGTGAAAGCCAAAGCGGTCGAAGTGGAAACGGTTAAAGTTTTGGGCAGCAAATCCGCCGGCTCGGCGACTCTTAGCTCCGGCAACAGCGTTATTACCGTTTACGCCGACTCGGTTACCCCGACCTCCCGGGTAATGCTGACCCCGACAACCTTAACCGACCGCATACTTACGGTAACGGAAAAAGGCGGGGGGTATTTCAAGGTCAGCGTGAAATCCCCCGACAGCCAGAATATCAATTTTGACTGGTTTATTGTCCAAAATTAAATCAATTTACAATTATTTAACTTTCAATTTTCAATTAATTTACCATGACGAAACTAGCAAACAAATACGATTCAGAGGAAAGAGCGGCCAGATTCGGTGAAGAAATAATTACCTTTTGTAAAACTTCCCGGGGGGATGTGACTATCGGCACGGTAATCAACCAAATCATCCGTTCCGCAACCGGTATCAGGGCGAATCGCTGTGAAACCGGCGGGGCCGGTTCCAAAACCACTCCCAGAAATAAAAATTTTCTCCGCCGGAAGGAAGCTCGGGAAACCAAACATTGGCTAAGAGTGTTTGCCGCCTGTTACCCCGGGAAAAACGTACCCCTAGGAAACTTCTGGCCGGAAACCCGGAAATTCGTATTAATATTTCAAAAATTTCCAGCTCCCTTAAGGTTTGAAAATTGAGAGGATGAAACATTCAGTAAAAATTGAAAATTGGAAATTGAAAATTATCAGGAGAATTACCCGCCGGTTACGGGTAATAATACCGGCAATAGGAATGGCCGCTATCGCTGTGGCTATTCTCTGGTCCAAGTTAGCTTCCCCGGTCAAGGCTGTCCCCTGGCCAAGCCATATGAGCGATTGGGGTAAACGCAAACAAATTACCCTGGTAAACAACAGCGGCCAGACTTTAAATCCGAATACTACCTACCAGGTAAACATTGATACCAGGGGTCTTAGCAATATACCTAATGATTTACAAAGAAACTGTGATGATTTAAGGGTAGTCTACCAGCCCTCTTCTACCCAGGCGGTAGAACTTTCCCGTTCTCTCGCCCTGGCTTCCGGAGCAAGCGACTGTTCCAACTCTTCCTCCACAATTGTTTCTTTTCCTTTACAGGCGGCGATAACCAACGGAAGCAGTGACGCTAACTATTATATCTACTACTCCAACCACAACGCGGTTTCCCCTAACGGGACCAACGGTGAAGTAGGACCAGCCCTTTCAGCTTACGACACAACGCCCGGTGCGGCCAGTTTTGTCGCCCCCTTCAACGGCACAACCCAGGCTCTTGCCTCCGGCTCCGGTACCCCGACCACCGCCACCGGGGCGATCAGATACAGTGGAGGAAAGAGTGCGGTAAATTTTAGTACTAGTTTAATAGCTATTGGTATAAGAACAACCGGATTTAATGCTAATACCGGAACGCTTACAATTTGGGTCAACAATCGAGCAAACAATGAAGCTATATTAAGGGGATTATTTGGCCATACTAGTTCTAGTTCAAACAGAATTTATGTGTATAAGGATACGGACAACGTGCTCAAAGTAATATTAGGAGGAGGTAATATGATGACCACCTCCTGGGCTTTTGATACTAATACATGGCACCAGATTTCTCTAACTTGGAATAATGGCACCGCTTTCGCATATGTCGATGGGTCCCAGGTCGGTACCGTTTCATACTCCGACTTAACTGCTTTTGGTCCTACCGCCCAAATTGGTAATGACTTTTGTGGTCATGGATGGAACGGTCTAATTGCTGAAACGGCGATTTATAATAGAGCTCTTTCATCAACTGAAATTATATCTGCATATAATTCTTCTAAAAAGGGGACTCCGTTGGTTCGTAATTCTTCAATTGTTGGGCTTTATCATTTTGACGAAAATGGTAATGATCCTCGGTCAGCAAATACAGCTTATGATGATTCTGGTAACGGTAATAACGGCACTTGTTATAACGGTGGCTGGGTAGTTACTCCCTGTGTTTACATTTCCGGTTTAGTTGGCGTTGACGGAACAAAGGATAACGGTCTGGCCAATTCCCAAAGCTATGCTTCCCACCAGGGCGTCTTTATCGAAGAAGGCACGACCAACAAAATTACCAACCCTTCTTTTGAAAACTCCGCCTTTGATACCAATTGGTCTACTTCCTCGTCCACGATTGCCTCTGCCGGAACAATTGCCGATTCCACGGGCTTGGGTTTTCAAAACCATTTAATTTATGCCACCAATTCTGCCCAATGGTGGTTTTTCTATATTGATTCGGCCAGTCTTAATCAACTGAAAAGCAGGTATTCTACGGACTTGATTAACTGGAATTCAGGCACGACTTTGACTTTGGTTAACAACAGTGATGCAGATAATCGGGATTTTTCCGTCGCCTATAAAAATATCAACAACACCGATGTTATTCAGGTTGGAACCTCCTATCGGCTCGCCAACGGGAATGTTCAACACTATCATGTCCGCGGCACAATCAGCGGCCCAACTTTAACCTGGGGAACTGAATCTCAACTTTCACTGACTAACCCTGGAAGCTGGGGAAGTTATGTGGTACCTGACGGTCCGGCCACTATTTTTGATAGTAATAACTATATCTGGGACGCAACTGATTTCTGGTGCGAAAACGAAAGTAACTGCGCAGGCAGCAATACCGGAAATGCCTACATTGCCCGATCAACAAATGCCGACGCCGGTTCTTCCTGGACTGCCGGGTTTAACGCTAAAACTAGCTTAACCGGAGTAAATTATTTTATTCATAGTCGATTTTTAGCTTCCCTGGGCTCAGGCAACTTGATTCACCTTTTTGATAATGGTCAAAGCTCTAGCACTTTCACGAATATTGTTTCTTATAAATATACCGGAAGTTGGACAACCCCAGGAAATATTTTATTTGGAGATCTTTCTGTCGCCCAGGATACCCATGATTGGTCGGCAGTTGCCCGAACCGCTACCGATGTTCACGTGGTTGTCCGGACCGGGGCCAACACCTTTTCCCACCGCCGCTATAACGGTAGCTCCTGGTCTGACGGGGCTTCGATTCCGGCTCAAAATACCAAAGCTGGCGCTGGCCTTTTTATGGCGACGGACGGAACTGACGTTTGGCTCTTCGCCATCGACTCAGACTCGGCCAACACCGTTCGTTATTCCCGCTGGTCTTCGGGATCAAATACCTGGAGTACCTGGTCGGCGCTGGAATCATCAACTCAAACACGAATTGCTCTGAGCGGTAACTCCCAAGTTACCAACAATACTATTGCGGTTATGTGGTCTCAGACCAACGGGTCGAATTATGATATCGTCTCGAAAGCGCTATCTACTTCTTCCGGTGAAACGGCAGTAAATACAACCTACCCTTACTACAAATTCGGATCACAATCTGTTAAGATCGTGGCCCCTTCAGGTGCTGGCATAAATTACACCACCTCCATCAATCCCGGCGACACCAACACCCAGACTTTTTCCGCTTATGTTTATGACGGCACCACAGGAAACGTGGGCGGAACCGTTTCCTCCAGTATCGCTGAATTGATTTTCAACGACACGGCCGTTACCACAACCTATGCCGACGCCGGAGGCGGCTGGTGGAGACTAACTTATTCTGCCGCCGGCGTCAATGCCGCCGGCAATTATGGCTTGGAGATCGAGGGCTCAAAAACTATCTACATCGACGGCGTCCAGCTGGAAGAAAAAGCCTACGCGACAACGTATGCCGACGGGAGTTTAGGAACAGGGTATGCCTGGACCGGAACGGCCAACAATTCCACAAGCACGAGAACAATGGCTACCCTGGAATATTCCTCGACAAGTAATATCAAAGATACCGTTGGCACAGTTAGCTTTTGGATAAAGCCAACTTATGCTTCTTCAAGTGAAATTATTGATAAGGTATTTTTAGCTCAGGGTAACGATAACTGGTTCGAAATTCAACTTAATACCGGTGCAAATGCCAACAGAATAGGCATACAAGGACTTTCCTTTTCTTGGATGCAATTCAGTGCTACTTGGGCTGCAAATTCCTGGAACCATCTTGTATTAATATATACAAATGGATCAACTCCACGGATCTATTTCAATGGCTCTGCACTGACCTGCACCTTAGATTGCTCTACGACCTATACTTCAACTGGCGTATTCGGCAATAGGATTGCTTTTCACGGATTTGATAATTCGGTGGTTTTGAGTAAAACCATGTCCGACCTTCGTATCTTTGATCGTGTTCTCACTGCCACCCAGGTTTCCCAACTCTACTATACCGGTCTTGGTAGTCACTCCGAAGCGGCCCCGGTTAACCGCTTTGCCAACGCCGAAGACCCGGTCGTCTACTATAAAATGGACGAAGGAACTGGAACGACTCTAAACAACTCGGCACCCAATATTGAGACTAACGGGTCTAATTTGGCTAACTCCTCTTATACCGCCACCCTTTCCGGGACGGTTAACCTTCCCGCCTGGCAAACACCGGATATGTGCGTTTCCGGAGACTGTCTCTACTTTGAAGGCAGTAACGCCTATGCGGGTCTCAACAACTCGACTCCTTCTGCCATCCAATCCCTCTCCTTGTGGGCCAAACCGGCTTCCTCTTCCGGGACAATTCCTTTAATCTCCTTTTCCGGTTCCGCTAACGTTTCCCTCAGCGGGTCGACCTTACAGTCAACCGGCCTGAACTCCCCCACTTACTACGTTAACGGCAAGATCGGAACTACTTTGACCGCCAACCAATGGAACCATATCGAGATTACCCAGTCTTCTTCTATTACCCCTACCGCCCTTACTTTGGGAACTATCGATTCCGTCACCTTCTTTAAGGGATTTCTGGACGAAGTGAAGTTTTACAACTACGCCAGAAGTGCCGACCAGGTTAAAAACGACTACAACCGGGGAGCGACCAAGATCGGACAAACCTCCGCCGACCCCTTAAACAAGGGTTTAGTCGGTTACTGGAAGATGGACGAGGCTACCTGGAGCGGGCAGCTAAACGAAGTTAAAGACTCCTCCGGCAACGGCAACGACGGCACGGCCCAGGGAGCGACCGGAGGCAAAGCCTACCCCGGAGCAGGCAAATTTGGCAACGGCGGGGTTTTTGACGGGGTGGATGATGGTGTTTTATTACCTAATGTGAAATATTCTACCTATGCTAATGATTTTTCAATTTGCATGTGGATAAACCCAAAAAGTTACCCAGATCAAGCATTTCTACTTTCGTGGAACAATGGAAGCGTATCCCCTTATTACTCTTTATTGCTTCGATTAAGTTGGAATGGGACCATACAACTTCTCGCGTACGATGGAACCAATTATCGCTTTACGTCAGGTTCTGCCGTACCCCTGAACATATGGTCGCATGTCTGCACCACAGTTGCTCTCAATAAACAGGTGGCAATATATATAAATGCCGTAAGTAACACACCTCAATCAGCGGGAAACCATATAATAGCAGCTAATCCAAATGCTTATGACCAAACTAATATTGGTTATTATCCTGGGCAGGGTGTAGGTGTAAAAACATCTCTTGACGAACTCCGTATCTATAACCGTGCCCTTTCCCCCGCCGAGGTCCGGCAACTCTACAACTTCGCCCCGGGGCCTGTGGGTTGGTGGAAGTTTGATGAAGGATCAGGAGTAACTGTTTCCGATTCTTCCGGCAACGGCAACACCGGAACCTGGGCCGGAACCGGAAATCACTGGATAAATGGCAAATTCGGCAAAGCGGGAAGTTTTAATGGCGTAGATGATCAAGTTTCAATAACAGCTAACACTAATAGCCCGTTTGATTTTACGACTGCTCTAACTTTTGAAGCTTGGGCAAATCCAAAAGCTGTCCCTTCAAACCGAAATACGATAATTAAAAAATATGGCTCAAATGGTTATTCTTTAGATTCGTCCAGTTCTAACAATATCTTTAGATGTTATATGTCTGGTCTAACACCAACTGAATTAAGTGCCCCAAGTGCTATATCTCTTAATACCTGGACCCATATTACTTGTACTTATGATGGAGTGAGCCGGAAAATGTTTTTAAACGGTGTATTGGTTGCCAACGATTCCCCAACGGGAATCATGGATGTTAATAATACCCCCTTAGCTATTGGGAATAGTAGCGTTTACTCCGGACCAGGTTACGGATTTAATGGTTCCATTGACGACGTTAAAATCTATAACTACGCCCGCACTCCTGACCAGATTGCCGAGGATATGGCCGGGCGGGCGGGATCGGTTTCTTTTGCTGGAGTTCAGGCCGGAAGCTCGGTAGAGATGGGCCATTGGGCTTTCGACGAAGGTTACGGCACTGTCACCCATGACGCCAGCGGCCACGGAAATGACGGCACCATAACCGGCGCCGTCTGGAACCAGAACGGGAAATTTGGGAAGGCATTGCAGTTTAACGGAAGCAGCAATTTTGTCAATATAGGTAACCAAACTAGTCTCCAATTAACTCATACTGGTACTGTTTCCGTTTGGTTAAATATTTCCGATAATCTCAATAATAGTCCGGCCTTTGTCTGCAAAGATAATTGGGACACTGACACAAACGGATATTGTCTAGCTTCGTGGGGCAATGGAGATATAATTGGCGAAATAGCCAATGGTAGCTTCTATAACCAAATTCACTCTACCAATAAAAATTATGCTGACCACAAATGGCACCATGTTGTTTTTACTTGGGATGGTTCCTTTTTAAACTTGTATATTGACAGTAAAGTAGCCGCCACGCCAGTAGCACAAACTATTGATGCAGTCTCGACAGTCTATAATCTACAAATTGGCCGAGATCCGAATACCGGTAACTATCAATATAATGGTCTTATTGACGACGTCAAAATCTACAACTACGCCCTCACTTCCGACGAAGTGCTGGCGGAGTATAATCACGGGGGCGCCTTAGCCTTTGGTTCCCTGTCTGACACGTCTGGCTTGTCTGGTGGGTCTGTTGCGTCTAACAGCGCGAGCGCTGTTTATTGTGTCCCCGGCTCCTCCGATCCCTGCGCCCCGCCGGTCGGAGAGTGGAATTTTGAGGAAGGGCAAGGCGGGACGGTCAACGATTCGTCGGGAAACGGGAATACGGGGACGTGGTATGGCAGCGGGACTCATTGGGGTACCGGGAAACAGGGTAAGGGAGGGGTGTTTAACGGAAGTAATGATTACGTACAATTTACCCGGTCTAGCGATATCCAAAATATTACTAATGACGGCACAATTGAAGGTTGGGTAAAAATGTCGACAGTGGGTCGAAACCAAACCTTTTTTGATCTTTCAGGGTCGGGGCCTAATGGGCTCATTGTTTTTTCAAATTATACGGCAGGTCTCTACAAGGTGGATTTTCAGCAAGGCTCACGCCATGCTTATTCAACAACGATCCCTCAATCTAACACTTGGTATTATTTATCTGCTACTTGGGATTCCAGTGGGCTAAAGCTGTTTGTAAATGGAATATTGCAAGGAACAAATGGTACGGTGCCATCAGTAATAGTTGGAGCCGGGACATCCAGAATTGGTCAATATGATTATTACGCTTTCTATAATGGTTCCATTGACGACGTCAAAATCTTTAACTACGCCCGCACCCCCGCCCAGATTGCCTGGGACTATAACCGGGGCAAGCCGGCCGGTGTTTGGCACTTCGACGAGTGCTCCGGAACAACAATCCACGACGAAGGAACGGCGACCAACTCCGCAACTTTAACCGGGGCAACAGCGGGTACCTGCGATGACGGGACGAATACCACCTTCTGGAATAAGGGGAGATCGGGAAAATACGGAGCGTCGGGATATTTCGGGGGAACCGACGATGTGGCAACGGTCGCCGCTCCGATTAATAACGTATATGCCCTTTCTTTCTGGGCCAAACCTTCTACGGCAGCCCAGTCTTACCTGCAACTTAGCTCCGGGGTTTACGTTACTTCCGACGCTAACGGTACCGTTACCGCTACCGGCTTTGCCTCCCCTTCCGTTTACGTTAACGGGAAACTGAACGGGACAGTAACCGCCGGTTCCTGGAACCATATCCTGGTAACTTCCGCCACTTCCCTTTCCGCCGATTCCATAAAATTCGGCCAGCAAAATTCAACCTACTATACCGGGCAACTGGATGAAGTAAAGATTTTCAATTACCCGTTAACTACTACGCAAATCAAGTTGGATTACAACCAAAATTCGGCGATCAGATTCGGACCGGATACCGGAAACCCCTAGACTATATGGATAAGAACAATACCGATTATAAAGATCATTCGGGTTATAAAAGCCTGTCGTTTTATGTTCAATCGGGAGTAATCCACGATTTTACCGTCGAATTCGCCAAGGTCTACATTGATAAAATTTATAAAGATTACAGCGATTATATAACTTGTCTTCGTTCTCCCGGGAAAGCGGAAAACACGACGGTTTGTCTTATTAACCAAACTAACCAGCTCCTCGACCAAAAACTCAGCCGGACGGAGGAAGAATTTAGCAAACCCGGTGGCTTGCGGAAAAATCTTTTTAAGAAAAGGGTTGCATATAAGAAAAAAAGTCAGCAAAATTAAATAATTATGAAATCGACGTATTTTAAGTTGATTAAAAATTTCAACCCATTCGATAAACTCAAGGTTATCTTGAGCCTGTCGAAGGACAAATCAAAAATTTCAAATTATCTAAAGGTCGGGTTAGCCCTGCTTTTGGTAGGCTTGGGAGTTTTTATTTATTGGACCAAGTTAGCTTCCCCGGTCAAGGCTGTCCCCTGGCCAAGCCATATGAGCGATTGGGGTAAACGCAAACAAATTACCCTGGTAAACAACAGCGGCCAGACTTTAAATCCGAATACTACCTACCAGGTAAACATTGATACCAGGGGTCTTAGCAATATACCTAATGATTTACAAAGAAACTGTGATGATTTAAGGGTAGTCTACCAGCCCTCTTCTACCCAGGCGGTAGAACTTTCCCGTTCTCTCGCCCTGGCTTCCGGAGCAAGCGACTGTTCCAACTCTTCCTCCACAATTGTTTCTTTTCCTTTACAGGCGGCGATAACCAACGGAAGCAGTGACGCTAACTATTATATCTACTACTCCAACCACAACGCGGTTTCCCCTAACGGGACCAACGGTGAAGTAGGACCAGCCCTTTCAGCTTACGACACAACGCCCGGTGCGGCCAGTTTTGTCGCCCCCTTCAACGGCACAACCCAGGCTCTTGCCTCCGGCTCCGGTACCCCGACCACCGCCACCGGGGCGATCAGATACAGTGGAGGAAAGAGTGCGGTAAATTTTAGTACTAGTTTAATAGCTATTGGTATAAGAACAACCGGATTTAATGCTAATACCGGAACGCTTACAATTTGGGTCAACAATCGAGCAAACAATGAAGCTATATTAAGGGGATTATTTGGCCATACTAGTTCTAGTTCAAACAGAATTTATGTGTATAAGGATACGGACAACGTGCTCAAAGTAATATTAGGAGGAGGTAATATGATGACCACCTCCTGGGCTTTTGATACTAATACATGGCACCAGATTTCTCTAACTTGGAATAATGGCACCGCTTTCGCATATGTCGATGGGTCCCAGGTCGGTACCGTTTCATACTCCGACTTAACTGCTTTTGGTCCTACCGCCCAAATTGGTAATGACTTTTGTGGTCATGGATGGAACGGTCTAATTGCTGAAACGGCGATTTATAATAGAGCTCTTTCATCAACTGAAATTATATCTGCATATAATTCTTCTAAAAAGGGGACTCCGTTGGTTCGTAATTCTTCAATTGTTGGGCTTTATCATTTTGACGAAAATGGTAATGATCCTCGGTCAGCAAATACAGCTTATGATGATTCTGGTAACGGTAATAACGGCACTTGTTATAACGGTGGCTGGGTAGTTACTCCCTGTGTTTACATTTCCGGTTTAGTTGGCGTTGACGGAACAAAGGATAACGGTCTGGCCAATTCCCAAAGCTATGCTTCCCACCAGGGCGTCTTTATCGAAGAAGGCACGACCAACAAAATTACCAACCCTTCTTTTGAAAACTCCGCCTTTGATACCAATTGGTCTACTTCCTCGTCCACGATTGCCTCTGCCGGAACAATTGCCGATTCCACGGGCTTGGGTTTTCAAAACCATTTAATTTATGCCACCAATTCTGCCCAATGGTGGTTTTTCTATATTGATTCGGCCAGTCTTAATCAACTGAAAAGCAGGTATTCTACGGACTTGATTAACTGGAATTCAGGCACGACTTTGACTTTGGTTAACAACAGTGATGCAGATAATCGGGATTTTTCCGTCGCCTATAAAAATATCAACAACACCGATGTTATTCAGGTTGGAACCTCCTATCGGCTCGCCAACGGGAATGTTCAACACTATCATGTCCGCGGCACAATCAGCGGCCCAACTTTAACCTGGGGAACTGAATCTCAACTTTCACTGACTAACCCTGGAAGCTGGGGAAGTTATGTGGTACCTGACGGTCCGGCCACTATTTTTGATAGTAATAACTATATCTGGGACGCAACTGATTTCTGGTGCGAAAACGAAAGTAACTGCGCAGGCAGCAATACCGGAAATGCCTACATTGCCCGATCAACAAATGCCGACGCCGGTTCTTCCTGGACTGCCGGGTTTAACGCTAAAACTAGCTTAACCGGAGTAAATTATTTTATTCATAGTCGATTTTTAGCTTCCCTGGGCTCAGGCAACTTGATTCACCTTTTTGATAATGGTCAAAGCTCTAGCACTTTCACGAATATTGTTTCTTATAAATATACCGGAAGTTGGACAACCCCAGGAAATATTTTATTTGGAGATCTTTCTGTCGCCCAGGATACCCATGATTGGTCGGCAGTTGCCCGAACCGCTACCGATGTTCACGTGGTTGTCCGGACCGGGGCCAACACCTTTTCCCACCGCCGCTATAACGGTAGCTCCTGGTCTGACGGGGCTTCGATTCCGGCTCAAAATACCAAAGCTGGCGCTGGCCTTTTTATGGCGACGGACGGAACTGACGTTTGGCTCTTCGCCATCGACTCAGACTCGGCCAACACCGTTCGTTATTCCCGCTGGTCTTCGGGATCAAATACCTGGAGTACCTGGTCGGCGCTGGAATCATCAACTCAAACACGAATTGCTCTGAGCGGTAACTCCCAAGTTACCAACAATACTATTGCGGTTATGTGGTCTCAGACCAACGGGTCGAATTATGATATCGTCTCGAAAGCGCTATCTACTTCTTCCGGTGAAACGGCAGTAAATACAACCTACCCTTACTACAAATTCGGATCACAATCTGTTAAGATCGTGGCCCCTTCAGGTGCTGGCATAAATTACACCACCTCCATCAATCCCGGCGACACCAACACCCAGACTTTTTCCGCTTATGTTTATGACGGCACCACAGGAAACGTGGGCGGAACCGTTTCCTCCAGTATCGCTGAATTGATTTTCAACGACACGGCCGTTACCACAACCTATGCCGACGCCGGAGGCGGCTGGTGGAGACTAACTTATTCTGCCGCCGGCGTCAATGCCGCCGGCAATTATGGCTTGGAGATCGAGGGCTCAAAAACTATCTACATCGACGGCGTCCAGCTGGAAGAAAAAGCCTACGCGACAACGTATGCCGACGGGAGTTTAGGAACAGGGTATGCCTGGACCGGAACGGCCAACAATTCCACAAGCACGAGAACAATGGCTACCCTGGAATATTCCTCGACAAGTAATATCAAAGATACCGTTGGCACAGTTAGCTTTTGGATAAAGCCAACTTATGCTTCTTCAAGTGAAATTATTGATAAGGTATTTTTAGCTCAGGGTAACGATAACTGGTTCGAAATTCAACTTAATACCGGTGCAAATGCCAACAGAATAGGCATACAAGGACTTTCCTTTTCTTGGATGCAATTCAGTGCTACTTGGGCTGCAAATTCCTGGAACCATCTTGTATTAATATATACAAATGGATCAACTCCACGGATCTATTTCAATGGCTCTGCACTGACCTGCACCTTAGATTGCTCTACGACCTATACTTCAACTGGCGTATTCGGCAATAGGATTGCTTTTCACGGATTTGATAATTCGGTGGTTTTGAGTAAAACCATGTCCGACCTTCGTATCTTTGATCGTGTTCTCACTGCCACCCAGGTTTCCCAACTCTACTATACCGGTCTTGGTAGTCACTCCGAAGCGGCCCCGGTTAACCGCTTTGCCAACGCCGAAGACCCGGTCGTCTACTATAAAATGGACGAAGGAACTGGAACGACTCTAAACAACTCGGCACCCAATATTGAGACTAACGGGTCTAATTTGGCTAACTCCTCTTATACCGCCACCCTTTCCGGGACGGTTAACCTTCCCGCCTGGCAAACACCGGATATGTGCGTTTCCGGAGACTGTCTCTACTTTGAAGGCAGTAACGCCTATGCGGGTCTCAACAACTCGACTCCTTCTGCCATCCAATCCCTCTCCTTGTGGGCCAAACCGGCTTCCTCTTCCGGGACAATTCCTTTAATCTCCTTTTCCGGTTCCGCTAACGTTTCCCTCAGCGGGTCGACCTTACAGTCAACCGGCCTGAACTCCCCCACTTACTACGTTAACGGCAAGATCGGAACTACTTTGACCGCCAACCAATGGAACCATATCGAGATTACCCAGTCTTCTTCTATTACCCCTACCGCCCTTACTTTGGGAACTATCGATTCCGTCACCTTCTTTAAGGGATTTCTGGACGAAGTGAAGTTTTACAACTACGCCAGAAGTGCCGACCAGGTTAAAAACGACTACAACCGGGGAGCGACCAAGATCGGACAAACCTCCGCCGACCCCTTAAACAAGGGTTTAGTCGGTTACTGGAAGATGGACGAGGCTACCTGGAGCGGGCAGCTAAACGAAGTTAAAGACTCCTCCGGCAACGGCAACGACGGCACGGCCCAGGGAGCGACCGGAGGCAAAGCCTACCCCGGAGCAGGCAAATTTGGCAACGGCGGGGTTTTTGACGGGGTGGATGATGGTGTTTTATTACCTAATGTGAAATATTCTACCTATGCTAATGATTTTTCAATTTGCATGTGGATAAACCCAAAAAGTTACCCAGATCAAGCATTTCTACTTTCGTGGAACAATGGAAGCGTATCCCCTTATTACTCTTTATTGCTTCGATTAAGTTGGAATGGGACCATACAACTTCTCGCGTACGATGGAACCAATTATCGCTTTACGTCAGGTTCTGCCGTACCCCTGAACATATGGTCGCATGTCTGCACCACAGTTGCTCTCAATAAACAGGTGGCAATATATATAAATGCCGTAAGTAACACACCTCAATCAGCGGGAAACCATATAATAGCAGCTAATCCAAATGCTTATGACCAAACTAATATTGGTTATTATCCTGGGCAGGGTGTAGGTGTAAAAACATCTCTTGACGAACTCCGTATCTATAACCGTGCCCTTTCCCCCGCCGAGGTCCGGCAACTCTACAACTTCGCCCCGGGGCCTGTGGGTTGGTGGAAGTTTGATGAAGGATCAGGAGTAACTGTTTCCGATTCTTCCGGCAACGGCAACACCGGAACCTGGGCCGGAACCGGAAATCACTGGATAAATGGCAAATTCGGCAAAGCGGGAAGTTTTAATGGCGTAGATGATCAAGTTTCAATAACAGCTAACACTAATAGCCCGTTTGATTTTACGACTGCTCTAACTTTTGAAGCTTGGGCAAATCCAAAAGCTGTCCCTTCAAACCGAAATACGATAATTAAAAAATATGGCTCAAATGGTTATTCTTTAGATTCGTCCAGTTCTAACAATATCTTTAGATGTTATATGTCTGGTCTAACACCAACTGAATTAAGTGCCCCAAGTGCTATATCTCTTAATACCTGGACCCATATTACTTGTACTTATGATGGAGTGAGCCGGAAAATGTTTTTAAACGGTGTATTGGTTGCCAACGATTCCCCAACGGGAATCATGGATGTTAATAATACCCCCTTAGCTATTGGGAATAGTAGCGTTTACTCCGGACCAGGTTACGGATTTAATGGTTCCATTGACGACGTTAAAATCTATAACTACGCCCGCACTCCTGACCAGATCCTTGAGGATATGCAAGGCCGGGCCGCGGTAATCAGCTCCACAGCCGTCGGAATCAGGACTCCTGCTGACTATTGGAAATTTGATGAAGGCCAGGGAATAACCGCCCACTCCTCCGGCACTCAAAATACTAACGGGACTTTAACCAATATGGCCTCTCCGGCTACCGGAGTTTCCGGCTGGCAACAGACAGGCAAATACGGTAAAGCGTTAGCCTTTAACGGCACCAACAATTATGTTGATTTCGGTGATATGACATACCTCGAAAATACCGGCACCATGTCCGCCTCACTCTGGGTGAAGCCTAATGCATTAGGGACGCAGCGATGTTTACTCTGCAAATACCAAAATAGTGCCGCCGCCGGCAAACGGTCCTTCGGGATTGAGACGGGGTCTTCCGATTCCTCGGCTATCCTTCTGGAGTGGTCCAATGACGGCAACACCACCCAAGCGACTGCCACTTCACCAACCGGGGCGCTAACTGCCGGCCAATGGACCCATATTGTCGTCACCTACGACGCTTCCCGGTATTTAGACGGCAACAGCAACGTCTTAAAGCTTTATATCAACGGCGTTCAAAAAGCTCTGACCTTTACCGGCACGGTTCCCGCCTCTATCTATGCCACGACGGCCAACATGCGAGCCGGCGCCTCATCCGACAGTACCGCCGCCAGACTTTTTAACGGGATGATTGATGAACTTAAAATCTATACAGGAGCGTTAAATTCAGATGGGGTTAAGACGGAATACAACCACGGGGCAGCGATGGTGTTGGGGGCAAATACAACCGAGGGAAATTATCTTGCCTATGATTCTTTTACCAGAAGTGACGGAGCTATCGGCCAAACAGAAAGCACAGACCCCAACGGCAAACCCCTTACTCCCCTAGCCTGGAGCTCTTCCGGCTCTACTTGGACAGTCTCTTCTAATGGAGCCATAAACACGCCAACCTTAGGAACGGATATTTTCCCCAACGGTAATATGGAATCCGGCAACCCCCCCACCGGTTGGACAGCATTAAACGGATGTACCTTAACTGCGGAAGCTGATAGAACTGGTTCCGGGACTCAATCCTTAGGGGTAGTGAGAGGAACTAGTAATTACTGTGCCAAACTTACTGCTACTCAAACAGTCGGTATTTGGTATCAGTTTTGGGGATGGGCTAAATCGGATTTAGCGGGACAATCTTTACTCCTTGAGACTGGCAGTGGCGTCCAGCCGCAGTATGGGTTTTATTCTCAATGTTGGCCTACTATAACTAGCTGGTATCGGTTTAAAGACGTTGTGGGCGTAGACAGTGTTCCAGCCATTGCCCGAGCTACAGGTACTACTCGAACATTCCAAATCGATTCTAACGATAGCTCAAAAAAGTACTTTGATGATTTGACTCTCCAACCGCTGGTAACTTCAGAGCTAATGACCAGTGTGTCTGCATCAAATACGGATGTCGATGCCAGCGCTAATGTAACGTTAAGTAATCGCAGCAGCGAGGTAGGTCTGGTTCTAAATTTAGATTCTGTAAGTAATCCTCAAAACTACGTCCTTGTTTACTTATCCTCAAATGCTGATAACACTATTAATGTAAACTTGGAAAAGGTAATCAATGGTATTTACACAACCGTTTGGAACGCCTACCCTTTACCTCTTAACGGTAATAATAACACTATCAACCATTCACTCTATCAAGCTGGATCGCCGCTCGAGGTCATTAAATCCGGTACCAACTATACTGTCTATTACAACAACAAATATATTGGAACAGCCACAATTTCCGATTCTCAAATAATTAATAATACCCGGTACGGCTTATTTAATACCTACTCTGGAAATAACTTAGATAATTTTTCTTTAATGACGGTTGGCAATGGCGGAGAAAATTCTTTACCGGGAAATTACTCTGGTAATCCAATTGCCCAATGGAAATTTGAGGAAGGTTCGGGAACAACCGTTAATGATTCAACCGGCAACAATAATACGGGGACAATTACACCGGGGAACGGTTACTGGACACAGGGGAAAATAGGCAAGGGGTTCATGTTTGATGGTAGTACAAGCACAATAAATGCTGGCTCAGGGACGATTATCGATAATTTACCCTCTGGGGGTATGACTATCGAAGCGTGGATCTACCCACGCAGTATGGGGAAAAATAACGCTGGAGTAATTATGGCTAAAAATGTTGGGCCGACACCATCTTCCGGATGGCTTTTCCAGATGGCCGGAACAAATGCTCTAACTTTTAGAGTAAACGCTTACGATGGTTCTCCGAATACAGATATGATCCGAACCACAATTAATGATGTTTTAACTCTTAATGCCTGGAACCATGTTGTTGTCACTTGGGCTAACCCTCATGGGATGTACGACGTGACGGTTTCCAATGTCCATATATATGTCAATGGTTTTGAGACATCTTATGCTACAAGCACCGATGGCAACCGCGTCAGAGCACCTGACGATTCATCAAATTTTTACATCGGTAATGATAGTACTTCAGCTAGCACCTTTGACGGCAAGATTGACCAGGTCACAATTTTTAACTACGCCCGGACTCCCGCCCAGATTGCCTGGGACTATAACCGCGGCGGGCCGGTTGGGTATTGGAAATTTAACGAATGTACGGGAACGACTCTGCACGACAGCGCTTCGGCTACCAATTCGGCCACTATTACCCCCGGCTCGGCCGGAGTCGGAACCTGTACCGACGGAACCGGTACGACCTTCTGGAATAAGGGAGCAACGGGAAAATACGGGGCTTCGGGATATTTTGATGGTTCGGCTACGCTTGCTACAGTCGCGGCACCTATCAATAATGTCTATGCCGTTTCTTTCTGGGCAAAAGCTACTACCGCCGCCCAGTCTTATCTGCAGTTAAATCCCGGGGTCTATATTACTTCCGACGCAAATGGCACCGTTAGCGCTACCGGTTTCTCCTCCCCATCCGTCTATGTCAACGGGAAACTGAACGGGACAGTAACCGCCGGTTCCTGGAACCATATCCTGGTAACTTCCGCTACTTCTCTTTCCGCTTCAGCTATTAAGTTTGGGATTCAAAATTCCATCTACTATACGGGCCAAATAGATGAAGTCAAAATCTGGAACTATGCCCTGACTTCGGTTCAAGTGAAACTGGATTACAACCAAGCATCGGCAATCAGGTTTGGACCATTAACCGGTGCACCATGAACAAACTGATATTTTTTCATCTATTCACTCCGATTTTATCGTGGTTTGCTATTTGCTATTTGCTACTGTCAAGTACCCGGTTTGCTAGACAAACATTCAAGTTGTCTTTGTCCGTAACTTCGCCGGAACTTGGCTGGGGAAGTTTTTAGAGAGCGGTGAATCTTTCCTGGTTGTAGTAATTTATCGTTTGGTGAATGGCCTCAATGAGTTCTCCAACAGAGTTAAACCGGTCAAATTCCAAGCCTAAATCAGTTTTGAAATTATTAAAGAAAGATTCCTGGTAACCGTTTTCCCAGGGAGAACTCTTTTTACTCATGGAGATTTGAATACCTAGAGACCCGGCTAGTTTTAGGTACCCCCGGCTGGCGTATTCTGCTCCCTGATCGGAGTGGATAATCTGGGGAGAATGGCCTGTATTTATCGCCGCGTCGATTAAAGCGTTACCAACTGGCTCTGTGGTGTGCTTTGCTGCTATGTCCCAACCGATAATTTCCCAGGTAAACAGATCCATTAAAGTGGCCAGGTACCGATACTTATCTTTATATTTTGAGTAGGTAAAGTCCGAAACATACACCAGCCCCGGTCTTATCGGCCAACTATTTTTGATCAGATTGGCAAACTTTTCCGGCGGCCGTCTTTCGTCCCGGCGTTTCCTCCATCGAGCCAGTCTTTTGTATGGTTTAACCCCGAACTTTTTCATCACCCGACGGACAGACCGCTTTCCCACGCCTAAAGCAAGAGCGATTCGACGATGTCCATAGCTGGGATTAGCGGAAAGGACCTGGAGAATCTTTTCCCGAAGAATCTCGTCCCGGTCAAGGATCTTGTTATCCTGCCGGTACAAACCAGCCCGGGACAGACCTAAAACTGAAGCGACTAACGATCGGCTGATTCCGGCGACCTTTTCCAGGTTTAGCTCCTTAACGGCCGTTCTTTTTTTTGTTTTCTCTACCTCAAGGCTTAAAACCCCGATAATTTGTTTAAGCTGCTCGTTTTCCTTTTTTACCCGGTTATATTCCAAAAGAGAAACAGTTCCCAGAGCTTTACCTTTAAGCCAGGCATAAATTGACCGGTAGGAAACCCCATACTGTTTGGCAAGAACGATGACCGGTGTTCCGGATTTAACTTTTGCCAGAATTTCTGCCTTAACTTCTGAGGCAACATTGGTGTATTGGTCTCCTTCTAAAGATTCGTTAATTACTTGAATCTTTGTCTATTTTACCGGAGACCTGTCACTTCGTAGTCCCTGCCAGTTAACAAGCCAGAATGGGACGGATCCACTGATATCTGACGAATTGTTTGGATTCCGGCATAAGTTTTGACATATGCCCGAATCATATTCCTTAGAAGAAAAGTGCAAAATGCCCTTGCACATTATATTCTCCCTCTTGACAACCGTTTAATTTCCTTCTAATTTAGAGTATAGTAATTTCTCTTGATAAGAAAATCAGGCTAATGGGTAAGTTACTTGCGATCAGCGAACTCATCGAATTAGCAAAATTGCGCGGCATCGACTTCGGCCCCGGCAATCCCCGAACCCATTTGGCTTATTTAACGGAAATCGGCCTGCTCCCCCCTGCTATCCGGCGCAAATCCGCCCAGGGCGGGCTAGAAGGACATTATACTGACGAAACTTTAGGAACTCTCGAGAAAATCGAAACCCTCAAAAAACAAGGACTTAGTTACGCGGATATAACGAAGCGTCTGGGGGCTAGCGACGAGCGGCTAAAAAAAACATTTTCGCCTACTTACTCTGCTAGCCCCTTGCCCTTGACTGCCAGTCCCTATATATTCTTAATCATTGGCCTGCTCCTCGGTTTTTTACTGGGTAAAGGCGACTTTAACACTCCCGGGGTTTCTCAGGCGACGGTAACTGACAGCAAGGCCGGCGGCCTAACAGCCATTGTCGTTCCCCAGGAAGCGATCACCCCTTCCGGCGGAAGTTACCTTATTTCCCTCCCCGACGATAATTTGAAGGTTAAAAATTTATATAAAATAGAAGGAATACAAATAAAATAAGCGGATAGCGGAAAGCGTATAGCGTATAGACCGCGAAAGGAAGGAAACTTTCTTTACGCTATCCGCTAAACGCGTTACACTAAAAAAATGGACGAACCAACTATTACTATCAGCCAGGAGAAAGTAAACACCGTTTTAGACAAGGTTTTGCGCTTCGGCCTACTGGCCGTCGTTTTCCTCCTGCCTCTGGTTATGGCTCCGGTAACCAGCGATTGGTTTGAGATGAATAAGCAGCTCTTTTTAACCGTTTCTGTTTCACTTTTGTCTGCAATATATGTTTTACGCGCTCTGATAACCCGCCGCTTTTCTCTTAGCAGGTCAATCTTTGATCTGCCAATCGTTCTTCTGACTCTTGTCACTCTTATCTCTAATCTGCTAACACCAAATAGATTGCTTGACCTGACAACCCAGGCAGTTCCGGCGCTAACCCTTTTCCTCCTCTTCTTCTTAATTGCTAATAATTTCTCTACAGAAGATGATGTCCGCAGCCTGTTAATAACCCTGGTAGCAGCGGCCGCCCTGGTATCCGTCTTTCCTATTCTCCAGTTTTTCGTATACTTGGCCGGCCGGCTGCCCTCGCCTTCCTTAAACCAGGCAATCAGCGGCTTAACCACCCAATTTCCCTTCTTTTTGCCGACGTTTTCTCTGACAGGAACCCTTTTTACCCAGGCTTTCTTCCTGGTGATTCTCCTTCCCCTGGTTCTCGGTCTTATTTATCAAGCCAGAAAAAATAACAGCGCTGCTGCGGTCGCCAATTATTCCGTTCTCCTCGCCCTGCTCTCTGTAGCCCTGCTCTCGACCCTCTACCAACTGTTTATTAACCGTCCGGTTTTCCTGGACCTCGAGAGCAGTTGGAAAATTGCCACCGGCAGCATCGGCCAAAGCCTTCTGACAGCCTTCTTCGGTATGGGACCCGGTAATTACGTGGACGCTTTTTCCGCCTACCGGCCGGTTAATTTAAATATGACGCCTTTTTGGAGTTTGCGCTTCGGCGCCGCCGCCGATTACTATTTGTTTTTATTAACCGGCCTGGGAATTGCCGGTCTGGCCGCCTTTTTGCTTTTGGTCCAAAAGGTTTTCCGAGCGGTCAAAATCCGCGCCTTGGGCGGCTCCGCTTCTCCGGAGGAAACCGGCCTTCTCGCTTCTCTTTCTCTTGTTCTGGTACTTATGCTCGTCTTTCCCGCCCCCTCCCTTATCCTATTTATGCTCTTCGTTCTTTTGGCAGCTCTCGCGGTTTACTATAAAAGCCGGGGGGCTGGCGCTTTTGCCGGAGATTACGACTGGCTTACAAAAGTTCCGGCCCCGGCCACCTACCTTGCCGCACTCATCCTCTTGGCTCTGGCCGGTGCCCTAATCTACGCGGGCGGCCGGGTTTATCTTGCCGACTATTATTTTGCGCAAGCTGCCAAAGCGGCCCAAAACAACCAGGGTACCCAAACTTACAATCTCCAAATTAAAGCCTTGGAGCTTAATCCCTGGAACGACGCTTACCGGGTCGCCTATTCCCAAACCAATCTGGCCCTGGCCGATTCCCTGGCGGGGCAAATAGCGAGCCCCAGCAGCGGTACCGACCAGCAAAAAGCTACCATTATTCAATTGGTCCAGCAAGCGATCCGCGAAGGGCGCAACGCCGTAGCTTTAAATCCCCGCCGCTCCACCAACTGGGAAAATCTGGGAGCGATTTACCGTAACCTGATTAATTTTGCCCAGGGCGCCGACCAATGGGCCATTGCTTCCCTAAATCAGGCGATTGTTGCCGATCCCAATAACCCCCGATTGCGTTTGGAATTAGGCAACATATATTTTGCTTTGGGCAATTATCAGGGCGCAGCCCAGGCTTTTGCCGCCGCCGTCAATCTCAAACCGGATTATGTCGCCGCCCATTACAGCCTGGCCCAGGCGGCGAAACTCGCCAATGATAATAATTTGGCGGTTCAGGAGCTGACCACAATAACCAGTTTGATTTGTAACACCGGTGCGCCTACGGCAGACTGCCAAAAGGTCCGGGGGGAATTGGCCGATTTACAAAAACCCGCCGCAGCCGCCCCGGCACCAACTCCGACCCCCGCTGCTCCGCCCACCGAACAGGTCGCTACTCCCGGCGGCGCGCCCAGTAATTTGCCTAAGGCGAAAACCCAACCCCCGGCCGTGATCTCTTCCCCTTCCGGGGAGCTAAGACAGCTAGCGCCGACAGTAACACCGGCTCCATAAAAGTGAAAAGCGCATAGCGTATATAAGATTCTTTTCTAATTCTTATTTCTTTCTAAACGCTAACCGCGATACGCTCTTTATTTATTTTATTGATTTTATTAACTTTATTAGATATAATGTCTTCGGTTTACAGGGTCCCTTGGTTTGCTTCATTTCTAGCATCCATTTGGAAGTCCCGAGGAACTAATCAAAAAAGAGCGGAGGTGAAATTTCCGAATGGATGACAATTCCCAATTCAGCGATCAGACGTTAACTTGTCGTGATTGCGGCAACAGCTTCGTCTGGACCGCTTCCGAACAAAAGTTTTACGCCGATAAAGGCTTTCAAAACTCTCCGGTTCGTTGCCCTTCCTGCCGCGCTTTAAAAAAGCAGCAAACAGGTAATGGCGGCGGGTACAGTCGCGGCGGAGGCTATGCCAATGCCGGTCCCCGGCAGATGTTTGACGTAACTTGCAGCAAATGCGGCAAGCCGGCACAGGTCCCCTTTCAACCGAGAGGTGACCGCCCGGTCTATTGCAACGATTGCTACAAAAGCATGAGAGCGTAAACCGAAACGACTAAGCTTATAGCTAATAGCAAATGACTCGGGGCTTCTAAGGCTTCGAGTTTGAAGCTATTAGCTATTTGCTATTTACCCCGATAAAGTCGGGGTTTACCGAAGTTTAAAAAATAAACCTCCACGGGAGAAAGGGCTGCCGGGATCTTCAGGCCAAATTGGCTGACAAATCTCCCTTTGTCTAGTATTTTCCTTCCCCGGCATTTCAAGCCGGCTACTTCAGTCAGTTTCAGGAATTTACTCAGAGAGTATTGCCGGACCTGGGGAAAATTGATCATTCGACAAGCTGCCATTAACAAAGGATATCCGGTTTCTTCGACTATCTCCAGATATCGGGGCAAAAAGGATTCCACGACAAGAATTTCCCCTCCGGGCTTGAGAACTCTTTTAATTTCCGCTAATCCCCCTATTACTGAACGGTCAGTCTCGTCCAGCGTTTTCTCCGCCAGATGGTGAAATAGAAACTGCGCCAGAACGGTGTCAAAACGGCCGGCAGGCAGCGATAAATACCGTACGTCGGAAACCAAATGTCGGTGTTTAACTGGAAGCTTTATCCTGACCGAAAATAAATCTACGGTAGTCAGACTATCTACCCTGGCCAAATCATAATTAACCACCCCTGCAGAACCGACATCCAGAACTTCGCCTTTAACCGCGGGACTTATTACCCGGCTGATATTTTTATAGAGATCTCCCAGACCCGTTTCCGTTTGCCGGGCATAATTGCGCCAGAACCGAGCGTAATTTCTCTTCATCTTTTTTGCACCAGAACCAATAGCGAAACTCCAAAAGGCAAGTCAAAATATTTTAATAGCTCATTTTCGGTTCGCAAAATCCACAGCAAAACGCTATTCAAGACGCCGGGTACTAACAGCAAATCGGTCTTAATCCGGGCCTTATCCCCTGCCAAGCGCTCCAAACTTGTTCTTAAAAGCCACCAGGGAAAAAAGAAGGAAATAAAATAGCTGCTTTTTTTTATTTTAAAACCCCTGTCCTCCAATGGCCGTTGCAAATCTTCCCGCCGGTAGCGCCGGAAATGCCCCAGCCTTTTATCCCGGCTGCTCCAAAGCGAAGGAAAGGCCGGCACAGTAACCAAAAAATAACCCCCGTTTTTTAAGACTCTATTTATTTGGTCCAGTACTTTCTCTTCGCTATTAATATGCTCTAATAAATCCAAGGCGATCACAACATCAAAAAAGCGATCAGAATAAGGCAAATGGTTTGCCACTCCCCTCTTGATTTTTAATTTTTGCTGCCGGCAAGCAGCAACCGCCCGAGCGGACTTATCGATACCAAATCCTCCGGCGCCTTTTTTTTGTAATTCCGCGAGCAGCAACCCCGAACCGCAGCCAAGATCCAGAATTTTTTTCCCCCGTAAACTTCCGCTGAAACGAACCAGTAATTCCCCAACCAATTCCCTACGCCCCCGCGACCACCAATAATCCCGGTCCGCTTGATAATGCAGGTTCCAGTCGTAGTTGGTTATAGCTATTCTAGCCATAAAATCCGATGTACCTCTTGATTTTTAACAATTCCCAAAATATCCCGGCAGACTTTTTCAAGCAGAAAATCGATATCGAAAAGCATTATATAGGCTTTTCGTCTATTGAGAAAGAGAGGCTATTATTTAGTTTGCAGCCGCTACCAGAATGGAAGCTTGAGCGTCGGTAATTTCCTTGCCTCTCTGGGCTTCTACTACTTGGATAAAAAGATTGAAGTTTATTTATCGCGTCTTGACGGTTATCGGTATTAATTGCGGTAAGAGAATCGAAGGCATTTTGTAGTTTTGAACCCAAGCTGTTTTCGATCCCCTGCTGTAAACTAAAGTTTTCGAAAACATTTATCAAATTTACCCCTGGGTTATCAGCAGGGTAGAGATTCAATCCGTCAAAAGCTACCGCCCCGTTAGCCCATTCAAGATGGGGCATAATCTCGATTTGATTATCGCTGCCGAAATTGAATATATATGTGAGATAGACCCAACCGGTTATCATTTTATGTGCACAGAAGAACGCTTGCCCGTCCGGATATAAGTAGGAGGTTTTAAGGTACACTCCGAAAATATAATTTGTATTTGGGGTAACATTAATTGGCTGACTAGCCCAAGAGTTGTTATTTATATCTGTGCTTGGTAAGCGCGTGCTTTTCCCCCTGGTAAAAGTTGTCGTATCTGCCGTCATATTGAAAGTCCCGGGGGAATACCCCCAAACTAAATCCCAATTGGCTAAGAATTTGCCGGAAAGAAAAAATGTACTGCCAGGAGGAGAGCAATTAAGGCACCAAAAATTCTCTTCACGATTTAGATATTACATAGTAATATCGAGGAGTCAAGAGAAAGGTACTAAAATTACTCGCCTTCTTTATCCCACCATTGGCTGATCCCCTTTAGAGGGTGCATCTTTAGGTGTATTTGACGTTTACCGAGAAACCAGAAAAGAAGAGCTAAAAAAGTAGCTATCGAAACCAAATAGCCCAACTTTTCGACAGGGCCTAAGGAGTATTGAAAAGTAATTTTATCGCCCGCCTGCGCTTTTGCCAAAGGAACGTACATAAAACCTGGTCCCGCCCGGTAAATCCTTGCAGTTCGGCCATTTATCAAAGCCCCCCAATTACCGTTAGTAAGCTCCCTCAATAATACCCCGCCTCCCCGGCTGCTATCTGCCTTAATCTCGATCTCCCGGCTCTCCGGGTTTGGGAACCTGGCTTCATAATTAATCTCCCTGCCGGGCTCTCCAGTTAAAGCCAAATATATATCCGTCAATAACTCAGTTTCCTGAAGATTCTTCCGCTGGTCGAGGTAATAAGGCAAATTCATCCCTGACCAGACAACTTTCCCTCGCTGCCAATTGCCTGCGACAACTAGTGGCCGATCTTTGCTAGTTAAAAGAATCCGGCTGTTTTTCACTAAATCGCTGCCGAGTTGCACCTTCCAGGGGCTTTCGCCTGAAGTAGTAGACCCGAAAGGGGCGCTCAGTCCCCAATCCCCTTTCAATTCTCCTGCCGTCAGTTTTTTCACCGGAAGAAATACCGGCAAAGGCCTATCTCCCCAAGGATTCCCCTCAATATAAACATTGCCTCCAGCAGCAAGGTATTGTTCTATAAGTTTACTTTCCGCCATCTGATCCTTAAATTTCGCTTCATATAAAATAATGAGATTAAACTTTTTCAACTCTTCTAGATTATATCCGGATAAATTCGTGCCGCCCTGTAAAGGTAACAGCTTGGAAGAATTCACATTAGCCCGCGCTAAAGCACGAAAAATAATATCAAACTGCGCTCGCCCGCCGGTAATTACGAGGGCCGTAGGAACGGTAACTACGGAAAGAATGGGTTCGGGTTTTAAATATTCGAAAGCTTTAAAATCCCGGTTTTCTCCCAAAGATTTAATGGGGATATTCTCTGCTGAAAACTTCTGATAATCATCAGTCTGGGAAACTAAAAATTTATCCACCGCCCACCAATCAAGTAAAAAAAGAGCCTCGTTAAGGTTATTCTTTTGGTGCCAAATAGTTTGCTGAAAATAGAAATATGCGTTGGGGTCAGTGATGCAATTGGCGCAATAGTCCCTGGTTTGCGGTAAGTGCGGGTAAAGAATATTAAACCAAACGGCAAGACGCCCATAATCGCCAGTTCCAAAGCGATACCGCGGTGTATCTTGAAGTTGCATATTCTGGAAAAGCTCACTCCTAGATAGCGGCCGTTCAAACGGGGCGCGCGACATGGGACTGCTTAACGGAAATTGTAAAAAAAGCCAGAGCAATAAAAGTCCCATTCCCAATAGGGAGATAACATTAAGAACCAACCGCCTACTTTCTAAAATTGTGGCATTGATAACGCCAGCCAAAATGAGAGCAAAAAAGGCTAGGAAGGGTAAAAGCCATTTCGGAAGCCAAATCCCGCCATATATCAAACCTAAAAAGGGAAAAAGCACCATAGTGTACACCGTTAATCCCCCAACCAACATTAAGATGCCTAGAATAAACTTACCCGACAGATCCTGAGGAATCTTTCTCCGCACAAAACAAAAAGCCAACAAGATCATACTAAGCAAAAAAACAGAAACCAAGACCGGCTGTAAGGTCCAGAGGTAGGGAATCTGAAAACTATAATGATCAACAATCTGATTGCCGGGTCGAATAAGGAAAAGAAGATCTCTTAAATATGCTACGTTTCCCTGCGGGGCTAGCTTTGCTGGAGCAGAAAACGGGAAACCGGGAAATCCCAGTATTACCGGCGGTAACATTTCAAAAGCGCTTAAGAGAAAACCGGGTATTGCTACTTTGACAAAACTGCCGATAGCGTCCCACAAATTACGATCATAGATCAGGCCCCAATAGAGCAAAACCAGCAGTAAAACAAATCCCGTTAGCCCTTGGATCGCAAAAGTCAGACCGATAAAAAACACGGTAAAAAGAAAATTGTGCCGGTTATTCTTTTCTTGTAAATAACTGATAAAGGCCCAGAGCGCCAAGGAAAAGGGCGCTAGGGCAAAAAAACGTTCATAAAGTCCGCTTTCAAAACTCCATCCCCACAAGGCCGGAGTTGCAACCAGGCACATCGCCAGAAATAACGGCAGCAGAAATTTACCGGTCAGGCGATTAATAATCAGATACAAACCGAAAGCCAGAATCCCGGCAGAAAAAACCGTCATAAAGTTAAGGGTAAATTCTGCACTTACATGAAAAAGATTAGCGAAGGAGGCCATTACGGCGTATGGAAAAACGACGGGATACCAGGTAAAAAATGCCATGCCCCCCGCCCAAACCGGTAACCACCAGATATGCGGCCAAAACTGCTGGATTAACTTAAGTTGGAAAATGTGGACATTAGCATCCCAACCGCGGGGATATCCCGCCCAGCCATAAATCAGATAACTAACCAGAAAGGCAAAACCAAGGAGAAGAACCAGAGAGAAAAGGTGGGAAAAAATATTTTTCATTCTCTATTAGTTTTACCATTAGTTGTTATATGTTCCGGTAAGATAATGTGGTAAAGCCTGCGGATACGGAGAAGCTCCCGAAAAATCGCCAGCGACTTAGAAAGATTGTATTTTATCCGTGTATCGGGATTATGGGTCCAATCGGCCGGGACCTCCGCAATTTTGGCCCCCGCCCGGTGCGCCAGAAGCAAAAATTCCAAGTCAAAAAGAACGCTGTTGGTTTTTACCTTAGCAAAGGCTTTTTTCCCGATACTCGTTTTGAAAAGTTTAAAACCGCATTGGGGATCAGCTACTCCGTACGCCAGGAGAAATTTGGAAAGGGTTCCGAAAGATTTTCCCAGAAGCTCCCGGGGAAATCCCTGGCTTTGCAGGACTTTTGCTCCGTGCTTTTCCCGGGAAGCGACGCTTATATCATGGCCTTCCGTAATCGGTCCCCACAATTGATCAAAGTACCTTATGGGAACAGAAAGATCGGCATCCGTAAATAAAATATAATCCCCTTTGGCAGCTTTGACTCCGGTCCGCACCGCTGCCCCCTTACCGAGATTACAATGATGGCTAATAAGCTTAATATTCGGAGATTTTTCGGCTAACTGCCTAACCACAGCCGCGGTTTTATCTATGGAACCGTCATCAATAACTAGTATTTCATAGTTAATCTTGGCCGCTCTAAAAAATCTTCTGATTTGTTCTATCGTTCCCCCAATTCTCTCCGCTTCGTTAAATGCCGGAATGATTATAGTTAAAAGCATGCCGTAGATAATATACAAAAAATATCGCAGAAAGAATACTGACGAGAAAACTTATTAAAACATCCGTGGTGGGAGAAAAAGAAAGCTTTATTTCTGCCGCAGCGTTATGAATATTTATAAACCCGATCGGGTCCGACTCAATCTCCAGCTGCTTTCCACTTTTATCAAAAGCCGACCAGCCCGGCTGATACGAGATTCTAACCAGGAGATCGTGGGGGTTATCCGGAGCAAAAACCGTCATCTGCGACCAATTATTCCCCAAGGGGTAGTTGATTCTCAAAGATTCGGCACTCTCTACCCGTCCTAAATATTTTTCCAGTCTTTCTTTATCTAAAACAATTTTACCGGATTTTAAGTTATCTGGCTGGCTAAACGTTTTAGCCCAACCCGGTTCCAAGGCCAAAGCTAAAGAGGTATTTGTTGACGGAACTTCATAGATAATATCGCCTTCGTATTCATAAACATTTCGAAGCCAGCTGTATTTTCCCGGGTAAGTGTAATCTTTGAAGTAAACCCGGGAATCAGCGGTATTCACGACAATATACTTAATACCCAAAGCCTGTAACCAATTAAGAGCAAGCTTCCCATCCGCTCCCTTAAGCAACTGATAGCTTATATGGGCCCACCAGGGATTTAAGCCTCCGAAATCACCGCCCTTGACCCCCCGCAGTTGGGGAACATTAGTAAAAACATTCAACCATTGCGAGTGGGTTCCCGTAGCATAGACGCGCGTCCTCGCACTATGTTCCTCTAACCAACGGGCTACCCGATACTCGCTGCTTTGAGAAATATCACTATTGGGTTTTGCCAGATTCGAGAAATTATCAATTCGGGGAAGGATAAAAATTCCGACCAGAAAAAATAATACGCCCCAGAACGCGATTCGAAGATATTTATTAATTCCCAAATCGCATTCTGTTGCTAAAAGACTGGCTAGGAAAAGCGCTGAGGAGAGATCTAGCTCGGGCCCGAAACGTTGTAGATAATCATGAGGAAGCGGAAGTAAGGAAAAATCGTAACGGTATTGTAAAAAAATCAGGAAAAAGAAAAGCAGAGACCAAATTGCCGTGAGAACGAACGGGAAACTACGAACATTTTTTTGGATTAGATATTTAAGGGAAAAATATATGGTAACCAAAGCCGGAAATATCACGAAAATGATAAAGACCGGGTTGCGATACATTCCCCTAACAATTCCCCCCTCCTGAGCAAAACCAATCGCCGCCTCAAGGAAAGAAGGGTTATACCAAAATAATCCCAGTCCCAAGACAAATAGGGCAACTGCGAAAGCCTGTTTGAGCGTATGGCTACCTGCTCCTCTGGCCATCTCCAGCATCAATAAAACTAACACCATAATAACCAGCGGCATAAAAGCCGTAGAAGAAGTTAATAAAATAAACAGAAATGTCATGACACTTGAGAAAAACCAATTTTTTTGTCCCGTCTCCAGCAGCTTTTTGAAACAAAGCAAAGCTATGGGTAAAACCGCTATACCCCAGGTATGTGCCCCTTCCCCGAAGTAAATCAGAACCAGCAAGCGCCAGGGTAAAAAATTAAAACCCTGCATAAATTGGGCAATTGGAGAAATTAACAGCGTTCCTAGTGGTATAGCAGAATAAAGCAGGGCGGCAAAAAACGCCGGTAGGTTCTTCTTGATCAGCTCTTTGGCTAAGAAGAAACAGGAAATGCTTCCCAAAGTGTAAGCTATACCTATACTTATCCGGTAAATCCCGCCGGGGTTCACCCCGGAAACAAAACTTGCCAACGCTATAGAAAACGGCACAATCGGTTGGTAGACAAGATAAAATGGAAAGCCAAAATACCAAAACGGATGCCAGATAATATGTGGGAAACTTTCTAAAATGAATTTCACGTAGGCCAAATATTGGCTTTCAATAGAAGGCATGACCGCGGTATATTCCCCCGTAAACAGCAAGCGGGTAAAAATTAGGTTCAAAACGGCAAGCAACAATACCGGCAAGCCTCCCGCTAAAATGGCTTTTATCCTGTTATTCTTCATGAGCGTAAAGATTTTCCGGTTCGGGGATAAATTTCCAGTAAAACTAACGCCGCAAGCGTTACGAAGGTCAGCAGGTCTCCGATTACGCGGGACCAGCCGTCAAAGCCGTCTTTGGCGAGCCACAAATGGCTTTTGGCGGTTTGGTCTAAACCTTGCGCCAATTCTTCTCCGGCCGGCAGCGCCGTCTTCCCGCCCATCCAGATAATCAGGGTAATTAATACTACGGCGATAAGGAGTCCCGCCATGTTCGGCCAGGGGAAGCGGTTTTGCAGAGTATCGTTAATTTTTACCGTGGCCATCCCCGCCAAAAGCGCTAAAGCGATGCCCAGCTCCGGGTAGTAGCGCGAGGAACTGGACGAGAGAAAGCCGTGCAGGCCGGCCATGGCGATTAGAACAAAAACAATCGTCCAAAAGCTTGCCAGAAATACCGGCTGGAGGTTGGCCTTGCGGTCAAAAAGCAGGAAACCGAAAGCCCCCAGGACGGGAACGATAAAAAGCGACAGCGGAATCAGGTTCGCTAAAACCTGGCGCATTTCGCGGCCCAGCGGCCCGGAGACCATCCACCAGGCAAAGACCGGGTTATACCAAAATGCGGCCAGGGCCCCGGCGATCAGAAAAACTATCAGGAAGCGTAATAGTTTCAACCGACCGTGTCCTAAAAGCATTTCCGAAAAAGCGGCCAGCACCGCGAAAATCAAATAGGTCAGAAAGCCGAAGGGTGAAATTAAAACTATCGCCGTGCTCAAGAAGGCCGCGATTAATAAATTGTGGCGGCCGCCGAATCTTAAAAAAGCCATCAGGCTGTAAATCGCCAGGGGCATTATCCCAAGGCTTGCTATATGCGGCCCGTCATTGCCGGTAAATCCGGCTGACAACCGGCTCTTGGCAAAAAAGTATTCGGGAACAGTGGCCGTTAAAACCGCAATAATTGCCGCCAGTTTCCGGCCGGTCAAAAAGGAGATCAGGAAGTAAAAGGTTACCGGGAAAAACAGAAAGAAGAGAATCTGCACCAGCTGTACCGCATAAATAAAGGGCAGGCTGACAATGCGGGAGAGTAAGTTGGCCAGATACGGAATTGCCGGCCCGGAAAAGGGGGCAATCACCGCGGCTGTTCCCATCAGGGGAGCAGTCAGATAATAATTCAGGGCGACCAGAACAATTAGCGCAGTAAATTCGACCAGTCTCCCTCCCCATTTCCCGGGAGTAACGAGCCCCGGCAGCCTGCTTTCCCGCAGCCGCTCGCTGATCCGCCGGGCCCGTTTCGCGGCAATGGTTTCCTGAGTTTGCGGAACTATATTTTCCATAAAATATCTCCGTTTCCTTCCCAGACTTTTTGCCCGATATCCTCCCATTTTCGCAAATTTTTAAAGTCATGATAATACTCAAATGAGTCCGGGCCGCTGACGAGTACATATGACACGCCAAGTTCCCGTAATGCTGCCAGGGTTTCTTCCGGGCCGCTTCCCTCGCGGATAAGATAAGCCGCCCGTGCCCAGCTTTTTTCTACCGCTGCCTCGTCCCTTCCTCCCCGGACCTGGTAAAAATCCGCCAGGGCGTTGGACCAAAAAACCGGCGTCCCCGAGAAAAATACCCGCCGGTCCCCGACAATTTCCTTGATCTCTCCCATTTCCGCTACCAGCTTAGTGGTTTCCCCTAAGTTCCTTATAACCCCCAACTCCCTTGTTGTAAAAGCGGATACAGCCACGGCCATAATTATGGGGGCCAAAGCTAGCCGCCGCTTACCGATTGTTATGATCGCTAACCACACTCCGATCTCCAATTCTCCAAACCAGGCAATCCAATCCAGCCAAAAATCCGGATCGGCCAAAAGGCGGAAAAGCGTCAGGGCGAGAAAACTAACCAGCCAAATCAGGGCAAACCTTCTTAGCCGGTCAGCTTTCTTATCCAAAAAAGCTGCTGCGGCAACCGCCAGTCCCACCGGAAGGATAGTCCGCAACCAGTTAAGCAGTTTCCCTGCCAGCACGATCATTCCTTCCCCGCCCAACGAGGAATTGCCTAAAATGGTCAGCCAAAAACCGGGGGTATACCAAACAGTAGATAGTGCAAGGGCAAGAGCAAAGACAACAAGCAAATGACGGACTGAAACAAAAGGTTCCCCGGTGGTTGCCAGAAGGGCGATTACTCCTATGAGCATTGTCGGCAGGATGCCCGTATTCGTCAGGAGCAAAAAAGTCAGAGCAACTACCGCGAGGAGCAAATTCCTTACCGAACGCCTGGCCAGGTAAAAATCCAGAGCGATTAGCCCCCAAGGAAAGAGAGCCAAGGCAAGCGCCGCCGACACCTCGTTTAAAGCATACGCCGAGAGGTATTTCCAGGGCAGTACGAGGAAGATTACTATATAAAATAGTATCTTTCTGTCTCTGACTAGCTTCGGGTTTTGGTCAGCCAGCTTCGAAACCAAAATGCTCCAACCGATAGCAGAAAGAATAAAGCTTAAAGCTATTAGCCAATAGCTTAAAGCTAGGAACGCTTGCCCGGGAAATAACTTATGCAGTAAAACCAGAAGTATCGGCACCACCGGACCAATGAGATACTTAACCGGCGTCGTCCCCAGGTACCAGTAGGGATACAGGCCGGAGAAGCCATGGGCCGCAATGAACCTGGTAAGCGCCAGCGTTACCGGTATTAATGATGTCGTCGGCGGATAAAACATCGGCTTATGTTCCCTTTTCCTCTAATACGTACCTATAGGCAAACCACCAAAAGCCAAAGAGCCAGATAATCGTCAGAAAAGCCGCGAGGTAGTCGTGGTAAATATAGCCGTAAATCGGGCGCAGATAAGCAAAAATCAAAACGATCACCGAAAGCCGCGAGAGGTTGATCAGGAAGGTCCCCAGAAGCCCGATTAAAAAAACTTCCAGGACAGAGCCGATAGTATAGCGGCTGTCCCGCAACCCGGCCAGAAGGGTAATAAAAAAAAGCAGGAGGCTCTGCCACCCTAAACAATTCCAGGTCATTTCCAGAAAAGTAGCGTTGACCATAAATCCGTTAGTGTAAGTAACAATTTTCAAAGGAAAAGGCGACAGCAGCAGGGCGACCATGCCTACTTCTATCGGGACGAGATATTTTTGCAGAGCATGGTAAAGAATAAACCGTTCCGCTAATTTTGTCAGAGCCTCGTTAAAAGTTAGCATCAACGGCAGCAAGGCCAAAAATATAGCCAGGAGCGCAAAGATTACGCTAAAAGTCTTTTTAGGCCGCAAGGGGGGTTCGCCTCCTCTCTTTCAGCCAAAGAATTGTGCCGATAAGAACCGGAGCGGCTGCCAGGAGAATGAAGCTATTTTCCGGGACGGTGATAGCCGAAGGAGGCTGAATATTACTGATATAGTTGGCAGCGGAGCCATCGTAGCCTAAATTATAGCTCCCGCCGGCACCGGCGGCGGTTCCGATGATCTCAAAATACAGACGGCAGGGCGAAGCTTCGGTACAAGTGTAGCCGGAAGTAACGCTGGCAGTCTGGGCGTGCAAACCGAGAGCAGTCGAAGGAGTATATTGGATATTACTGCTGGTTCCCAAAACCGTGTAAGTAGCTCCGGTCCCGCAAGGGTCCCCCGTCCCGCCGCTGCAATAGCCCACCACAAAATTCCAGGTAATAGTTTTACTGCCGGTGGGTTGGAGGGCAACATAATCGTTATATGTCCAGGTCCCGGACGGAAGGGGAACCGTTCCTGTCCCGGTCGGCAGTTTTTGGGAGTACCAGTAAGCCGTTGTAGTTTTGGTTACTGTCAAGGTAGCGTTGCTTGCTCCCGACGTAGCCCCCCGCATACTTTTCCCGACATTGACCACACCGGTTGACAAATCAAAGCCGATTTCGTCAGTAGCGCTGTTCCAGAAATAAAAATTCGTCACGGTGGAAGCATAAGTGCTGGGAGCTCCGCGGGTTAGGGAAAAAAGCGTCACCGTCAAAATAAGAACCAGGGCTAATACTGCCCTGCCTATAAAACGCCGGCCCCGGTACCTTATGGTAAAGCGGTTAAAACGGTTGTTCGCCGAAGCAAGTGCCAGATAGGAATTAACTTCATATGCCGCCGCGGGTAAAGCCGGGGTAGGGGTAGATACCCCCCGCCCGCCGAAGATCCCGGAAATCAGCCGGTAGAAACGCCCGCGGGTAAAGACGTCCGTAATCCGCCCCGTTTTCGGCGTCCGGAACCAGGGCCCTTCCCGGCTTTCCAGAAAACCTTTTACCGAAGCGTACGCCTGAAACGGCACGACCAAATAGGAAAGGGCTATAAAGCTGGCGATACCCAGATAATCCTTTTCTTCCGATTCTTCTAGAAATAATCCCACCACATTTACCAAGGGCAGGGAAAGCATGTTGGTTAAAACCAGGGACCATCCCCAAAGCGCCGTCCAGAAAGGCAGGCGGGCGCCGAAAACTACTTCCGAAAAAAGCCAGGATAAAGTTCCGGCCAAAAAGAAGGCCGCCTGGAGGTAGTAAGGCGCAAGATAAAAAACTTCGACCTTCTCCGGAGCCGTCAGCCTATTAGAGGCCAAAAGTTTCGCCACCATTTTGCGGATATTGTTGCTGTGCCCCTCCGCCCAGCGCATTCTTTGCCTCACCAGTCTTTGCAGGGTGGAAACGCATTCGGCCGGAGCCTGGATGTAGGGGGTATAGACCACTTTGTATCCTTTCTCATAAAGCTTCAGCGTTAACTCAAAGTCCTCGGTAATAGAGGTCCCCCAGCCGACTTCTTCGAGAGGTGCCCGCCGGATCATATAGACCGATCCGGAAATCATTTTTAGTCCGCCGTAAAGCTCGGTCCCCGCCCTTTCAATGACATAGCTGCCGGCGTATTCGCTCCTGACCCCCCGGGTTATCCAATTCTCCGATTTGTTTAAAACGTGCCATTGATAGCCCTGGACCGCCGCTACATTAGAGCGTTGGTAATCCTCGCGCATGTTGTTTTGGACCTTAAAATACTTCAAAAAGAGGGTTAGGGTGTCCGGATACGGGACAAAATCGGCATCAAAAACGGCGATAAACTCCGTGCGCGGGTCGGTATTTTTTAAAGCCAAGCCCAAGGCGGCCCCCTTATAGCCGCTTCGGCTGGTGCGATGCAGGTGTTTAAGAACCAGACCGGGACGAACTTCTACGCTGGACAGAGTAAAGCCGCTGCCCTCCAGGATTTGGACCCGCCCGTATTTTTCCTGGAAACGGCGGATCAGCTGCGGCGTCTCGTCGGTGGAATCATCGGCGAGCATTACTTCCAAATCCGGGTAATCTAAATTACAGGCCGCTGTGATTGCCCTTTCCACCACATTCTTTTCGTTATAAAAAGGGACCTGCACGGAAATTTTGGGGTACTTTTCCAGGCGGACGTGTTCCAGGTTGGGCTCCAACCCCACCGGGTTCCGGCGCAGTCCTCCGTTTTGTCCCCTGTTTCTGATACCCAAGATCCAGGACAGAAAGCCGCCTCGGCCGATTAACTCATCTTCCCCCTCCGGTGCAAATCCTCCCAGGGTTTTTTGGGAAAAGGAAAGGACAATGGCTAATGTTAAATAGTATTTAAGCGAATAGAGGAAAAAGAGGCTGCCGGTAAAAAGCGAAACAGAAGCTAAAACAAGTCCCAGGCCGGAAACAAAAGTGGCGCTTTCTAGCAGTTTGACCCAATAAATAATAGAAGCGCCGGAAGCTATAGCTATAACCAAAACCCAAATGAGGCTCCTGGTTTGCCTGCCTAGAAGAGAAATTAAAGCTTGCGGAGGGGGTGCGGGAGCGAAATTGGGAATAAACCGCTGCCAAATTTGTCCGACTTTTTCCCTGAAGGCGGGAAAGATAACCGGCTTTGGAGCTCTGCTTCCCGCTTTCTCGGCATATTGCCGGCGGTCTTCCTCCCGAGAGAGATTAGCCCGTTCCAGGGCCAGCTGCACGCCGTGATTACCGACATATCCCAGCCTGGCGGCAATTTGATGGGAAGAGAGTTCCGGCGCAGTAGCTGCCAAACCCAGGATGGCTTTGACGGCGCTTTCCCGCAATCCGCGCGGGTGCATAACTCCCAGCGGATGTTGGTCCCCCATCGCCGGAGCCAAAGCCAAATCCTCCTGTTGGGCCGATAGGTAGCGCTTCTTCCACTTGGCAAAAGTTTTCCGCGAAACCTTAAATTCCCGGCAAACGGCTCCGGCTTTTTTCCCGAGGATCAGCACGTCTTCGACCATCCGCTTTCGGGCATAAGCGGAAAGGCGGAGATACCCCGGGCACTGCCCTTCCCCCAACCCGGGGTTAATCCGGAAATTGCCGGCATAAGTGCGCCTGGCGGAAGCTAAAGTTAAGTTGCGTTTTTTTAACAACAACCATATGCTCCGGCAGCTGAATTTTATCCCCTCTTCTTTTAGTTTGTATTCAATTTTTTGCGGACCGAATTCGGGATGGCCTACGACGATTTTTAGTATTTCACGCTCGATATCTGCGGGCTGGCGGTATTTTATAAAATTGATCTTATCCTGTCTTTTCTGACTCTCCTCTGCCTGATTTCGGCGGTAGCTGGCGAGCCACAGGTAGAGCGTTTTCCGGGATATTCCTAATTTCGCGGCTGCCTTAGTCTTTTGTAGCTTTCCGATTGCGACCCTTTTTAATATTCCCCGTTGGCTGGAAGAAAAGGCTGGCACATATTTAGTGTTACTTATTATGGGTACTCTGTCAAGAGGATTTTTTATCCGAAGATATATTAGTTGTCTTTATTATCTATATCGGTTTTTGCCGTTAATTGTTTTTGATAATATCTGTGTATATTTTATATTTACCTTAAATTGTGTAACCATTTTAGAATATTGGCTTTATTTTACGGTAATATTGATTATCTACTTGAGAAATATCGTTAATTTTCACCTTTTAGAATAACTTTATAGACCCCCGTTTATTATTTATCGCTTATATATCGGCCGTCATCACAATATTTCTTCTTTTTCCCCCCTTCTCTTTTCCTTTAAGGCACGATTGAATCGCCTTATGGGAATAATTCTTTTTATTGCGCATATATATCTTCTAAAATATTTATTAACCATAATTCATCATGAATGATTCTTACAATTTTTGATTATCCTTAATTTATTCTTAAATAAACTATAATATCTACTTCCCCTAATTCTTACTTTTTATGGTTTTGCCAAAAATAGCCGCCTTTTAACGGTTAATCTTACGATTTGGATCTCTAAATAAAGCTATATTATTAAACGCTGGATAATTTTCTCCTAAATATTCTAATTTCCCCTGTTACCTCTGATTTTTGACCATTTTGGACCCTTCAGAGGTCAGAAAAATGCCAATTTATATAGGTTGTCGCTTTATGAACGTCTTAGCTATTTTTATTAACCGCGATATTTTGGTTATTAGCTCAAAAAGCGCTTTATGTCGATTCTTAATATTCCATTAATCACGGGTATTTTCTGATTTAGGCTTCTGCTGGTTCCTTTTGCTAAAGATAACTTAAAAGTTATTTATCAAAAATACCCGGCTAAATATGGGAACCTGGCCGCTCCCCTCCACCGCGAGAATATATATTCTTTTGAAACATTGTGAGATATTACCTGTTAATTATTATGTTACCTATTATGGATACTATGTCAATTAGCAAATATAGCTACAAAAATGTGTACCTATCAACAATAAAACAAAAACGAGAATATAAATATTAGATAATCCATAAAACAAGCACAATTATGTAACCATAATTTACCTGGTAAATCCGGAGAAATACTTACAGGATTTTCCATTCCACCCCCGATTATCCTTCTCAACACCTGGCGTTCAGGAAACAGCTAAAATATGAATAAAAAATATAATCAAAATAAATCACGGCAAATATGTAAAATATTGAAAATTACCATAAAATATATAACCTGAAGACAAAAAAACCAGAAAAAAACCGCCGGAATAAATATCAACTATAAGCTGGCCAAAATAACTTCCAAGGAAAAGGTTTACGGATCCCGGGGATAGTTAACCGCCGTCAGGCGGGAAAAGGTTTGCCAGCAACTCCTACCCAGAGCTATTCCGGGAGTGTAGGCACGGTGCTTCTTAAGCTTTCTTTCCTCTTGCCGATCATCCCCGCGGGTAAGAAGCGTCAAGGAAAAGACTACGCCAAAGAGATAACCTAACGAAAATACCGACCAAATTAACATAATAAAACGGGCAAGCGATTAAAGACGTCCGCCGGAAGGATTAACCTTTGAAGCAGCCTGAGAACGTTAAGGAGCTTTTACTGCGTGAAAATAGGCTTGTCAAGAGGCGCTAAGGGCAATTATGTAGCCCGAACACGTAAGGAGGCGATTTGAATTGAAAAAATCCACTAGAAAAATGCAAAAAAAACATAGTAGAATAAGGGGTATGCCCGAACGCTATACATTCGCAAGTGTTTTTAATTACGATGCTACACTTGGAACGATAACACTAAACTTCCCCATTATCATAAATGGTCTGAGATACAATCAAGGGGCCGTGGTTACTAGATATACCCCATTTATAGGTGGCCTTAACCTTTTTAATTATTTAGGCCGAGATATTAAAGGAACTTTTAATTCTCTAACAAGAGAAGTTACGATTCTAGGATTCTACTATGCCTAAAGAAAAGAAGGACAGTATAAGCGCTGAGGAACAGCCTAAAAAAGGAACTGGCAGTCCAAAAGCTGATGCTGAAAATGTCGAACTAGGTGGGCGGATAGATACTCTTGAGGCAACAATCAATGTAATAAAACAAAATTTATCCGTTGTTAGTGATACAAATAGGTTCATTCTAGTAATTTTATTTGTTGGATTTATTGCCTTACTTTTTTCAGTAATAACAGCAAACATACAAGCTATAAATGCCAGTACCAATGCTCAAATAGAGTTTACGAGAGCTCTACAGCAAATAATAGACGCCTTACCAAAAAAACAATAATGAAAAAAACTAAACTCAACACCAAAAGAGCAGAATTTGTTAAAAAGATTAGAGAAAATCCGCTAATAAAGCAAAGCAATTTTCAGGAGCTTCTTAGACGAGCTGTCCAACCTTCAAGACCTTCACCTGTGCGACTTGGCTAAGTAAGTTGTTCGAACATGTCAGGTTCAAGTCGGTGGTTGTATCTCCAAGCAAACTCATCAACGTAGGATTGTAGATACCTCTTTGAAACGTGCCTATAAACTCCATAAATGCCTCTTTTAAGGTTTGACCAGACATTCTCGGCGTTTTGGGTATGAATATCACCTACCACATAGGTTTCTTTATGGTTAACAAATTCGTGCTGATAACCATATTGGGGAAGCTGAATATACCCAGGCCATTCGTCAGTTATTACTCTGGCCTTGGGCGAGATATTTTCTTGAATCTGTTTTAAGAGTGTCCACTTGCCAACATTGGGGATATGTTTGAGATAAGCCTTGCCATTTCTTTGGATCATCCCCATAACTACCTGCTTCTCTTTTTCGTTGCCGTTCCAAACATAACGTCTGTTTTGTCCCTTACCGCCGATAAAGGTTTCGTCAACTTCTACATCACCAGTTAGCAGGTCTCCATTATTTTCTTCCATTAAAGCTCTTATCTGTCTGAACATTCTGAGAGCGGTTTTGTAGCACACACCTAGTTCTCGCTCTAACTGCTTGGCTGATATGCCTGAGCGTGTCTTAATCATCAAGAACATGGCGTAGAACCATAAACGAAGGTCTGTAGAGCTTTTTTCAAAGATAGTACCAGATAGGGGATAAATTTGGGTTCGGCAAAACTCGCAAGAGTAAGCCGTTCTACCTTCAATCTTGTAATACTTCGTTACTTTATGGCACTTTATGCAGTCAACGCCGCCAGGATAACGCTTATTGAAAATTTCCTCTAGGCAAGCGTCAGAGTTGGGGTATTTTCGCAAAAATGTTTTGAGGCTGATTTTATTCATAGCAGCATCATATTAGCACTAAATATACGTGTTGTCACTACCCAAGTGCCGCGCTAAGGAGCAAAGGAACTAAAAACCGACGTAAAAGAGAAGCAACCCCGATGGTGGACCGTGGATTCCGGTTTTGGTACCAATACCCCCTGGAACCTAAACAACTTCGCGCCATTATAGCTCCCCGGCCAGAATTCACGCAGGGTTATAGCACCGTAGGAAGACAGAACAGCTTATGTTCCCTGAAATTACGCTCTTAAACGAAGTTAATAACGAACCTGACACTAACCTCGATAATCTGCTAAATGTCATTGACCAGGACGATCGGGAATGGCTTTCTAATGGTTTTAATGCGGCGGCCGCTTACAAAACCCTCCATCCCGGTGTCAGCAATGATTCCGCTCGTGTTTTAGGTACAAAAGTTAGCAAAAGTTAACATCTCAGACCTTTTAGGAGCGTTTGACATTACTCTAGGTGATCTTTTTCAGGGTTTAAAAGACGGTCTCCGTGCTTGCAAGGTTACAAACGATGGCAAAGAGGTCTCCGATTAGCAAATCCGCCTCGAATATTTAAAGGTTCTAGCTAAAATCTCCGGTGTTTGGGGGAAAATTTAAAAATGCTATACTTTTAATATGGCCGCAGACCCTTCGGAAATGCAACATAAGGTTTTGGAGAACGATGCTTTCCGAGCGGCAAGAGTTAGGATTGAAAAGTCCCACCGAATTAAGGAAGATCTCAAACCTTCCAACGGGAATCCGTATGACCGAGAGAGAGTACAAGAACTAAGAAACATTGAAATGCGATCGGAACAAGGGCAGGCGGGCAAGGAAAGTGGCCTGGAAGAGTTAGTTTTGGACACCAGAGGTTACCAAGAACACCGCCTGACTCAGAAATACCTCTCTCCGGACGGTAAATCGGAAATCTCCGAGCAATTAGTTTTCTTTGTAAAAATGAGCGACAAAGGACAACCAGAATGGTTAAGAGATTCCTCCGGGAATGTCCTTGCTCTAAATGGCGAGCTTTATGATTCCAGATTAAGTAGTCAAAAGCGTGCCCAGGGGTCGGATTATGATTCAAAAGTTATACTAAGAGTTGATGGACGCGGTGCTTATACGGGAGTAGTGACTCTCATCGAACCAAAGTCAACTTCTCAGACTCAGGGCGAGGCTAAGGGGCAAATCGCCGGGGAACCTTCGGTTGCGGCAACTCCTGAAAAACCAGCGGAACAACAAACCAGAACTATAGATCAGCTAACCCAGATCCCTCTCGAAAAGATTGGAAATAGTTTCAGGTTAAATGAGGCAAACCCACCAAAACCAGATACTTTGTTAGCTCCGCTAATGGGAAATATGTACGGCGAGGATGACACGCCAACGCTTGCCGGTAAGGCTATCGCCAGCGTTTACGAACAGCTTGTAGAAAGGCCAGGATATGTCAGAAGTAAAAGTGCTCAAGAAGCCCAAGCGATCATTGCCCAAGATAAATTATCCAGGGAACGATTCACCGACTATGTAAAGGCAAAGTTAACTGAGAGATGGCAAAACGGCAATCAAAGTGTAACATTCTCCTCTGAGCACGAGAGCGGCAGAGATGAATTCCATTTTAATGGCGAGGGTTGGGCTACCAAAGATCACGAACTTTACTTTAATAAATCGCATGCTAACTGGAAAAATCCCAACGAACCCGAAGTCAGGGCCTATCTTACCCTATCACCTAAAGAGCGAGATCTGGTTCAAGAATATTTTGTCGATTTGGCGCTTCAGCTATATGATTCTGGGATTGATTTTTCCGCAAAATCCTCTGGTGCTGCGGGCTTAGCTCACAGAACAGATAACATGGTTTTCTATATTGCCGCTTCTGAGCAGGCAGGGGCTTCGGAAATAATCAAAAAATATATGACTGATAGAAATATAGGCCAGGGCCACGTCATGGCTGCAATCCCAAGCCCACAAGAAGGCCTGTCCTGGGCAATGGAACCCAATGGGGCGCAAGATAAAGTTTGGCAAGAAGTAACGGGTTCTTCAAAAACTGCAAGCTTCAATGGTTTAGTAACGGCTTATGCAATTCCTACCTATCTTGAGCGGCTGGCTTTAGCAAATCTAAGGAAAAGCGATACTGTTGCTTCTGAAACTTTCAAGAAAGAGGCAAGCAGAGTGAGACAAATACTTTACCGACCGCCCGCACAACCATAATGACACCCTCAGTTTTTAGTTGACTTTTGTGCTGATATAACAATTGCCTGCGGCTCGCAAGGGTTGTGCGACTAAAACCTAAGCTGCAAGCAGGTACTTTTTATTTGACGAAAATTGGTATAATTCGGTTGCTCGAAAACACTCCGTAAGAACGCTTTCTCGAAAGAGCTGGAGACAGCCGGCCGCTTAAAAATGCTGGGTAACCAAGCCGTTGGCAGCTTGGTTTTTTAATGACTAAACCCCGGAGACGACTTGCTTAAGATTTACCATTGCTTCTACCGTGCGCTTTTGGTTTGCCGTTTGACGGCAAAGAATTTGGAACCACCCAAACGGCCCTTTGTGTCGAGAAGAGATGGCAAGCTGCGGTTCCAAATTATACGATGGTGGACCTGAGCGGAATTGGACCGCTTACTTGACTATGCCATAGTCACGTGATGCCGGTTCACCACAGGCCCAAGATTGGCTGGTCAAATTATAAACTAGGTTGGCCAAGCTTTCCAGCTCTAGCTGTACCTTAGTATCGAAATAATCTAACCCTGATACTCCTTTATAATTCGCCCCCTTTGTAAGTCTTACTGCAACTCTTGGGCCTATTCGGGCTTTATAAAACAAACGTTCCGGAATACCAGTTATTTTTTGCCAATAACGGTTTAATTCGTAAATATTTTGACCAGTTCTGCGTGGACCGTGCGCCTTGCCTTAGAGATGCGAAAACTGGAACACCTTCTCAACATGATGATTATACGCGGACCAGAGCTACCTAAGGTAAAAGCGTCCGAGCGGCCTGAGTACTCGGAGGCTTCTCCTCTGCAAAGCCTGGCCGGGGCAATCTTTGCCGCTTCTTTGTTGTTAACCTTTCTAGCTACCGGAAAATTGAGTTTATTAAGATTCTGAAGAAACATTTCCCGTCTCGTTTTATTATCATTAAGAGCAATCGGTCGGCCTTTACTTAAATTGCTTGTCTTAAGGGTGGCAATTTTTTGAGAATATTCTGCGGAGAGAGAAACGCCTTTGGTAAGACACGACAAGCTACTTTCGGGCGGGGACAATTGTAAGGCTAATTTAATCTCACTATCTGTTTTACCCAGCGCTCTTGGTTTATGAATTTGGGTAATAGTCTTTTGAGAGTATTCCCTATCTACAAAATTACTATACCCCCCGGTAAACTCCGTGTGCAAATAGGATAAAAAGGCTACTTTTTCGGCCAAATAGCAGCTGCCGGACGATAAATCTTGGTTAAGGGATGGTTTGCACAGTCATGCGGCCGGGCCGGGCATATTTGCCTTCCGTACTCAATTAGCCAATAGGTCCATTTAAACCAAAGCTCTTGCGGGACAATTTGCATCAGATCTTGCTCAATTTTTGCGGGATCGCCGGAATCTGTAAGATCAAATTTTAAGGATAAGCGCCGGACATGGGTATCGACCGCAATGCCCTCGACTACCCCGTAAGCGTTTCCCAAAACCACGTTGGCCGTTTTGCGGGCAACTCCGGGGAGAGTGAGCATCTCGGCCATGGTCCGCGGCAGTTCTCCGCCATACTTTTCCTTTAGTGCCTTTGCCGCCCCCAAAATGCTCTTAGCTTTGTTATTAAAGAAGCCCGTGGATTTAATATCCTCAGAGAATAGCTTCAAATCAGCTCTAACATAATCATCCAGGGTCGGATATTTTCTAAAAAGCCCTTTCGTAACCTCGTTGACCTTTTTATCGGTGCATTGCGCGGAGAGGATAACTGCGACCAGAAGCTCCCAATTATTGCCATAATTTAAAACGATTTTAGCGTCGGGAAAAAGTTTCTGTAGGATCGGGGTCATCTTCCCGATCCGTTCCTTCCTCGCCCGAAGCTTTCCGGGTGTCATTATTGGTATAATAACAGAGAAATCTTCCCGGTCCCATAGGCAAAGGGCGGATTTACCTACCGAAGCTTTCGCGAAGGTAGGCCGCGTTGGCCGGGCCGTTAGCACAGCGGTAATGCACCGCATTCGCATTGCGGGGACGGGGGTTCGATTCCCCCACGGTCCACAGTTCAATTTTCAAACCCCCAAAAAGGGTAACAACCGCTGGGGGCCCAAAAGCGTTGCGCGGCCCCTCTCTTTTAAATAACCAGAGGAAAAATAGAAAAAGGGTGAGCTCCTGAAGCGATACCGTCGTCATAGCGAAGCCAGCGTTTTGGGAATGGGTGGCTGGGACCCTTGCCTTGATATTACTTCAGAAACAAGAGCGGATTGACGGCGCTACCCCCGCTGTAGACGGTGAAATGAAGGTGCGGACCGGTAGATCTCCCCGTAGAACCCATCTTCCCCAGAATTTCCCCGCGTCCCAGGTTATCACCGATATTGACAAAGATTTGAGAAAGATGCCCGTAGAGCGTCCGTAATCCGTTGCCATGGTCAATAATCACATGATAGCCATAATCATGATTGTCATAAAGAACCGTCACCACCCGCCCGGCGTCCGCGGCTCGTACCGGCGTACCGATGCCATTGGCAATATCCGTGCCGTTATGGTACCAGGAAAAATATTGGGTGATAATCCCGTTGGTCGGCCAGACTAAAGTTCCGCTGCCGTGGGCAAAAAGGCCTACACTGGGGGTTGAACGTACCGGAGGCGGGGCAGCCACTTCCGGAGGAACACCTCCCGGAATAACCAAATCCTGACCGGCTGCCAGGGTAAACTTCTCATCATCAACAAAATTGTTATACGGCCAGTCAATAATCGGCTGGGAGCTGGGCAAGCCGTATTTTTTCGCCAGGGAATAGATCGTGTCCCCGCTCTTAACCTTAAGGATAACCCCGGAAACCGGCGGAATTTTAATCTTGTCCCCCGGATGCAGATTATTAATGGAAATGTCAGAATTTAAATATTTGATCGAGTCCACATCAACCCCGAATTTTTTGGCAATAGCGGAAAGTGTATCCCCGCCCCGGACTTCGTATTCTTCCACATCCCGGCGGGGCTTCTCTGACTCAATGGTGGTAGTCGAGATGGTGGCGGCCGTCACCGTATTCAGTACTTCGGAGGGCGAAGCCGTCTCGCTACCGCCCGTTGCTTTGGTCGGGTAACGGTTATATAGAATCGGGGCCAAAACCATCGCCAAAACCAGAAGCGAGACCATCCCTAAATGCAAAAAGGGACGCTGATAAGCGCCCCTTCTGACGATTAATTTGGCTACCAAACGACCTTTACCGGCGTCAAATAAACTCCCCAGGATTCGCCCCTTCTTCGTAGCGTACCAGCCGATAAACCTCAGGCACTCCGCAATTTCCATATTAACCGACATGTGGTGCTTAGACTTTACCCTGTGAAAATATCGCTGTCAAGGAAGTCACAATAGCATCAAAAGGCATCATTTATCGATTGCGAATCTTTGGTTTAAAAAGGGTGGTAACTTACGGTGCGTGGCTTCTGGCAACACAAAAGCGTACGAACCCTCTCCCTTTTTGTTAAATCTGTTAAATTTACCAAGATATAGATACAAGAAACAAGACGCCAGGGGTGTATGGGAGTTAGCTTATCGGGGCTGCGGGTTGCCAGGGTCCTTGCCTTAAAAAGGCTATCCGACTTTTAAACTTTTGAGGAAATCGGCATTGCTTTCTGTCTTCTCTAGCCGCCCGATCAGAGCTTCTGTCCGCTCTCCTTCCGTAAGCATGTCCAGCATGCGGACTAAAAGTTTGCGGGTAGCCATCTCTTCTTCCGTAAAAAGCCGCTCATCGTTTCTGGTACCGCTCTGGGCAACATCGATTGCCGGGTAAATCCTCCGCTCGGCCAGTTTCCGATCCAGGTGCAATTCCATATTGCCTGTGCCCTTGAATTCCTCATAAATTAAATCATCCATCCGGGAGTCGGTACTTACTAAAGCGGTGCCGATAATCGTCAAGCTGCCGCCGTCTTCCACACACCGGGCCGCGCCCAGGAACCTCTTAGCCGGATAAAGCGCCGTCGGATCAAATCCGCCGGAAAGGGTCCGCCCCGAAGAAGGCATAGCCAGGTTATAAGCCCGGGCAAGACGGGTAATCGAGTCCAACAGCATGACCACGTTTCTCCCGATCTCCACCAGGCGTTTAGCTCTTTCTATAGCGACTTCTGCCGCCCGGATTTGGGTTTGCGGCGGATCATCAAAATTGGAAGCAATTACTTCGGCCTTTGTGCTCCGGCTGATATCCGTGACTTCCTCGGGTCTTTCCCCCACCAAAGCGATAATCAGGTGATAATCAGGATAATTGGTAGTTATCGCGTTTGCGATCTCTTTTAGGAGCCAGGTCTTACCCGCTTTGGGTGGCGAAACAATCATCCCCCGTTGCCCGCGGCCGATCGGGGCTATCAGATCAATAATACGAGTGCTAAGTGGTGTTTTTCCCGTCTCCAGGCGCAATTGCTTATCGGGGTAGATCGGCACCAGCTCGTCAAACCAGGGACGGGTTAAGGCCTGATCCGCGTCCACTCCGTTAACCTTATCAACACGCAGCAATCCGTAATATCTTTCCGTCTCTTTTGGGGCTCTTCCCAACCCCAAGACAAAATCGCCGGGGCGCAAACTAAAGCGCCGGATCTGCGAACTACTGATATAAACATCCCGCTCCGAGGGCACGAATTTTGGCCGCAAAAAGCCGTGTCCTTCCGGCTGGATATCCAATACCCCGGAAAGTTCCATCGTCGGGACTCCGGCTTCGATATCGTTAAGCGGCCGGCTATAAACTTGCCCCGGGCCCGCGGAAGGACCTTGCCTTGGACTTGCTCCGGTTTGATCGGGGCTTGCCGAAGGAGCTTGTCCTGAGCCCACCGAAGGAATTGGGGCTTCAGCTTGCGCTAACGGCCTTAACGGTTCTGCCGGAGCGACGGTTGCTGAATTGGGATTGGCAGCGGGAGTACCAACCAGGTCCTGAACACTAACCGGACCGCCGCTTCTCCCCGAAAGACGGGAAGGACGGCGGCTGGTGCCTGTTCGGCTACTTCTGAAACTACCTGTGTATTTTAGAGGCATACCATTACTTTATGGGCTGGAAAATTCGTGAATAGATTCAAAAATTGGGGAAACCTCTTGTGAGAAACCAACTATATCTTATCCCAATCCCGTCTGTTGTCAAGTATGAACCCTGTCTCTATAGTTTTATGGAGATCCGGAAGCCTGCCCTACTCCCGGAACTCCATAAAGCTATCGAGATTCCACGGTTCTGACAATATTTTTTCACGCGCCTCTTGACAGGCGTGATCTATTCTGTTACCACTATTGTTAGGTTATTGGTTTTGTCCTTTACTGCCTAAAGGTCAAAATCGGACCAAAAGCATCACTTTTCGAGTTCAGGCTGCGGAAGTGATGCTTTTCTTTTGATCCTAATAATATTTTCACCTAACCTACTAATTCCCTAAACCGTTGTCGTTGAAATAATATCTCTTCCGTTATCGGCGATAGCTTTCATAACCTGGTGGCTGAATGAGGAGGTCCCCGTTTGGTTTTTCCCGACGGCAAGTCTTCTGCCGCTGTAGGTTTTTAATCTTCTGAGCATTTTCTTCCAAATATTAGCACGGTATGACATAGATATATATACTACTTTATAATGCTACCCGCTTTGATAGATACCGCTGCCAGAGCTAGTACCGCCCCGCTAGCGATATCCTGGTTCCCGTTAACAAAAAGCAAATCGTTAATAGCCAGGGCAGCCAAAACTGTTCCGCCGGTAAATAACAAATATTTCAAAGACATTTTGTCGTGCTTTGTTTTTACCTCGTCTGGCAATGTCATCCATCTTGATATTTCTGGTGCTGCGGCAGTCATATTTAGGCTTCTATATTAGCTATAACACCAGAGCCACTTCTTGTCAAGTCCGATAGTAAATATCATCCTGTATTATTATATATCCGATAGTTATTATAAAGAGGAGAAGGGCATAATAACGCCCAATTTCTAATATCAAGTTCCTAATTTCTAATTGTGGACAAGTTGGGGATATACTTCTCTCTTTAGTTTTAAGGGGTTAACAGCCGCCGGGGGCCCAAAAGCGTTGCGCGGCCCCTCTCTTTTAAATAACCAGAGGAAAAATAGAAAAAGGGTGAGCTCCTGAAGCGATACCGTCGTCATAGCGAAGCCAGCGTTTTGGGAATGGGTGGCTGGGACCCTTAAAATAAAATAGGGAGTTTAACTATAATTTAAAACGGTTAAGGGAAGAGAGGTTTTCGGGAGAAATAATATTGTTTAACTTCAAAGCTTTCGCTTCCTTGAGGCGCTTCTCTAACGAGTTGACCCGGCGGACATTGCCCAACAGATCCAGCTCCCCGATCGCGACCGTTTTGGCCGGTAAAGCTTTATCGCGGAAGCTGGAAAGGACAGCGAGAGCTACCGGAAGATCCACCGCCGGTTCTTCGATTTTAATGCCTCCGGCGACATTAAGATAAATATCCTCTTTATACAAAGGCAGGGAAAGCCGTTTTTGTAATACCGCGACAATCATCTGCAGCCTCTGATAGTCGATACCGTTGCCGACGCGTCTAGGGGCCGGTAAGGTGGTATTGGTTGTCAAAGCCTGGATTTCTACCAGCATCGGCCTGGTTCCTTCCATAGCCACGGTTAAGCAGCTTCCCGGTTTCGTTCCGTGTGCCTCGGTAACGAATCCCTGTAAATCAGTAGCGGGCCGCAGCCCGCTGTCGCTCATCTCAAATACACCCACCTCGTCCGTCGGTCCGAAACGATTCTTGGTTGCCCGGATCAAGCGGAGATTTTGAAACCTCTCCCCCTCCAAATTTAAGACGGTATCCACGGCGTGTTCCAATACTTTCGGCCCGGCGATGGTACCCTCTTTTGTCACATGCCCTACCAGGAAAAGCGGTACCCCGTATGGTTTGGTAGCCATAATCAGCCTGGAAGCCGTTTCCCGTACCTGGCCGACTGAACCGGCGCCTCCGGAAAGGTCTCCTGTCGTCATAGTTTGGATCGAATCCACAATTACCAACGGTCCAACCCCGTCTTTATTTTTTCCTTGTCCTTGCACCTGTTCTTGAATTTGTTCCGCTACGCGGTCCGCGTCCGTTTCTTCTAAAACTAAAATTTGTCCGCTTTTTATCCCCAACCTTTCGGCCCTGATTTTTATTTGCCCGGCGCTTTCTTCCCCGGCGACATAAAGGACGGTTCCTTCCCTGCCGTTACCCCAATGGCTGGCCAGTTCCAAAAGAAGGGTGCTTTTCCCGATGCCCGGTTCCCCGGCTAAAAGCACCGCCATTCCGGGGACAATTCCCCCGCCCAAGGCGCGGTCCAACTCCGTAATCCCCGTCTCTGCCCGAGTCATTTTCTTTGCCTCGACATCCGCAAGTTTTATTATTCTCCCGCTACCGCCGGTTCGTCTGTTTCGAGCTTTGAGCTTCGAGCTTTGAGTTTCTACCATCGTTTCCACCAAACTACTCCACGCCCCGCAATTCGGGCATTTACCCAGATAAGAAGGGCTGACATAGCCGCATTGCTGGCAGACAAAATCAGAGGAAGCTTTCATTCCAAGCGTATTATAGTTCAATATTAATTGCGGATTGTCGAATAATCAAATTGCGAATTAATATCTCAGTTTTAAAAGGGCGGCCTTGCCCGCCAAAAGGAATGCTCTCGGGCATACGCTTAGTGCACGACGCGAAGATAAATAGCGGCGGACTCTTAAATTAAGATCATACTTGCCGCCTGGCCGGTTAATAATGTATAATGCGCCCGTTGACAGTAATTTTGCCCTCCTTCGCTCGTGTTCAACCCGTGCATTTCGTGTACGCTCTGGAGCATTCGTTTCGGAAGGGCATAAGAAACCGTAACGCTCATAAATTCGCAAACGGTTTCTAACGAAAGGAAGTGTGCATGTTTGCCGAAAGCAAAAAAGAACCTACCATCAAAGACTTTAGTAAATAGGAAGTCAAAGAACTCTGACCCCCAGACCATGGCGGAACTTCTGGCACGGGTAGGCTACCAATTTTCCGGTGTCAAAAAGGGCGAAATTGTTGAGGGTGTTATATCCTCCATCACCGGCCGCGAAGTCCTTATCGATCTTGGGGGCAAAACGGAAGGCGTTGTCGGCCGCAAAGAATGGGAGCAGGTAAAAGATTTTGTCGCAACTCTTAAAGTCGGTGATAAGATCTCTGCTACCGTTATTTCCCCGGAAAACGATAAGGGGCAAATGATCCTTTCCATTAAAAAATCCAGCTTGGCTAACCGTTGGGATAAGGCCAATAAGCTTTTCGAGTCCGGCGAAGCAACCAAAGTCAAAGGTCTGGAGGTAAATCGTGGCGGTTTGTTGGTGGAAGCGGACGGCGCCCATGGCTTTATCCCCACTTCCCAACTATCGCCTGCTCATCAAAGCGAAATCAATAAATTGATCGGCAAATCCCTAACGGCCAAGGTCATTGAGGTTGACCAAAAACAAAATCGGTTAATCTTCTCCGAGCGCGCCCTGACTGAACAGGCGGAAAAAGATAATAAACTGGCTCTGATTAAAAGCAGGGTTAAAATCGGCGAAAAATACGCGGGTACGGTCAGCGCCATTATGAGTTACGGTATTTTTGTCAATTTGGAAAACGGCGCCGACGGTTTAGTCCATATCAGCGAAGTTTCCTGGGAAAAAGTCAACGACCTCTCCACCATTTTTAAAGTCGGAGACAAGGTAGAAGTAGTAGTCGTCGGCATTAACGAATCTGATGCTAAGTTGAATTTATCCATTAAACAGCTCCAGCCTGATCCCTGGTTGTCTCTCTCGGAAAAATATACTAAAGACCAAATTATTAAAGGTACCGTTGCCCAGAAGGCTCCCTACGGGATTTTTATCAACCTGGAGGACGGTATCGATGGCTTAATCCGCTCCGGCAAAATCCCCCCGGGGAAGTCTTACGATACCGGGGATAAAATAGAATGTACGATTGAGTCTATTGACCTTCCCAATCACCGGATTTCCCTCGTTCCCGTCCTCAAAGAAAAACCGATCGGATACAAATAGTGTAGAGCATAAAGCCAAAAAACGTAAAGATTGGCTCTTGTTTCTAGCCGACGCCATACGTTAAGCGCTATCTGCTACTGTTTAAGGAACTCCAGAAGAACGACGCTATTAACAAGCATCGGTTGTTGGAAACTTAAGGTGTTGGAAACCAGAGAAAGGTTGGTCTCTTCCGTCCGGCCATATAGGCTATAACCGTCTAAAATCGTTTTCCGGAAAAGATAGTTTCCTAAGGGGAGGTTGCTGACGGCAATCGGTACTCCCTCAGTATGGTAAGAAATCTTGTCATAATTGGCTAAAATAATCCGCAGGTTATCCCCATCGCGGGCAGCGAAACCGGTTACTGAGCTTCCTTCCCCGGAAAGAGATACCCGCTGACCCGAAACGGAAGCGACCAGAGCTGCGGCAACCGCCAGCGGTTTTGGCGACCCGTGGTAAGTAAACATCCCGAAACCGCTGCCCAATCTGCCTGGGCCGTCGCGGATTTCAAATTTTGTCGCTATATTTACCCCATCTAAAAATGTCCGGACGACGCTGACGAAGTGGGCCGCGTCGTAGTTTAAGTCGTGGGCAACATTAGTTTCGGGATATGTTCCCCACTCCGTTACCAGCTTTTCCACTCCGCTAAGGCGGGGATATTTGGCCAGTATAGCCGCAATATTTGCCTGGTCCTGACGGAAAACGCCGACATCCGGGTGGTAGCGGTGCCAGCTGATAAAATCTAAACGCAAATTTTCCCGGTCTACCGCTGCTAAAAAGTTATCTAAAAAAGCAGTATTGCCGGGATCGGCAAGAGCCGGTCCGCCGATTTTAAACGGCTGGACTCCGAAAACCTTGCGGCTGCCGGCAATTGTATGGCGATAGAGCTCCATATAATCTTTGCTGGCGGTCCCAAATCCTACCAGCCCCGGTCCGATTCTCCACCCCCCAAAACCCCGACCATCCGGCTCGTTCCAAACTTCATAATAAACATTGGGGATATTTAAAGTGTTAAAACCGCTTACCTGAGCAATCAGGTTAGCTACGGCATTTTCCCAAGCTATCCAGTTAAATGGTAAAGCGGTATCAGTTGAAGCTACGTTGGACGGGAAATAGGAAAGGGAAATGACGGGAGTTGCCCCCATGGAAGCGACTGCGACTACCTCACGTAGCCTTGCTTCCAGGGGATAATCCAATAAATGATCCAAACGAATATATTTGGTATGTAGACCGCTAAGTTGGCGACTCAAGGGCGCGATGCTCACAAGCGTCCTCCCGTCATACTCCAGTTCGCCGCCCTGGGAAAAGCCGGAGCCGGGTTGCGGCAGGGGTCCCTCTTCTATCGCGGCGTCAATTGTAATATTTGCCGGCACTACTGCCGCTTCCGCGAGATAGACTTGCACCCGTTGTCCGAGGGTAATGGTTAAGGGTATAGCCAGGAGAAGTAGCAGCAGGGCAAGTGTCGAAGTCCAATTGTGCCGGAAAAACTCCATAATATTAGCTTAACACAATCAGTTTATTCCAGCGTAGCTAATTTTCACGGGGAATTAATGAGAACAAAGCGCCGCGTGTCTCATTGCCCGTTAAGGATATATTCTTTGCCCCACGCGGCAATCCCGATATCGGAAAATTTTTCGTCTGTTTTAACCGGTAACAACAGCAAATGAAAGTCCAGTGTTTGTCCCGGCGAAAGCAAATCCGATTTAAAATCCTGCCGGGCAATGCCGTAAACCTTGCCGTCCTCGTTTTTCAACCAGCCGACAATCGTCATATCCGCGACAGGCAAAGAGGTAGTATTAATAATCGAGCCGCGGACGGAATACGTGTCGACCGCCTTTCCCGAAATTGAGGCCGGGATCGTCTCCGTACTCCGATTGAGAATTTTTAAAGGAACCCGGTCGGGAGAGGCGGATGCTGAAGCAGCGCTAAAAACGATTTCCATCCGGTCGGATGGTGGCGGATCGTCTACGGTGATATCATAGACCGTCTGTTCCTCTCCCCCCAAGCCAAAAAAATCATAGTTTACGCTATTATGCGCTATCTTCTGGGAAACGGTAGCGCCTCCCGCGTCGATAAACCGGACTACCGGTGTAAAACTGCCGATAAAATCACTGCCGCTGTTTTTGACTTCCCCCAACATGCGGATGCCCGCAAGATGGGCGCTGTCCGACCCCGCTCCCTGTTCCGCGCTATAAATGCCGATAAGATTAGCGGAAACAATTAATAATGCCGGGCGGTTAATCTTTTGGAGATTGCTGCTGTTAGATTCTGGGAGATCAATTTTGGGAAGCACCAACTCCCCGTTGACAATCGCCGGGCCGGTAAGCGGAGCGTCCTTTTCGACTTTAGTTTCCTTCTGCTCAACCCGGGTGCGGATTTTCGGCAAAGCAACTACGAGGCCAACCAGAAAAAACAGCAGAACCAGGAGGGTAACCCGTTTAACGACCAGCGGTATCGGCACGAGCCAGTTATAACAAGAACCGTCAATAAAAACAAATCCCCAAAACCAATGGCCAATACTACCAATAACCAATAGTTTCAATTGGGAATTGGGGCTTGAGATTTGGAGTTTGGAATTTTATTTGAGCGCGGCGTCAATGAGGGTTTGGAATTGGGAATAAGGTACAGCGCCAACCAGCGGCTTATCATTAACGGCAAAGCTCGGAGTGCTGTTAAAGCCGTTGCTGCTGGCAATTTTCATATCGTCCTGCACTTGGCTGTCGTAAATTTTACCATCCAGGCATTTATTAAATTTGTCCGTGTCCAGCCCTAAATCGGCGGCAAATTGCTTAAGGTTGGTATCGGAAAAAGTTCCCTGGTTTTCCCCGCTCTGCTTCTTAAACAGATAATCATGATAATCCCAAAATTTACCCTGTTCTTTAGCACAAAGCGATGCGTTTGCGGCCTGTGTTGATTCGGCGCCGAGAAAGGCCAGGTTTTTATAGACAAACTTGGCTTTGCCGGTGTCGACATAGTCCTTTTTAATCTGCGGCCAGGTTTGGGTATAAAACTTCTCGCAGAAGGGGCATTGGTAATCCGAGAATTCGACGATGGTCACTTTGGCATTGGCATCTCCTAAAACACTATCTTTATCCGTCAGAGGAATTTTTACCGACGTCGGAGCGGGCGGTTGGGTGGGAGCTGCAGCCCGTTGCGCCCCCGGTGCATTTTGGTCACCATTAGCGGCTTTGGCGTCCGCTACTTTCGTCGTTTTTCCCACTTCCAGATATTGGATCTTGGTCCACATGCTCCCGATAGCAAAAGAGGCGACAATCAGGAGAACTACCAGAAGGGGGCTTTGCCGCTCAAACATGAAATTAAAGATAGCCGAACCCGGGACAGAAGTCAAGAACTAAAAGTAGTTTTCAAAGTGAATATTTTCTCTCTTTACCCCCTTGTCAACCAACCCGTTGGTTACTTCCCGGATCATTTCCATATTGCCGCACAAATAATAGCTATGAGCTTTTAACTTTGAGCTTTCGGCCGTCTTGAGCACGTGCTCTGTCACGTGCCCCGTTAATCCCTGCCAGGAGTTAGTTAGGGGTTGGGATAAAACAATATGAAATCTAAAATTCTCAAATTCGATAGCGTTGCTCTCAAAAAATTCCCGGTAAAAAATATCCCGCTCGTGCCGCAGGCCGAAGAAAAGCTCCACCCCGGTTTCCTGTCGGCCTTCATCCCGTAGTTTGTTTAGCAATAGGGGAATCATGGCCTTAAACGGACCAATACCGGTACCGGCAGCCACAAAAACGTAATTAGGGGCTAGTCCCGTGGTTGGTAATTTCCCTAATTGCCCACCCCTAGCTGCTGGCTCCTCTAGAACAAAGTTCCCCAGGGGGCCCTTTAAAGTTACCTCGTCGCTTATTTTTAATTCCCTGATGAATTCGCCTCCCGGACCGGCCGGTTTCGTGTCGACACAAAACTCCACATAATTGGGGTGGCTCGGCCGGCTGCAAATCGAGTAGCTGCGTTTTATCAGACCGTTCGCCCCGGTTCCCTTGGGGCCCACCGCCACCGAAACGTATTGCCCCGCCTCCCAGGCCATTTTTCCGGACAACCGCAAACCCACCTGGTAAACATGTTCGGTTAGCTGATGTTTTTCAAAAACTTTAGCCTTGAAATCTTTTATCTCCCCCATTAAAAACATTGTATAACATTAAACATCCGATATTTCTTGGTATAATAAGGGTATGACTAAGAATATTTTTGAATCCGATCAAATCGGATTTGATGTAGCGATTATCGGCGGAGGTCCGGCGGGGCTGACGGCGGCTATTTATACCTCCCGGGCTAACTTAAAAACTCTGGTTTTAGCCGGGGAAAAATGGGGCGGGCAACTAATACTTACGACTACTGTCGAGAACTTTCCCGGTTTTCCCGAAGGCATTCAAGGCCCGGAATTAATGGAAAAAATGAAAGCCCAGGCGGAAAAATTCGGCTCCCAAATTGTTTTTGAAACAGTTACTTCCATCCGGCGCTCTGATGCTAACCGCTTTACGCTTTCCGCTAACCGTTCTCAGTATAACGCCCGCAGCGTCATAGTAGCTACCGGCGCCGATACCGTCTGGCTGGGATTACCTAACGAGCAGCGTTTAATCGGCCACGGCGTTTCCTCCTGTGCTCCCTGCGATGCTTTCTTTTTCCGCGACAAAAAAGTAGCTGTCGTCGGCGGTGGCGATGCGGCGATGGAGGAAGCCCTGGTTCTCACTAAATTTGCCAGCGAGGTAACGATTATTCATAGGCGTGATACTTTCCGCGCCAGTAAAATTATGCAGGAACGGGTTCTTTCCCATCCCAAAATTAAGGTTTTATGGAATACCGAAGTTATAGATGTCCTCGGCGAAGGAAATGTTACCGGTCTTTCTCTCCAAACCGAAGGTAATAACTCTACGCTCCCGTTTGACGGTTTATTTGTTGCTGTCGGCCACAAACCCAATTCCCAAATATTTGGCGACCTGGTAGAAACTGACGAGAAAGGCTATATTATTAAATCAAAAACCCCGGGCCTTTTTATCGCCGGTGATGTGCAGGACCATACTTACCGGCAGGCGGTTACCGCCGCAGCTTTCGGAACCATGGCCGCCATGCAGGTTGAGAAATGGCTAGAAAATCAATCTGCCTCTTGACATAAATAACCCCCCAAGCTAAATTCTGCCTATAGTTACTTATGGTACGGGAAGATCTTCCGATAGTTGAAATCTACTATTCAGGAAACGATAAACAACGAGTAAGACCTACGTCAGCTTTTAACCCACTTTAGAGACGTTTTAAAGTTCGACCTTCAAGGCGCTAACCTGGATTGCTTAGTCGATTTCTATCGTCATAGTAGGGTCGTAAGGAAGAGCCGATTCGAAATTATGTACGTTAATGACACGGTTGTGATGGAAACTCCCCGCTGGGACAGAAAGATCACCCGATGTTATCTTTCCCGGGGAATAAACGACCGAGATAGAATACATCTTCAATTGAATAGCAGAATTAAAAAATCGGATATAAATCAGGATAACGCAGAGGTTGATGGTATCTTTCCTTTTCGTATTACTGGCATAAGAGGGTACGGCTCCTCCAAAGATGGTGACTGCTTAAAATTCTGCGCCTTAGGAACTAATGGCGGCGTGGCTATTACTGAAGATGGAAGAGTTAAATTCGACCAGATGGATAATGTAGAGCACTACTACGCTCGCCGATTATATCTCTAATACTAGCAATAAATGCCGAGAAATGGCTGGAAAATAAATAGAATAATTTACGCGAATTAAAAACGAATTCACACGAACACTTTGATTTTAAAAAGGGTGGTAACCAGCGGGGAGCCCCATTAGGCGTATGAGCCCCCTCTCCATTCGCAAGAGTAGAAAGACTTCAACTAAAAAGGAAAGTGACTAAACCAGTCGTGTGGGCTAAATAGCTTGGTTGGGACCGCTGATTGCCGGGGCTCCTAAATTAAAAACTACGATATCAACGTAGAGTCTATTTGTTTTTTGAGGCTGTCTTTATCCTGATAGCCGACCATCTGGGCTACCGGCTGCCCGCCTTTAAAAATTAAGAGCGTCGGGATGCTCATCACGCCGTACTTTATCGCCGACTGCTGGTTGGCGTCCACATCCAGCTTACCGATAACCAGTTTCCCCTCATAATCCTTGGACAATTCCTCTAAAACCGGGGCGATCATCCGACAGGGTCCGCACCAGGAAGCCCAAAAATCTACCAAAATCGGTACCGGGCTCTTTTTTACCTCTTCGTCAAAATTGGCATCAGTCAAAGTCAGATCCATGGTCGTTATTTTAATCAAAAAAAATTGTCCGTCAAGAGGGACTAAAACCAAAGCAACAGCAAGCCTACTCCGATCAGTCCCGCGGCAATCCGGCGTTCCTGGCGCTCCGTAATTGCTAAAAAGGCATGGACCATCATGGCTAGAACCATCCCCTTCCCCATCATCGAGCCGCTGGAAGTAACGACAAAAACCGCCAAAATAAAGACCAGCATGAAGCCCCGGAAATTATGGAAAAAATCGGGCTGTGTTCCTAAGTATTTAGCCAGCACTTGATCCAAATCCAAAAGAAAAGTCCCGACAACGATCCCTCCGGCAAAAAATAAAAGATACCAGCTGAGGCCGTGGAATAAGGCCAGTAGCCCCCCGGCGACCAGCAGAAGCAAAGCTTCCCAAGGCAAAATTCCCTTAAGTTGTCCCAATTCCCGTTTAAGATCCATAGTTCTTCCTAAAAAGAAAAATTCCCCCGCTAACTAATAATAATCCACCAAACGCCAGAAGGAAAGTATTTTCACTAGCTCCGGTCTGCGGGAGATCGGCGGTAGTTTCTCCGGCTAAAACCTGTCCGCCGCTAACTGTGAAACTAGCGTTGTTCACTGCTTCCAAAACATCGGCTTGCCCTTTGTCGTCTAAAACGAAACTGCTTCCCTCTTTCGTTCCGTTATAAACAAAAGTAATTTTAGCCGCCCCGCTTTTTAATGCTTTAATGTCCAGGTTGGCCAGAGTCTCTGTCCCCGAAAACTTTGCAGCTACCGGCCCGGTATCCAACAAAATTTTACCTGAGGCCGCTTCGTTTTGCGCCAGAGGTAAAGTACCGGCGGCAACAGTCACCGCCAGGAGTTCAGGATCATAATCAATAATCGCCGCCGCCCGGCTGACCGGCAGACTCGAGGTATCAACGGTTACCGCGGCATTAAAAACTTCCCCGACTTTCACCGCTTTTTCGGCTGGGGTTAGCGAAAGAACCGTCCCGGCAGCACTGGCCGGGGAAGCGGCTGTCAACCAAAAGAAGAAAACAAAAAACGCTGATAAGGCAGCTTTCTTCACCAGCTTAATTAATCAGGTAGCTTGCGTTGAGTGCCTTTTCCGTTCCGGACGCCTGGGTGAAAATGAACTGGGCGGTCCCGGCTTTTTTCGGTTGGAAACGGAAGCTGGCAACAATTCCTGTTACCGGCTTAATAGCACTATTGAGGGCAGAGATTACCATTTTCCCCTTGGTATTGTCAACCTGGGTCACGACATAATTTTCAAATATCGTCCCCTTACCCAGCGCGGAAACCTGGACCATATTGGGATCGAAACTTACCACAAAGTCGACATTTTGTACCGGTTTATTATTGCTCTCGAGAATAATGCCAACGGGGATACCTTCAGTTGTCGTCCGACCGAAAGTTCCCTGCTGGGGGAAGAAAGATACGGTCACAACCTTGGCCTGTTGTGCTTCAGTTTTAAAAGTCTGCGGCGAAGGCTCACTGGATTTGGAGATCACTAAAGGCAGGGTTATTACTAAGGCCAGAATTCCGAGAACCAGGGGGACATAAGAAAGGCGGCTGTACATAACATGATACTAGGACAATTATTTCTCGGAAGCAAGAACCATTTTAACCCCTAATCCCTCATCGCCTAGCGTTTTTTAGCTGTTTTAATTTCCACATAAAAAGTGCCGCGCGGTTGCGGACCTTGGCGTCACGAACATAAGAAAGAGCCGCTTCCAGTAAAAGCCGGGGAGTAGTTTTGGCCAGCTTAATATATAAAGAGCGATGTAGGGGATCATTCAATTCTTCAGCAAGCCTCAAGCCAAACTCCTGAAATTCCCGGGAAACGCGGGTGTCCGTTTCCGCAGGGTTATATTTAGATAAGAGTTTTTTGAGAGACAGCATATATACTTTGGGCTAGCGGGTGACAGGATCCTCAAATTCTAATGACTTCGCCTTAAGTTCTTCAACTATTTTCGGGAACGCCCTCTGTTCTAAGATCTCCAGCTCTTCTTTCGTAAAATCCTGCAGTACGTATTCTTCCCCCGGTGTCCGGGGAATTCCTGCCCGCCTACTGGCGGGGCGGTTATCCACCCCGATCCGGACGCGCCAAAAGTCCTTCGTCCCCAGCTCCTTTTCGACCGATTGAATACCGTAATGTAATTGCGGCCCGACTCCGAACTGAATCTTATATTCTCCCAACGGGATGTCCAGGTCGTCGTGAGCAATATACAAATCTTCCGGCTTTACCCTATAGAAAGCCACCCACCTTCGCACCGCTTCACCCGACTCGTTCATAAAGGTATTCGTTTCCATTGATTTCAAATTAAAATTTTCAAGTTTCAAATTCGCTTTGCGCACGAAGCGTTGTCCGGCATTGTGCCGGTTCTTCTCATATTGTTTCCCCGGATTACCTAAACCAATCAACAGTTTCATATCTGGCAATCAAAACAACCCCTGCCGGAGCAGGGGCAAAAATCTGGCACCCAGGTAAAATTTAACCCTTGGAAGTTTTTTCCAGAACCAAGCTCGACCAATCGCCAAGTACCGGCAGCATCACCTTTTCGCCGTTATAAATCTTTACCGTCAGGATTATCTGGATAATAAAGCCTGCCAGCCAAATCACCGGCGGCAGGATCACCGTCAGTGTGGTCACTAAGGCCAGGAACCAAATCACGATCATCAGGAGCAAACCCTGGACGGCATTCAGACGGACATACTCGTCTTTTTCGATAACGAGAAAAACGATCGCCGCGATCCAGCCAACGAACGGCAAATAACAAAGAGAGCTGGCTACATTAGGCGCTAAATTCGTTTTCATCCTATGAATCACCTCGCTTCCTTATTGTCCTCCCTTCTAGTCTGGAATATACAGGTAAGTTTGTCAACCAACAAAAGAACGGGAGATAAACCTGCCCATATTAACGATCATTTTGCTTGGAGTTTAAAGATTGCTTCCATCTCTTTGGTGCTGGTAGTATCTTCGGGGTTCTTCTCCCGCCAGCGCACCAGCCTGGGGAAGCGCAGGGCTAAACCTGCGGTGTGCATGGGGCTCTTGGTCAGTTCGTCCGCTTTAAATTCCCCCACCAGTTTGGGCCTAAGCCAGACGTCGCACCCCATTGTCTTATTAACATTGTAGTTTTTTGGTTTTTCACTAACCGCCAGCCCCTTGCCCCTGGCTGCCAATTCTTGCCATTCCTCATCCGTAAGCCCCGTCCCGATCTTACTAATAGTCTTAAATGAATCCTCTTTTTTATCATAAACGCCGACGAGGAACGCCCCCACACCGAATTTGCTCCTCTTCCCCTGCCCGTAATCGTAACCCATGACCACAGCATCAATCGTATCTGCAAGCTTGCTTTCATAAGATTTTTTATATTTAATCCAGTTCCAGCCCCGCGCTCCGGCTTGGTAAACCCCATCCAATTTTTTAGCCATAATCCCCTCCAGGTTCTTGGCGAGTGCAGCATGAAATAATTTTTCAATTTCGGCAGCATCATTGACAATATGCATCTCTGCCGGCTGGATAGTATTCTCCTTACGAAGAAGCTTTTCCACCTCTTTCCGGCGCACAGTATAGGGTTCATTAATCAGGCTTCTGCCGTTTAGGTAAAGACAGTCAAAAACAATTAATTTGAGGGGAACGTTTTTACTGAACGACTCAATATCATATTTCCGTTTTCTTTGCACGGTTTCCTGGAAAGGCAAAAATTTTCCGCTTTGGGGATTATAGCCGATGGCCTCGCCGTCAAGAATTACGTCCTCACAGGCAATTTCCTTTTCTGCCGCCGCTACCAGATCCGGGTACATCCCCGTGACGTTTTCAAGCCCCCGGCTGTATAGTCTAACCTCACAGCTTCCAGCTTTAAGCCCCCATCTTTGGGCTCGCTTTATGTGCAATTGCGTTCTTAACCCGTCCACTTTGGGCTCAATTGCACAGCGTCCCCCCGTATTCTCTAAAATATCGTCCGGGCTGGCCGCCCTTTCTGCCCGCATGGGCAGAAGAGGCGTCCCCGTGACCGGCTTTATCTCTTCGATGCTCGCCAACGCTTGCTTTTTACCCGCTTTGATCACCGCTCTTACCTGTTTTGCGATATAACCCAAATCCGGACGGATATTGTAAACAGCTTCCATTGCCGGTTTATTTCCCTTTGTTTTATCCATCATCCAGGATAAACCTTCAAGCACCGTCATATCGGAAAAACCCAGGCGCATTTTATCCACCGGGATGCGGGCGATATATTTTGCCGATAGCGGATCGCTCTCCTGCAAAAGACCGGAGAGAATGCCGATCTTTTTTTCTACCGAACCTTCCCCCCCGGACTGGGCAATTCTCAGAAGCTCCATAAAAACTTCTGTCACCGTCTTTTTATTATTTTTTTTATTTTTATTGATTTTATTAGAAAGATCCCGAGCTGCTTCTCCCAGATCGCCGTTTTTTTTAAAAATTTCAGTTGCTTTACCGACCCCCACACCGAACGCTAACTCCAGCGCCCTAAGAATCATTTTCTCCGCCATCCCGAATTCTACCGGCTCGTAAAGCGGCGCAACCCTTCCTTGGGTTAAATACACTACTTTGTCAATTTCCGAAGCTTCGGCCTCGCCGAACAGGCGAGATAGAATTTCTACCATGGCGTTCCGGGAGGAAGTAAGTTCTAATTGCGCAAAATATTCCGCTAGCTTTTGAAAGGTCATAAGATTACTTGAAGATTAACATATAGGCTCCGAGGATTACGGCCAAAAAAATAAAGCCGGTAATAAGCGGCACCCAGGGGGGTTCCTGCCGCATGAGCTTATGGATGCCCTCAAAAATAAAACTGAGGGCAAAAAGACTGGGCAGTACCAAAGCGACAAAAATAAACTGCGGGCTATTCGCGTTCATGTTAGCGCATGACGTACCTGGCAGCCTTCGTTTTTCCGGTCTTTTTAATTATCTTCTTTTTTAAAAGGTCTTTCAAATCGCGCAGAACCGTATCCTCGGAAACCATGGGTAAAATCTCCCTGAACATGGGATTAGTTAAAAAACCGACGTTTTCCATCACCTCGACCAGCTTGATCTGCCGGTTATTTAAATAAATCTGTCCTCCGGCCCGGGCTTTAATTTTTAAATCCACCGACAGGTGCTGAACCTGCTCTTTAACCCGATTGAACTCAAGGGAGACACCTTCGATAAAATATTCCAGCCAGGCGGTCAATTCATGGTCGGGGTTCTGGTCGGCGGTCCTGATGGCATAATAGTAAGCGGCAACATTTTTATCATAATATTCTTCCAGGGAAAACAAGCGGCGGATATCATAGCCCTCATTTAAAAGGATCAGGGTCGCCATTGCCCGGCTGACCCGTCCGTTGCCTTCGGTAAAGGGGTGGATATGAATAATGGCATAATGCACTACCCCGGCTTTTATAATGGGGTGCAAATCCCAGGCGGTTGCGGAATTCAGCCAGGCGAAAAATTCCTCGAGCTGGTAGGCGACTTCCACGGCGGGCCGCGGCCGGTGAACCACCTCCCCGGTTAAGACATCCCGCAAAACGACTCCCACCTGCCGATATTTGCCCGCCTGGTCCTCCGGAACGATGCCGTCCACCGTCAATTTATGTAATTCTTTCAGTGTCTTCTCGTTATACAAATCTCCCCTTTTCCCCTCTTCCATTTTCTTTTCCTGTGGCCCGCTATTTACTGCCCCTGTCTCTTTTGAAATCTTCTCTAAGTAGCCCAACACTTTTCTGTAGTTAACTACTTCCCGAATGTCTCTCTCCCGGGCGACAATTTCTTTGCCCTCCAAGACTTTGCGGGCCTGTTCCAAATTAAGCTCGTTGCCCTCGACGTGGGTCCCGTAGTGGACCGCCCGGACCTCAGCCTCTTCTTTGAACTTGGCTTCCCAAGCCGGAAGCAAGGCAGCGCTCTCGACGACGGCCTTTGCCCCCTCGATAAGCCCGATATCCCGCAACATTTTCTGGGAAATGGTAAAACGGGGCTGGTACATAAAATAATTTTACGCTCTTTTCCCGCAAATTGTATAATTCTCATATGAGGGTTTTACTTTACGGCCGTTTTGGCATACACCCGGGGGAGGTTGAGGAACTCATTAGGGTCCACGGGCTGGAAATAATTACTCCTCCGGTTCCTCCCGACTCGCCCGGGGTAGCTCCCGATGTCGTCGTCACTTACGGCGGAGACGGGACCTTATTGGGTTCCGAGCGCGATTATCCGGGAATTCCCAAATTACCCCTGCGGAACAGCCAAATTTGCCATCTCTGTTCAGCCCTGCCAAACGAAAGAATGCTGGAATTGTTGGCCCAAAACAAATTACATACCAGGTATTTGATGAAACTAGAGGCTGTAACCGGCAAACAAAAAATAACCGCCCTAAATGACATTATCCTTGCCCACAAGTTCCCCAATACCGCCATTCGCTTTCGCCTTGCTTCTCCTGACCCGCTGCCCCGCTACCACGCTGCTCCGACTGACCTTATCGGCGATGGTCTCGTTATTGCTACCCCCTTCGGCAGCACCGGCTATTTTTACAGTATTACCCATAAAACCTTTTCCGGGGGGCTGGCTTTGGCTTTCAATAACCTCCACAATTCCCGGCAAAAAATGCAACTGTTCCCCGAAACGAAAACCGTTTCTATTTCCCTAACCCGCGGTCCGGCCGTCCTGGCGGCCGATAACGATCCCAACCTGCTGGATCTTCCCGAATCCGCCGAAATCCAAATAAAAAAATCGAAACAGGTAGCAAAAATACTTACCCCTTAATTTTAGAAAGGGTGCCAACCACCGAGAATCCCAAAAACACATGCGTATCCCCCTCTTTTAAATAACAAAGGGGAAAGAGAATAGAATAAAGAAAAACTTTTAAAAGAATTGTCATGGTGGCTAACCGGCTTTCGGGGGTGGGTAGCTGGCGGGATCCTTGAATTAAAATACGAAACTATTTCAATTCCAACAATTGCACATGCTTGAGCAAGTTTTTTTCCACCAGATGCAGATCTGTCGTAGTCATAATAGTCTGCTGCTTGGGAATCGCTTCCAGAATATGGTGGCGGTTCGTATGGTCCAGCTCCGAAAAAATATCATCCAGGAGTAAAATCGGGTTTTCCCCCGTTTGGGTTTTAACATATTCCAGTTCCCCCAGTTTAATGGCAAACACCGCTAGCCTTTGCTCACCCCTTGAACCATATAGTTTCACATCCCTTTCTTTTTGTATCTTGTTTCTTGTATCTTGGAGCTTTTCGACGGCGAAGTCATCTCGATGCGGTCCGACTAATGTCACGGCCGCGTCTATCTCTTCCCGGGCATATTTTTCCAGCCGCTCTGGTGAAATTATGCTGTGGTCATATTGCAGTTCGATGGGGAAGATCTTGCTCGGTAAATTATTTAAAAATTCCAGATATTCCTTTCTTCTTTCGTGAATTATGGCGCCGTTATTTACCAACAATCCATCCCAATATTCCATTTCTATACGCCTTACGCTTTCCGCTATCTGCTCCTCGCGAATCCGCCAGAGCAGCCGGTTTCTCTGTCTTAAAGCCCGTTCGTAAAGGTGCGCTGCCAGCCGGTAATCTTTATATACCTGCGACAAAACCCCGTCCAGGTAACGACGCCGGGTCGAGGGAGAGTCGGCCACAATTTCTAAATCCCCCGGAGAAAATAAAACCGCCCGGAGGTGGCCGATAAAATCGATTTGTCTCCTCCCTACCCCGTTCACCTTATATAGTTTCTGGAATCTTTCTCTCGCGTCCCAATCTAATTCTAGCTCTATCTCTGTCCCCCCACTCCCCGATTCCCGCCCCTTCTCCTTTGTCTCACTTGCCCTGAGCGAAGTCGAAGGACTACCCGCTACTTTTGTCCCGCTTATTATTACCTTTCCCACCAACCTGCTAACCGCCTGTCCTTCCCTGATTACTTCCGCTTCCGTTTCCGCCCGAAAGCTTTTCCCGGTTGCTAAAGCGTAAATGGCTTCCAAAATATTGGTTTTCCCCACCGCATTCGGTCCGACAATTAAAGTAGAGCCACTATTAAAATGCAGGTTGCTTTTTGGGTAGTTGCGGAAGTTTCCGAGGGTTAACTCCGATATCATCAGGGGAATTCTACCGCATTTTCAGTTTTGCTTCACACCCGGCGCAGGGATCGGTCAGGGGGGTTAACTCCAATATTCTCATGCGGCTGTTAATTTGCTCCTGGTAAAAATCCGTCCGGTCCCTTTGCTGTCCAAGGTTTTCCGTTAAATATTTTAGGCGAAGGCATTTCCGGGGATTGCAAGCTTCCACTTTTTCGGCCATCGATTAAATCTAGCACCCCGAAATTATTTTCTACAAGTGGCAACTTTTGCTTCCGATGTTTTTTCTGCCGATTAACTTAACCTATTGCATCAACCCAAAACAGGGTTCAACCCTTTCGCAGGGCTCATTCCCGCGCGTTACCGCGCATTAGCCCTGGCAGACGGGGCAGAAGAATGTTCCCCTCCCCCCGATTACGCTTTTTTGGATAATACCTCCGTCATTCCGGGGACAAGCCTTCCCGGTTCGATGGTAGACATTTAAATGCTCCTGCATTCCCCCCGGCTGGCCGAGAAGATCAACGTACGACCGATCTCCCGACGTGCTCCCGCCATACTTTATTCCCTCCCTGAGTACCTTAATCACGCACGTGCGGATTATCGGTACTATCTTGGGGGCTTGGCGAACAAGAACGCTCGCGCTTTCCCGCGGATTGATTCGCGCGCACCATAAAATTTCATTAGCGTAGATATTCCCGATTCCGGCAATTTTTTCCTGGTCTAAAAGTAAAAGCTTTATCGGCCGTTTCCACCCCCGACATGTCTCTGCAAGGTATTTCTCTGTAAATTCCTTCCCCAGGGCATCCGGTCCCAGTTTTTGATTATCCATTGCCCATTGCGTATCGCTCATTATTTTTATCCTTCCGAATTTCCGTACATCATTAAAAAACAAAGTTCCTTTATCCAATCCAAAAATTGCCCGCGTATGTTTATTCGGTAGCTCCCCGGTTATCGGGTTTTTATCTTTATTAATTTTATCGGTTTTATTATAGACCAGCCTCCCCGTCATCCTTAGGTGAATAGTGAGAAATTTCCCGTTAGAAAGCTTTAGAACTATGGTTTTCCCCCGTCTTTCCACACCCCTGATTTCCTCCCCGATAATGTCTTTTTCATTGCCGCCGAAAACCGCCGGCAATATGATATCGACAGAATTTATTTTTCTTCCGCGAAGATTTTGGAGTTGGTTAACTATCGTCTGAACCTCGGGAAGTTCCGGCATAATTAACTTTAAACTTTAAGTCGTTAAGCTCTTGATTTCTTTAATGAACCTTTCCCTGCTAAACTTTTCCGCCTGTTTTCTTAAGTCTTCAACTTTAAACTTTAAACCTTGCACCCGCTCCATTGCCTCCGCTAAACTCTCCGCATTATATTCCGCAAAGAAAGTTCCGGTCTTTCCTTCAATTATCGTTTCCAAATAACCGCCGGAGGCATAAGCGACTACCGGGGTCCCGGCCGCCAGCCCTTCGACCGGAGTTATGCCAAAGTCTTCATCGTGTCCTATTGCTAAAAATGCCTTGGCATGAGCATATAAATTATACAGCTGGTTATCCGGCACTCGGCCGAGGAATTCCACATTGCTGCTTTGTAAATTCTCAATTTTCTTCTTCTCCCATTTAATCCCGGCATATTCCCCGACTATTTTTAACGGGACTCCCAGTTTATTCGCTGCTTCCATAGCCAGATCTACTCCCTTTGCTCCCGCAATTCTCCCGACTACCAGAAAATAGGAACCTTCGCCCCGCGAAGAATCCTGTGATCCTCCCCCGCCTTTGGCGGGGTACGCGCCCAGATCCCCACGTTTATAGGGAGAGACCCCGCTGGCCCGCGGGGTTTCTCCCTGCGAAGCCACCGCGATTCTCGATGTTTCTACGGGGGGATACACTACGACTGAGTTTTTCCGGTAGAATTTTTTTATCCTCGCCGCCACATTGTGGGAATTGGCTATAAACTGATCGACTCTTTGCGCTCCTAAAAAATCATAGAGCCTTAAAAAATGCCCGAGAATATAACCATAAATTTTCACCGGCCAGTATCTTTGCCACTCCAGTGCTGTCTGGTAACCGTATAAAAAACGCGGCGGCGTATGGCAATAACAAATAACCCTTACGTTTCTGGGTATCCGCGCGGGTTTAGTCAGATAGCCACTGCTGGATAAAATTACCAGGTCATAACCGGAGAAATCAAAAGATTCCCAGATTAAAGGAACCAGAAAGCGCAGCGGACTGAATAAATTAAAATTTCTGATGAAAATATTTGCCCAGGAGGTAATAATTTTAGCATTGCTCCCGTCCTCCCTTAGCTTGTCCTCAAACTGTTTCTCCGCCGTACTCCCCGGAGTAACAAAGGCGGTATAAATCGGTGCGTCGGGGAACATTTCGTGCAGGACCATCAAAACCCTCTCTGCTCCGCCGAACTCCTTTAGATAATCATGCACCAACGCGACTTTCATTAATTTGATTTTAATTTACCAGACAAGCTAAAACAAGAACGCTGGAAAAATCGCTCCGACTGTTATAAAATTTCCTCCTTATGGCCAAACGCGGCGGTCGGGAAACGGAATTTGCCGGAGAAGATAAAAGGGTAACGAGAATTTGGACGAGGATCCGTCAGTTTCAAGCCCGGTCGCGAGAACTCCACGGTTTCCTCTGGGAAAATACCGGCCGGCACGGTCTCCTGACCGTGGACCGGGGTCCCGCCGATTGCAAAAATAAAACCGTGGAAATCGGCCCCCTGGCTCAGGAATATTTTAACTCTATTTACGGTACTACTATCAACCGTGGATATCTAATAATTATTAACGGACCCCAGCATTTCCAATTACGTCTTAACTGCTTTTTTCTTCCTTATCCCGACTTGCCCCGGGGTCCGCAGGTTTTTTCGCTGAGAACTTCAGGGAAATTCCCCCTAGCCTATACAGCCTCTGACGGTTCCCGGGAATTCCGCATTACCGCCGCTGCCGGAGATAACCGACGGCCGGGTTCGTTAAGGCCGGCAGATGTAATTATACCCATTGATCGGGAAATCCCCGTAGCGGTGGAGGGCTTCGAGCGTAGCTTGCTTCTTCTGGAAGAACCCCTGGCCAGATTGTGCAAACAATTCGGCAGTGAAATTTCCCGTTGGAAAGAAAATCCCGGGCCAAAACGGAAAAAAGTCCGGCCTTAAAATCTATGCAGGCTATAATAGAACTTGCCTATTTCCGTCCCCATGAATCCCAAGCCGAATTTCGCCGCAAATTTTCCCTGCGGCGCTGGAGCCAGCCGCTAACTATCAGCGCTGATGTCAAAGCGGAGTATGCTCCTCCGGAATCGGGGACTATCCATGTCCGCAGATTTGACCGCTGGCAACCCTTAGCCGTCATCCCGAAGCACGAGCGGAAAGCGACAGAATTACCCTGGGAAGATCTTGGCAGACTGGTAGTCACAATCGATAACCGCGGCGGAATCTCTGAGCGCTTCGGCTATTGGCTCCGCAGGCGCTTTTCTTCCCCCTTTTAAACCCTTAACCCCGCATATAAGCGGGGTTAAAGATCAAGCTGCAATTCAAGCTTAGAAGTCGCTGGCTGTAGTTAATGCGGAAAGTGGTAAGGAAATTGCAAGAAGAACTAGAGCAATTTCATCTGTTCTTTGTCTTGCACATCCACGGTTTTGCCGTCGTCTGCGCCCCCGCGTTGCCCTTTATTTATCCGCTCTACCAAACTCTTAAATCCCAGTTTCTCCCGCATGTATTTCGTCCCCGCCGACCAGTCGATACTTTCTAGTCGCGCTTTCCCGGGGTCTAAACTAACTGGAGCATCACAAGCGATTGTAGCTAACTTTTTACTTATCTGGGCATCTAACGCCCCCCGGGTTAACTTTTCCGCGAGTTTTTTATCCTTTGCGGCAATTTCTGGCATATTAGCATAAAGGTTCTCAAGACTTTGATATTGGGCGATCAATTTTTCCGCAGATTTGGGTCCGATTCCGCGGACGCCGGGATAATTGTCTGACGGATCTCCTTTTAAGGCTTTGACGTCGGCCCATTGCGCGGGTTCCACACCAAATTCTTCCCTGACCATCCGCGCAGTATAAATCTTGGTTTCCGAAAGCCCCCTCACCGGAATACAAACCATGGTATTCTCATTGATCAACTGCAGCATATCTCTGTCACCGCTTACTATTATCGTTTCTAGCCTCTGGCCCCCAGCCCCTAACCCCCCCGCATTTTTGGCCAGCGTCCCGATAACGTCGTCCGCCTCATAGCCCGCCATCTCAAAATGCTCCACCCTCATCGTTTCCAAAAGTTCATGGAGCAGCGCGATTTGGCTGGATAAACCGTCAGCCATCTCCGGACGTTGGGCCTGGTAGCGTGCATAAATCTTTTGCCTAAATGTCGGCGCGGGAAGGTCAAAGGCGACCGCCAGGTATTGCGGTTTTAAATCCGTAATGACCCGCAAGAGCATACCGAGGAACCCATAAACAGCGTTTACCGGTATACCTCCTGGCCCGGAAAGGGGCGGAATTGCGTGGTACGCCCGGTGTAAAATCGCGTGTCCGTCAATCAATAATAAGCGGCCATTATCCGGCATACAGCGGTTAGTATACCTTAGTTTTAACCGGGGTGACACCCGACAGGAGCCCATAAAAAATGTCTCCGGGCATCTCTCTCTAAATAGGTTTACATAAATTAACTTTTGAAAAAGATTCTAAAAATTGATTGGCTGTTATGGCGAGGAGGGTTTTGGGGGCTATTGGGTGGTATGACCCGAATTATAAATTATGATTTTAATTATTTTTCCGCTATCGCCAGTGCAACTTTGGGGTGGCCCATGATTTTTTCAAACTCTTCCCCTTCTAATGTTTCCCTGGCGATGAGCGCCTCCGCTACTTTGTCCAGAAGCTTCTTATTCTTTTTAAGAATATCCGTAGCTAGCTGCATACCCTCATCTAACAGCCGTTTTATCTCCTGGTCAATCCGGCCCGACATATCCTCGGAAATTTTCTGCGGCTCCTGGTAAAAGCGCCCCATAAAAGAATCCAGATGGTCGCCGAAATTGACCGGTCCCAAATTGGACATCCCGAATTCCGTCACCATTTCCCGGGCAATGGAAGTCGCGTTTTGGATATCGGCAACCGCCCCGGTTGTAACATCATTAAAGATTATTTGCTCCGCCACCCTGCCCCCCATCATGGCGGCAATTTGCTCTAAAAGATGTGATTTGGTCTCATGCAGGCGGTCCGCCTCGGGCGGATTAAAAGTTTGTCCCAAAGTCATCGCCCGGCTGACAATGCTTACCCGGTGTACGGGATCCAAATGCGGCAATTCATGGATCACAACCGCATGCCCGGCCTCATGGTAAGCGGTCATCTTGCGGTCCAAATCGGACTGCAGCCGTTTCTTTTCCGGCCCCAACTTCACCTTGGTAGCCGCTTCCTCAATATCGATGGGATCAATGCTTGTCTTGCCTAACCGCGCGGCGAGAATTGCCGCTTCGTTGAGCATATTTTCTAAATCCGCACCGGAAAAACCGACAGTCCGCTTGGCAACCTTATCCCAATTTACCTCCGGGGTAAAAGGCTTACCGCGCATATGAATCTTTAAAATAGCCAGACGCCCCTCTTTGTCCGGCAAGTCAAGACTTACCCTCCGATCAAAACGCCCCGGACGGATCAAGGCCGGATCCAGGACGTCCGGGCGATTTGTAGCCGCCATGACAATCACGTTTTCGTTGGGAGCAAAGCCGTCCATTTCTACGAGGATTTGGTTTAGTGTCTGCTCCCGCTCGTCATGCCCGCCGACCAAACCCATGCCCCGCTGCCGGCCGATCGCATCAATCTCATCAATAAAAATAATTGCCGGGGCGGCTTTTTTTGCCTGGGCAAAAAGATCCCGGACCCGGGAGGCACCGACACCAACCAGCATTTCCATAAACTCGCTGCCCGCCATGGAGAAAAACGGGACCCCAGCTTCCCCGGCTACTGCCTTGGCAAGCAAAGTTTTTCCCGTTCCGGCCGGGCCGATCAATAAGACTCCTTTAGGCGTGCGGGCCCCGAGCAGCTGGTATTTACGGGGGCTCTTGAGAAAATCGACGACTTCCGTAAGTTCCTGCTTTGCTTCGTCCACCCCGGCGACATCGGAAAAAGTCACTTTCGGTTGGTCTTTTGTGTAGGGTTTAGCCCGTGAGCTGCCGAAAGACATAATGGAATCCTGGGCTCCCCGCGCCTGTCGGAATACCCAGAAGAAAAATACTCCCATAAGCACTAAAGGCAAAATATTGGACAGGATATTTATCCAATTGTTTGATAGTGAGGTATCCTGAACGGTTATTTTCGTACTGTCAGGATTAATCCCGGCCGCTTCGAGCGTCCGGATAAAGGATTCGTCGCTTTCTTTGCGGGAAACCGCCGTCTGGCCGTTTTTATACTTAATCGTCAGGGTATTATCAGCAACGGAAACCGAATCAACCTTCTGATCCTTGATGTCCTGTAAAACTGTCGAAAGCGGCTTATTCTCCACGCTGGCCGGAGGCTTGACAAAGGAAGCAAAGATCGTTAAGGCGACAAAGGCAATAAAGAGGTAAAAAAGAAAATCCTTGAAAGAAAAATGGAACCGCAGCTCCATCTTCTTTATCGGTTTCTTCCCGTTACCCTTGCCGTTGCTATTACCCCCCGTATTGCTTCCTCTCCCCAGTATTTTTGGTATGGATAATTTCATATACCTTAATTTTAAAAAGGGTGACAATTAGCGCGGCACCCTAAAAACGTACGTACTCCCTCCCTCTTCGCTAAATAAAACAATTCTCTTAAGGAAAAACAAACGGGTTGGTTGTATGGGCGAGTCGGCTTATTGGGACTGCGAGCTACCAGGACCCTTAACTCACCTTACCACCGAACCAGTTACTACATCCTCATCGAAATTATACAGGACTGCTTTCTCGTCTGAGGCGACCGCCAGAACCATCCCCGCGCTCTCGTATTCTTTCTCTCCGATCTTAAACCTTTTCGGTGCCAAGTTTACCACAAATGCCAACTTTCTGCCGGCCAACTTTTCCGGTGGATACCAAGGCTTTATCCCCGCACAAATGGTTCTTTTTCCGAGTTCCACACCAAAGTCCACTACCATCCTGACCAATTTATCGCTGCCCTCAACAGCCCCGCTCTCCACTACCTCCCCGACCCGTAAATCCAGTTTAGAAAAATCCGCGTAATCAATTTGTGGTTTCATGCTTACTCAGCCCCATTTTCCCCCGCACTTCTTTTAAAGTTTTGTCAGCAATTCCCCGGGCGTAATCGGCGCCCTCTTTGAGGATGTCCTCTACTTCCTCCGGATGTTCCTCGTAATGTTTGCGCCGCTCCTGAACCGGCCGTAACTCTTTATATATTGCTTCCGCTAGTTCCGCTTTCAGTTCCCCGTATCTTATCCCCCCGTTCTTGTACTGTTCCTTGTACTGCATAGCCCGGTCGTGGCCTTCGAAAAGTTCCACAAAGGTCATTAAATTAGCCGCCGGTCCTTCTGCCGGGAATTTCTCCCCGTGGCCACTGTCGGTCGGTGCCTTAGCCAGCACCGTTTTAATTTCTGCCAAAGAATCCGTCAGGATTATCGTTCCGCCCTTGGACTTGCTCATTTTTCCTTCCCCGGAAAGAGAAGGTACGCTCCCGCCTGGCGTAGCATAACGTTGTGGTTCCACCAGTTTAGTTCCGTACATGGCATTAAATTTCCGGGCCATCTCCCGGGCAACTTCTAGGTGGGGTTCATTATCTATCCCGATCGGAACCAGCTCGGCGTTATAAATTAAAATATCCGCCGCCATAAGAACCGGATAATAAAACAAGCCGATATTAATATAGTCTGGATAGGTCGCTTTCTTTTCCTTATAGGTGGGCAGGTCTTCAATTCGGGAAACCGGATAAATGCATCCTAAATAATAAGCCAGCTCCAGGTGTTCACCCGCCAGTTGCGATTGTACCAAAAGGTGGCACTTGTGCGGATCCAAGCCGGCTCCGAGGAAATCTAAAACCACCTCGCGGATTTGCGCCTGCAATGTTTGGGGATCATAAGGAACGATAACGGTATGTAGGTCCACGACAGAGAAAATGCAGTCGTACTTATCCTGCAGCTCCAGCATCCCTTTCATCGCTCCCAGATAATTGCCGATATGGGGCCTGGCGTTAGCCCGTACCCCGGAAAAAACTCTTTTTTTCTGCTCCATAAGCCCATTATCCCACAGCTTCCGCAAATTTTCATATCGCTTACGAAAGCATCTTTACCCGGGATGGGACTCAGCGTGTCAAAATATGAAGGAAAGCGTGGACCAAAGAAAGCACCAGACTGAAAGCCAGCGCCCACCAGAAGTTGGCAACCGTAAAACCCGGTATCAGGGCGCTGACCAGGAGGACAAGAAGAGCGGAAATAACAAAAGTAAATAGCCCCAGGGTCAAAATAGTTACCGGCAGGGTCAGGACAACCAGAACCGGCCTGATAACTGTGTTGGCTAGACCCAAAGCAATAGCCACGACTATCGCCGTCTGCCAGTTGGCAACCTTAACCCCCGGCAAGAGACGGGCGGTGATCATTACCGCCAGGGTACCGACTAATAAATTGATTAAGAAGCTCGTGGGGTAATCTTGCTCTTCTCGCCCTCTTTTTCCAATGCCGGATGCGCCTTTAATAATTCCAGTACCCGCGCTTTCTCGGCGGGGCTGGCTTCTGGGGCGTTAAAGCCAAAGCCGTTGGTCTCGTGATAAGAGGCATCGCGAAGCATCTCGGCTTCGGCAAACGGGGCCATCGACAGACCTTTGCTGGTCAGGTCCCCGATTCTTTTTACTGCCCGGGTACAAATCCTTATGGTTTCCGCAGAATATCGGTTCATAGGATAATTTAAGCACCGGGATTTGGCTTTGTAAAGAAGGCTTGGGCTATCCCCGATTAAGAGGGCCGGGCTTGCTCGGGACGAGTATGCTCCGAAAGATACCCCGAGCACGCCTTATCATACCCGCGGGGCTTAATTTGGTCGTTCCCGCCCGGTCTTCCCGCTCCTTCGGTTTTATCTCCAGCTGAGCCTGCCAACCGAAGCGAACATCGGTCCCCCCTCCCGACGCTTCCTGCCAATTCATACGCACAAAAGATACTATATGTAAGGTAATAACTTATAGTACGGTCCAAGCGAAGCCCACAAACGGCCTGAAGAGGCGACACCCTTTTTAAGCTAAAGCGACTTGGGTTAAAAACCAGAAATTTAAGCCCGCTGCTTGCCGTCCCCGCAAGCGCAAAGTGCTTATTCCCCTCTTTTTTTATTAGTCCGTAAGAAGCCAACAACCGGGCGCTATTTAATCCTACCGAGGGCGTCCCGCCGTGTACTGCGGAATTGATAATAATTCCCATAGCTCCCGCCACGTTTAACAGCTGATAACTTTTAGAGCTAGCCTCAATCTTACGCGTTGTTATTAAAAAGTAGGCCAAAAAAATAGCTATGGTTCCTCCCCACCCTATTGCCCCGCGGGGCATAATTGGTTTTGTCACCCCCTTGATAAAGAAAATCTCTTGCTTGCCTTGCTTGCGGGGGATGAAAGAGGTTAACAAATTGGTTTTTTCTTGCTATGGGGGAAATTTACAGAAAAACGATTTTCTTTCGCCTTTATTTATTGCATATAGTTCTTTCGTGACCAAACCATAAGGATAAACCCCCTCTTGACATGGACAGATTATATTCATAGGGAGATTGTCTTGCCAATTTAATCGTGTTAAAATTAGGGGTACAAATTAATTTATCGCGGGGTAGTGTAAAGTTGCATGGAAGGCTCATAATCTTCCGGTCCTGGCGCGATTCCAGGCCCCGCAACAAGGAGCGCGAAGCGCAGCTCGGTCCCGAGCTTGTCGAGGGACACTTCATTATATGTGGTTTGTCTACGTTCTCCTCTGTATAGATGGTAGCCTCTACACCGGAACTTCCACTAATCCTAATAAAAGATTTTCCGATCACAAAAACGGCAAGGGTGGTCGCTACACCAAAACCCACAAAGCCACCAAGCTCCTTTACACCGAACGGCTCGCTTCAAAATCGGCTGCTTTAAAACGCGAAGCCCAAATCAAAAGTTGGAGCCGCCAAAAGAAAATTCGAGTATTGAAATTGAAAACTTGATTTCTTTTCCTCCCCGCAACTTAGAGATTTGGGCTGCGTAGACTATCTAATATCCTTGACTCAATTTCTTTAATGGCGTGGGTGGATGGCGTTCCGGCTTTTACATTATTTAATTTGATACCTCGGAATTTTCTCTAGTATCTCCGTTCCTTTTGAAGTCTGGAAAACCTTTTTATACGAACTCTCGAAATACTTGAGCATCATTTTTTCTGGTGCGGTCTCGAGCGGGGTGGGTCTGTATATAACCACCTCCGGCGGGGATGATCTGAGGGCCCGAAGATTATCTTCCCCCGCATAGGCCATTTGCCAAGAAAGTTGATCGAGCCAGGGTTTAAACGCCGGAGGCTGGTTTGTAAGCGCATAAACCAAGTCCGGCCCGTGAAATGAATAAAGAGATCGGCCTGAATATTTTTGCTTAATGTAAAGGGCCACCTGTTTTATCTCATCGTCGTAATACGGTTGATCAACCCGCAAGTGCCGCATAAATATAGAAGTCCCTACAATGAAAAGACTAACCAAATAGGTAACCAAAAGTGGCCCTCTCGACAGCTGTTTGCCTGTTGACACTATTCCCAGGGTCAGAAACGAGAAAACTAAGGAAGACTCCAGTCGAGAATAGGCAAAGTTTGGAAAGGCGAAGAGGAATGTAGAAATAATCCAAGCGGCCAAAAGCAGCGAGGGCAAGGTGTTTTTTCTGAGGGCGAAAATTATTGGTGGCAACAGAAACAACCCTACAGCCAGAGATTGTCTCAGGCTGGGTAGGCGCAGGTAAGGTAACACACCGATAATTTTTGCTTGCGGTATAACCAATATAAATTTTATTCCCCATTTTAAAAAATCAAACAGAATATTTTTTGAAATGAGCCAGACGAGGAAAAACGAGAGAACCAAAACAAGAGGAAACCCGAACCACAAAAATGTTGTTAATACTCTTTGTAAATTAAACCTTCTCTTGCCTCGCAGCAGCAACAAATAAGGAACAAAAGCCAAGAGCGACAGGGCTGCGGTTTGTTTGATCAGAATTGCAATTCCGCTTATGAGCCCGACAGAGGCTATTTTCCACCATCTTTGTTTTGAGGCAAAGGATACCTCAAGTAAGAATATTGCCAGAAGCAAAGGCGGCAGGAGGCTGTCGAACCAAAATTGGTTCCCTTCAAAATTCAACAGTATGTAACCGAGAAACAGACCAAATACAAAACTTCTTAGCTTGTTTTTTGAATAGTAATATATCGTTAGCATAACGATTCCCACGATAAGAGAGAGAAGTATCGTTCCCAGGTAGTGCAAAAATTGAGGGTCGTATCCGACCAAGCCAAAAAGTGTTTGCAGGGCAATGGGCAACAGGGGGGTATAAACCATGGAAAAGTCTCTATAGGGGATAAAGCCATGGTTCATAAAGAGGGGGTAGTTAAGCATTTCCGGCCAGTAAGTGAACATGGTTTTATAGCTTAGCAATATGACGAAAATAAGTGGTAAAAGGAACCACAGTAAAGAAATAAAAACAGTAATTAATGACTTGTTTCTCACAAATCAATTGTATCAAACACAAAAGTCCCTCTCGGGGCCGAATTACCGAACAGAATAATCTTCTTGGTTGGGGACAGAACTAGGGGGCCGGTAGAGTTAGAAAGTGATTTCTGATTTCTTGCACTCCCCCAACAGAGTAGGAACGGAGGCCATAGGGGCCGCTGTTTTCGTTATGTCATCGGCCCTTTCGTTGGGTGCAACTCTGCTTCCAATTACCGGAGCAAGAGTGCCAAGAGCGCCTCCCTTAAGGTAAACCGGGGGTTCGTCACGGGTATAACCAAAGGCGGCTTTAAGGAGTGTCGGTTCAACTTCTGCGGGTAGCGGTTTCTAAATTTATATTGCGGATTCATTCCTTGTCTATTACACCTTGGGTGTCAGAAAATTTGGGCGGAGGGCATTGAACCCTATCACCAGATATGACCCAATAATAATATGGACGAGGATTCGCAACATACAAACGAATTTGGAGAAATTGAGGCATTTAAGGATACGGAATACTGGTTCAAGAAAGATTTCCAAACAATAAAGAGGTCCCCTACCGCCACTCTCAAAGCAATACCACTAATCTTGCTGGCTACTTACTTATTTTCATTGTTGATGACCCAATTGGGCGGGACTGGGGCTGATTTTCCGTTAGCTTTTATTTACTCTCTTGTCTTCTCACCAATTTTCTTGCTTGGATATTTAATGTTTCATATTATTGCCACTAAGGGGTATGACATTGATCCCTATGCCGGAACTCACATTAACTCACCACAACACGTAAACCGCTTCTCGGTTAGTTATATTATGAATTCCGATATGCCGACCGGACGAAAAATAATGTTTTTATTAAGATACGCATTTTATGTTTTGCTAGCAATAGGACTCCTCTTAAATGTCTTTGTGGGTTTAAAGAAATAACCCCCAATACAGCAGGGTTGGCTTATGACACCGGGATAAAAATGGGTTCGGGAAGCGTGAGGAAATAATTTCTGGTTTCTTTTCCCTCGACGGCTCGGGACAAGCTTCTTCGGAGAATTGGTTCTGCGGAATTTTTAAGGATCAATAAATTAAACGCCGCGGAGGCTTTTCATCGCACGGCTCGGGGAGTCCGCAAGGGCGGTGGGGTCATATCGGCCACTCCACGCCAGGGCTGCCCGGGATTATACGGAAACCCCACTCCCCCGCGCGGAAATCTTACGTTTAAAAAAAGAGCGCAACCAACAGAGACGCTATCAATTCCTCTAAATCCCGGATTTTAGTATAATATCCCTGCGCCAAGGTAACTCAGTGGTAGAGTGCCGCCCTCATAAAGCGGTTGTCGGGAGTCCGATTCTCCCCCTTGGCACTAAAAAATAAGGTTTAGCCACTTTTGCCAGTTGGGAATATTTATCGGCTTGGCTTCCGGGGTTGCCGCTAAAAGTTCCGGGGGGATAATAACGATATCCTCCCCTTCTTTAACCCAATTAAGTTTATCCCGGGCCTGTTCTTCGATAAACTGGGGCGTTTGCACTTTGGCCGCTTCCTCCTTTAGCTTTTCATTTTCCGCCGCTAATTTATCTACCTCCGCCTGGGCATCGGTTACCTTTTTCCCCGCGCCCAAGAGGCCGATGGTCGCCTGGACTGTTGCGACAATAAAAAATAACCCCAAAATGATGACCAAAAGACGAACCCGTCGGTGTCCCATAAGCAACTACTATGTACCCCTAGACCCTTTACATCTTTATCTCCCCCTGCTATTATAGGGGCCTAGAATTGCACCTGCGCTCTCTCAGGCTACAAGCTTTATGCACGACTGGCAGAAAAAATTTCTCGAATACTTAAAATCAAAATCCCGGGCCACGGCTACCGTCATCGCCTACGGTAAAGATATCGGTCAGCTCTTAGAGTACTTGGAACAGCAGGGAAAGTCAAACCTGGCGGAAATTACGACTGCCGATTTAAACGGTTTTTTGGGGAAACTGGCCAAAGAAAACTACACTCCGAAATCGATCAGCCGCAAAATCAATTCCCTGAAAACTTTTTTCCGCTTTTTGGCAGCCGAGAAAGTAATTGCCGATAACCCCGCCGCCGGCATCTCTCATCCAAAGTTCGAGACCAAACCCCCGCGGATTCTCTCCCCCCTGGAATACCGGGCGCTCCGCGACGCTTGCCGCGATGACTTTAGAATTGCCGCCGTGGTAGAACTTTTGCTCCAAACCGGCATGCGCATCGGAGAATTAGCCGCCCTAGAGCTAGATAGCGTCAACGAACACGAACTGAAAGTCCCCCCGATTGAAGGGCACCCGGAAAGAACCGTTCCGTTAAATAAAGCCGCCAAGGGTTCGCTCGATCGCTACCTCTCTATCCGCCCCAGGGTAAAATCACCCGCCCTTTTTATTACTAAAACCGGCCGGCCGCTGCTTATTAGAAACATCCGCACGGCGATTGACCGCTACTTCCGCATCGCCGGGATCAAAGAAGCCAAAGTCAACGATCTGCGGCACACCTTTATCGCCCACCACCTGGCCGCCGGCGCTTCCCCGGTTCTGGTTTCCCGCCTGGTCGGACATAAAAGAATAGCCACGACGGAAAAATATCTGGAATTTATTAAAGACATGCCCGCGGAGAAGATTAAACTGGAAGAGCTCTAAAACTACGATAGGCTCAATCTCCAAATCCCCAACCGCGATTCCCCATAACTTAATTATTTCGTTTTTTTTCTCGTATTGCTGGCTATGGCTTCGGTTTCCTTTCCTTCCCGGGTTAACGGCCCCCTTTGTTCCTGACGACCCGGGTTAGTAGCGTAACCAATTGTTAACCAATGGTTAGTTTCTTTCGTCTCTTTTTTCACTATGGTATCGCAATTAATAAATGCCCGACGGGTTGAGCAACCATCCGCTTCTTGGTCATTAGCGCCGACTGAAGTTGCCGACCCACTTGCCTGATCAATAATATTTGGTTTTGGAGGGTTTTAGGAAGAATCTTTAGGAAATTTAGGATACTAACGACGGAATTGAAGGTCCCTTTGGGAACCTTGTACTCTTTATTCGTGCGCAAACACAAATTCCCGGCTGGCGATCCGATTGGCCGTTGGGTTATTGGGATTTGAATTTATTTAATTTTCTCTAGGGCGTCTCCCTTCTCCACCGCCTGATCCACTTTAAGCGCGACATCCTGCCCTGGTTTGGCTTTTTCTACCGGTCTATGGTCAATCTGCATGGAGGTCACTTCCTGGGTAAATTCGCTGCCGTGACCGGCAATTTTTACCGTATCGCCTACCGTCAAAGGAGAAGCCAGCTTTAAAGCTGCCACCCCGATCCGATCAAAATAGTGGGTCACCGTTCCTACCGCTTTGCTTTTTACCACAATCATCACCCCCGTTCTGTTTATTTCTTTAATTATAATACCCGTCTTGCAAATCTTTTCTAATTTACCTAAACTTGGCTGTCTGCCCAGCAGAATTAGCATCAAATTCCCCCTGCCGAATTTGATTATTCCCATATGGAAATACCCAAGGAATTTTATATTTCGGAAGAAATTGCTACCTATCGCGACGACGAAAAACGCCCTGCCGAATGCCGGATACCCGTCCAAAAGCTTTTTAGCGCTTATGGAAACCTTGTGGAAAGTGGAAATTGGGAAGCAGGAACGGTTGCCCTGCAACCCATAAATTACCGTGAAGAAGACTCCCCCCGCCTGCCTATACCCTATCTTAAAACCATCCGTAATGGTCCCGCCTTTTGGTCGCTGGCCGGCATTCACGGTGAGGAACCGGCCGGGCCAAACGCCCTGGTCCGTAACATGGATATCCTGGCGGAATTAGGAAATCATATCCCCGTTGTCGTTTTTCCCCTCTGTAATCCTAGCGGTTATGTACGAAACTGGCGCTATTTCGACGAGTTCCGTGACCATAACATCGGAAACAGCGTCGGTGACAGTGATCATTTGCTTTTAAGCACAAAAGGCCTTAACCAGCCGCGCCGGGCGGAGCCAAGCAGCCCTTATGCCCTGGCCCTGGGTGAAAAAATGCTCGAACTCGCCCGGGAATATCCGCCCCTCATGGTCATTGACCACCATGAGGATGAGGACACCAGCCGCAAGAGAAGGCGGACAACTTTTTATATTTATGCTCATGGCCATTGGGGTTATGATGACTGTGTCGGAAAAAAGATTGTGGAAATTCTTCTGCAGCACGGGATGAAGATAACGCTTAGCGGATATACCCGCTTCGGGGAAAAAATAAAAAACGGGATTATCGCCAATGCCGACGATGGCTCTATTGACGATTTCTTGGCGGCGGAGAAAATCTGGCACCTGGGGCAAATTGAAGCGGGGCCAAACGTCGCCTCCGTTGTAGTTGTAGAAAATCCCGCGGTGAAAATAAAACTGACCAGCAGGATTGCTGCCCACGGAGAAATTGTCCGCAATTATCAGGAACTGCTAAAAATCAGACTGGCCCAGGAACAGGAGAGCTGCCCGGACTTACCCGAAACTATTTCTCCGTTAGGGATTAAAAAGCGCCCGGCTTCAACCGCTACATAATCCGTAAATATTAGCAATTTTTGCTAGGAGTGTGACCGTTCGGCGATTTGGGCTTACATCCTTCGATTCTCTTCGCTCGCTCAGGATCTCGGCGGAAATTATAGGTGAGAACGGGCTGATATTTCCGCCTCGACCGTCCGGACATCCCGGCCGTATTTCAGGGCCGAAAGTTCTTTGATCATGCCCGCGACGCGGGGATTACGCGACTTATTGATCCGCTCAAAGTCATGGTTGATTTCGATACTGAACGGCGGCAGGGGTTCGTTATCAACAACCGTCTTAACATAGGCATTGAAAGCTTCCACCTTCAAAAGGTCCTGCTCGTTAAAGGTGGGGGTATATTCATGGGCCAAAAACTGAGCATCGTTCACCCCGGTCCGAAAAGTAATTTTCGTCCCGACATTGCCGAAGACCGCGTTTCTGACCTCCTCCTCCATTTGGGAAATAAACTGGTTGGCGACCGTCAAATTCAGGCGGTATTTGCGAGCCTCGGAAAGAATGGTGGCAAAATCCGGGGTAGCAAAATTCTGAAACTCGTCAACGTAAAGATAAAAGTCCCGCCGCTGCTCCATGGGAACATTGGTCCGGCTCATGGCGGCGGTTAAAATTTTCGGAATCAACAAGAGCCCCAGGAAGTTGCTGTTCTCTTCCCCGATAAGGCCCTTGGCCAGGTTAATAATGAGAATTTTGCCTTCGTCCATTACCTGCCGGAAATCAAAAGAGCTTTTGGACTGCCCGATCATATTGCGCATCAGTTTGTTCGTCGTAAAGCGACCGAATTTAGAGACAATATAATCTAGGACTTCGCTTTTGTGGAACTCGGCAGTCTGGGCGATTTGGTCGGTCCAATAACGACGGATAATCGGGTCAGAAACTTTGGGCAATAATTCCTGGACATAGGTCGGATCGGTCAGCGCTCTTTGCACCTCGATAAAGGTTGTCCCCGGCTGGACCATAACCGTAAGCATCGCGTTTCTGATATTGTGTTCCAGACGGGGGCCCACGATACCGGTCTGATGGGGGTCATACAGTTTGTAAAACAGGCCGATAATCGAAGTGACGATATAATGCTTCTGCTCCTCGGTATAGGCCTCCATAATGTTTAAACCCATGGGCCGCGCGGTGTTGCTGGGATCAAAATAGATAACGTCTTCCGCTCTTTCGGGGGGCATCTGCTCCAAGATGGTTTCATAAGTATCGTGGGGATCAATAAAACAAACCCCCTTGCCGGCGCGGATATCCTGCAAAATCATCTGGGACATAAGAAGCGATTTGCCGGTACCGGTCGCGCCGACGATATAGACATGTTGCCTCCGGTCGTCGTCGGAAATATAGACCGGCCGCTCGTCCCCGCGGTAAACGGATTTCCCGAGATAAAGTCCGCTGCTGGGAATTCCCTGGGGAGCCGGCGCCCGCTTGGCATTAAGCCAATAAATATGCGGGGTTTCGACAGCCTTATTGGGGAAATGAAAGAGGGTGGCCAGTTCTTCCGTCGTCAAAACACCCCCAAATTTCAGCATGGGCTGGTAACGGTAGACGAAATCCGTCATGAAGTTACCTTGTACCCAGATCTTATCTTTGGTAAAGCCGTTAAGCTCCCCGTTAAATTGCTCAAAAGCTGCTTTAATGTTTCCTAAAATCATCTTGGCATCCGCCCGGGTTTTTGCCGAGACAACTATTCTTAACGAGAAATTAAAGCCCGGTTTGCCGGTTTTATTCTCGATAGTTTCCAAAGTTTTAGCGTCCACATTAAATTTAGCCTTTTCCGGATCGGCCTCATTCTTCTTGGTCCGGGAAATATATTTTTTGCCCAGGCTGCGCCACTTATTTTCGGCCGGGGAAATTAAAAGTTGGATTGCTGCCCCCTCCCCTTCCCCCAGCTTAGCCAGGGCTGAGGTAATCACGGATATGGGGTCAACCGCCAGGTCCTTATAGGTTTTAAGCGGGAAGTAATAGGAGGAGCGCAGCTTTAACGACAGATAGGCCACTTCCCCGTCTTCGGAAAAGATATTGTAGTCTTCCACCTGTTTGACAATAGCCCCGGGGTAAGTCCCGTGGATTTGTTTTTCAACCAGATCTTTGACCTGTTCGGAGCAGGAAATATAAAAACGGATGTTCTCGTGTTCCGCGACAATTTCCAAAGATAAATGTTCCTGGGGGGTTAAAAATGGCAACTTCCACATGGGGCCGCCCTTTTTCAAAGAGTAAAGGGAGGTAAAAAATTGCTCCATGGCGTCAATTTTTATTTCGTTTTCCCTGGGTACGGCTACCTGTAATAAAACAAAGTCCAGGGCATGCTCTTCGCGTTTACGCCACTTAATAAACTGATAAAACAGATAAAGGAAAAGCGCTCCGGCGGCAACAAAAAGCAGCAAAACTACCAAAATGACGGCAAATTCTACCAAGAGGGCCTCGAAATTAGAGAAGAATTCGAAACCGGGAGCGGCAGGATACATACTACAATGATAGCACAACAGTTGGATTTAATTTCTAATTTCTAATGGCTAATTCTTTTATATTTCTTTTAAAAGGGTGGTAACTCGCGGGGCGTTGTCTTTGACAACGCAAAAGCGTGCGAACCCCCACTTTTTTTGCAAGATAAAGTAAAAATCTATTTAAGAAGGGGGGGGCTAAGCCAGCCGCGCGGGTGAGTTGGTTTATGGGGGCCGCGGGCTACACCCCTAAATTAAGGTAATTGTTTATCCCTAACTACTGACCCCCTGAAGAATTTGACGAGGTAACCGGCCTTAAGAAGTTCGTAAATAAACCACTCGGCGAGCCAGCGAAAAGATTTGGAAACGGGGGCTTTTTTGCCTTCCGCTAACTGATCGTCGGTTAAAACTTTTCCGCGGACGGCAAATTCCGGGATCGCATGGTGTATTGGCGTTTCTGCTACGGCCTGGGGTTTAATACCCATCTCCCTTGCCAAATCCTGCGGCACCCGCACTTCTCCGCTCTCCACCCGGTCAATACCCAACTCTTCCATTTCCTTCTCTGTTTCCAATTCGTGACCGTAGCTAAGCCAGTACTCATCGCCTTCCCTTTTAGCAATTTCGTCGGCAACTTTAAGATCCCCCATCTCGCCGACAGATTGGCCAACTTGCTCTTTTTGTAATTGCCCCGCTGAATTTGCGGTAGCCTTTTTAACAGGAGCGTCGTCTTGGATCGTTACTTTAATTTTACTCATGGACAGCAGCTTTGGGCCTAAAGCTATTTGTTATTTCTATTACACCACACCCGCGCCACTTTTTCTACCCGTTCCCGTCGCCAACTCAATACCATGAGCCCGGCTTTCTAAAAGTCCGGCATGGGTGATCTGGATAAATCTGGCTTTCTGCCATAACTCCCGGATATTTTGCGCTCCGCAATAAGAAAAGCCCGAGCGGATCCCGGCGCAAAGCTGCTCCAAAACTCCGGTTACCGGACCCCGGTAAGGGACCAAGCCTTCAACCCCTTCAATATGCAGTTTAAAATGCGGCTTATGGCCGTTATGCTTTTTTAACTGCCGTTCTTTTTCCCGAACCGAAGTCGACCCGTTATACTCCTTGTAAATTGCGCCCTCTTTCTCAACCACCCCTCCGGGCGCTTCGTCGGTCCCCGCAAGTAGCGACCCGCAGATAACGGCGCTCGCCCCCGCGGCCAAACACTTGACCATGTCTCCGGAACTGCTCGTTCCTCCGTCCGCCAAAACAAAACGGTCCGGAAATTTTCTTTTCGCCTTAACCACCTCCATTAAAGCCGTCATCTGGGGAATGCCGCAGCCGGTAACTATCCGGGTAACGCAAATAGTCCCCGCGCCGACACCGACGCGCACGCCGTCGGCGCCCGCTTTGAATAAATCCTCAGCTCCTTCCCGGGTAGCAATTACACCCGAAATCACCGGTAACTTAAATTTACGCTTTAATTCTGCCGTCACTTCCAAACAGCGGAGCATATGCCCGTGGGCCACATCAATGGTGAAGATATCCGCGCCCGCTCTTACGCACGCTTCCGCTCTTTTCATAACATCATCGCGCAACCCTAAGGCCGCAATTATCCGCTGGCCGGCTTTCTTTACCTGCGCGATTTTCTTTGCCTGTTCTTCCGGTAAATCAAAACGAGGCATCATAGCAATACCGCCGTATTTAGACATTGCGATAGCCATAGCTGTTCCCGTTACCGTATCCATATTAATGGCAATAATCGGCGCGTCCAGAAAAAAACCCGGGGCTATCTCGGTTCTCAGGGAGACCTGGCTTCGTGAAGTAATCCCGGACTTTTGCGGGACCAGAAGCACGTCGTCAAAGGATAATGCTAACGGGATATCCACCTACATCCCCTATCCATCATACTCAAATAACTCACTTTTGTTCAATGATCAGATTTGCTTTCCCAAACTTCCTCTTCAGTTCCTGTTTGGAAATTTTCCCGCCGGGCCAGTGTAAATAAATAATCGCTCAACCTATTCAGGTATTTTATACTACCCCCCGGCCCCTTGCCCCCAACTCCGATGATCGCCCGTTCGGCCCTGCGGCAAACCGCGCGGGCGAGGTGCAATTGGGTTGCGGTTTCGCACCCTCCCGGCAAAACAAAGCGATGGAGCTCGGGGAGTTTTAGCTGCATTTTATCTATTTCCTCTTCCATTTCTTTTACCCTCTTCTCCCATTTCCCCTTTGTTCTCCCGCTTGCCACTGCTTTTATCTTTTTATAACCCGCTAGCCCCGCGGCAATTTCCATCAAATCCGCCTGAATTTTTCTTAATTCTGGTAGATAGATCATCCCTAGAAAAGCATTCAATTCGTCCAGGTTTCCCAGGGCTATGATCGCGGCATCATTTTTGCTAACCCTCTTCCCCCCGATTAACCCCGTCGTCCCGTCGTCTCCGGTCCGCGTATAAATCTTCGTCCCCGCGCTCCTGCTTGTGCTTTTTCTGGTAGTTTTATTCTGCATACCCGATTTTACCATTGCATTCCCCTGTTTTCTGGTACTACCATGGATAGCGGTATGGCTACAAAGGAGTTACCTCAGGAGGTAGAAAGTCATGATTCGCGCTTGCGGATTACAGCCCTGCTAACCACTTTCGCGGGAGAGATAGCGGTTTGCGGAGATGCTATCGATATTCTGCAGGAACCGGGGAAACCCCTGCTGCACCTGGTTACACCCGTACTACATAAAGCTGCTGAGGCGGGTATCAATCAGGAAACCGCGGCTTTGGGAATTATCGCCTTCTGCCTTCCGCTTATTTTTTATACCGGGAAAGAACTTTGGCCCTGGGTTAAGGAAAAAAATTAACAAGGCCAAGCCGCGATACTTTGATCTTAGAAAGGATAGTAGCCCGCGGGGCGCCCCAAAAACGTACGAACCCCCCGCTTTTGCTAAATAAGATTATCTTTGGGAAAAACAAATAAAGTTAGCCGTGTGGGTGAGTTAGCTTCTTGGGGCTGCGGGTTACCGGGACCCCAAATTAAGATAAAAGCATAAACCAGATCCCGGTTGCCGCCTAAAAATAAATAGGGCCAGTTTATAACCTTAAGTTTTTCGGGGGGCCTTATTGCCCCAACGCACAGCTGAGAAAATAATGTAATAAGGGTGGCTCATCGCCATCTTTGCGGGGGACTTTGCAAGGGGCGGTATAACAAATCTGTCAGCACTGGGAGTAACCGCAGGAATAACACTTTTTACAACCTTCTTCGGCAACCAATGAAGCGTCTCCGCATTTGGGACAGATATCTCTTTTAATGTTTATGCCAATTTCCGTTGCCTCTTTTTTGGCAAGATCCGTATGATCGTTGCCGTTGGTTTTAATCCCGAAATGCATGGCAATAACTTTCGCCACCGCGTCGGGGAGGCTGCGGACCCGGTTGGGACCGAAGCCGACAGAACCGGCGCCCCCGATCCCCCGCAACTGTTCCACAATTTCCGCTGCCCTGCCTAAAGCGGGCAAATGATTACCAAAACGCAGGTTAGTAGAAATTAGCCGCCCTAAGGCTTCCGCCATCGCCGCGACTTCACTCCCCGCTTTGCCGATATTGATAAAAACTTCAAAGGGCTCGCCGTTTTCATTTTGATTTACCGTAACAAAAGCGGTTCCCAGGGGGGTTTCAATCCGGTAAGTAGCTCCCTCCACCTTCATCGGCCGGGGTTGCAGCTCGACTGGGGCGGGTTTCGCCGCTTTTTCTTTAGTTCCTAAATTTAATACCTGGGTTTCCTTGCAACCGTCCCGGTAAACGGTGATTCCCATACAGCCGGTTTCGTAAGCCAGCAAATAAGCATTTTTCACATCTTCGGAGCTGGCATCGTTGGGCAAATTAATCGTTTTGGAGACAGCGTTATCGGTATATTTTTGAAAAGCCGCCTGCATTTTAACGTGCCAGGGGAAAGCTATTTCGTGGGCGGTAACAAAACGGCGGCGGATTTCGGCGGGTATTTCTTCTATGTGCGCGATGGTACCGGCGGTAGCAATTTTGTCTTTGACCGCCTCCGTGTACCACGGCGCCCCTGCCGCTTCTTTTTCGAACCAGGGATTAAAAAAGTTTAATTCCCGGTCCAGGTTTTTATCTTTAACCTTATGTTTAAAGGCCACAGCGAAAAGCGGCTCTATCCCGGTTGAAGCCCCGGCAATAATGCCTATCGAGCCGGTCGGCGCGATCGTCGTTATCGTGCCGTTCCGTAACGGCTTAGCATTTTTATAAATGCTTTCTTTCCATTTGGGAAAAGGACCGCGTTCGGCGGCTAATTCTTCCGAGGCCTCGTGACCTTTTTCGTGGACAAAAGACATCACTTTCTCCGCGAGCCCAATCGCCTCTTCGGAATCATAAGGTATACCCAGCTGCACCAATAAGTCCGCCCACCCGCCAACTCCCAGGCCGATCCGCCGCACCGCCAGCGCCATTTCCCGGACTTGCGGCAAAGGAAACGGATTGCGTTCAATTACCGAGTCCAGAAAGCGGACTGCCAGTTTAGTTACCTTTTCCAGCTTTTCCCAGTTCACGGATTTTTGTCCGTCATCCTCGCGGACAAAGTAAGTTAGGAAGATACTGCCGAGGTTACAGACGTCAAACGGGTAAAGGGGTTGCTCGCCGCAGGGGTTGGTCGATTCAACAGGCCCCAGGCTCGGTACGGGATTGCCGGTCCCTTCGTTTATCCGGTCAATAAAAACCATCCCGGGATCACCGGTCTGCCAAGCACTCCGGGCAATTTCGTCCATAACTTCCCGGGCGTCGAGCTGCCCGGTAATTTTTTCCGTCCGCGGGTCGATTAAATCATATACCGTCCCTTCGCGATAAGCCCTGATAAAGGCGTCCGTAACGGCCAGGGAGATATTGAAATTGGTAATACCACCGCTTTCTTTGCAATGAATAAATTCCAAAACATCCGGATGGTCAATCCGTAAGATACCCATATTCGCGCCCCGGCGGCTGCCACCCTGCTTCACCTGTTCCGTCGCCGCGTCATAGATTTTCATAAAGGAAACCGGCCCGGAGGCTACGCCGCGGGTCGAACCAACCCGGGAATTAGCGGGACGGAGGCGCGAGAAGGAAAAACCGGTACCGCCCCCGCTTTTATGGATAATGGCAGCGTATTTAATCCCATCAAAAATTCCCTCAATTGAATCTTCCACCGGAACGACATAGCAACCGCTGTATTGCAAACCGTTATTCTTACCGGCGTTCATCAGGGTCGGGGAATTGGGTAAAAACTGGTGGGTCACCATGAGGCGGTAATATTCCCGGGCGGTTTCCGTAATTTGCCGGGATTCCTGCCCGAAATCAGCTCCGGCGCAGGCAATATCCCAAGCCACCCGCCAGCACATCTGGTCGGGCGTTTCTAAAACATTAGCGTCCGCGTCTTTTAATAGATAACGCTCGTTAAGAACTCTCGCCGCTTGCCCGGACCACTCCCCCTTTTCCAGGTCCGCCGGCAGGGGGGGAATAATTGTGGCTTGAGCATGGGTACCGTTATGGCTGACGTTTCTTTTAATACCTTTGGCCGGCCGGCCTGGGCGTACAATCGGCGGAATCGGTTCGGAAATTTTGGTAGTGGGTTCAACTTGGGGCATAAAAAAACTTCCCGTTTTTAGGAAGCTAATCAACTATAGAGTTTCCGGGGAATTTCCGTCAACTACCAACTTTTGGTCTAAACCATATCAACTTTTCACGGGGTCCTTACTTTCGGGGGAGGTTTTGTAGCTTGTTTTCAAACAAGTTTTTTACCCGTTGCTGGTTTTCCAACAGACGCCTGAGGGAGTTCTGGAGTCCCGAGGGGGTTCCCATTTTAACCGAATTCTCCGTGATCAATTCCTGGTGCTTGGCAATGGCTATCGTCAGAACTCCCAAGTAATCACGGTTTTCCGGTTTTTGCTCCGCAAGCCTAACACCCTGCTCGGCCGCCAGCTGTAAATACTGCTCGCCTTCCACAATGGTTTTTTCCCCCAGAGCATTTTTACCGTAATTTATTAAGGTAATCCCGGCCGCCAGGCGTTTGTCCGCTAAAAGTAAATAGTAGCGCGCTTTAGTCAGCGGATCAAAAAGCAAAAAAGAGACCAGCCGGTCCCGGAGATCTTTAAATACCCAAAGGGGCGAATCCGGCAAAACTCCCGGGTAAGGCAGCGGGTAATCCACTTTTAGGGGCGGTGGGGTAGGAAGAGCCGTTTCCTGGGCCAAAACCCGGGAAGCAAAGAAAAAAGGCAAACCCGCTAAAACCATCAGCAAAATAGCCTTTTTCATTCCTAACCCCATCATAGGATTCGCCAACTTTGATGTCAAGCGCCCGAAGGTCCCAACCGGGTGTGCGACTTATAGATAACAATTATCAACAGCATCGCGCGGCCCAAATAAACAACTGTAAAAGCGGGTAGGCGGCAACGTCCCCGACGCGTGCCTGGGATAATCAGGGCCGACTGTTGCTGGACGGGATATCATCGGGGTTCTTAAAAACACCAAAAGGTCGCCGATAATACCCGGCACAATAAGAACTTGGGTAATTGGGTTAAAAATCCCTTTTTGTCTATCTTTGAAAGAAAAGAGCCTCCATCCTAACCCCTAAATCCGCTGTAAAATTTGCTAAAGCGAAAATTAAAAACCCGGAAAAGCCGGGATTAACCCCGCCATCTAATCCTTTCAATTTCATCATAAGCAGGGAGGATTTATCCGCCAAGCTTAACCCTGGTTGGCCGTAAAATTTTTCTGTGTCATACTGCTAACAACGAATGGCCGCCCCACTCCCCTAACCGAGAATTTACTTATGGGAGCATCTGGTTTTATCTTCGGACAGATTTTCGATGCTGTGGGCCCGTTGGGTTTGGGACGGATCAACCGGACGGGTACGGTCGCTTCCCCCTCTGGTCGGCTTGCTTTCCCCGTCGGAGAGAGTCGTGGACGCTGAAGGGGGGATGGTTTTACCTGAAAATGCGCAAAAAGCGCCGGAGCACAAAAGAGAATTGGAAAAAGACCAAACGAGTTACGGGGGAAATTGCCGATCTGGCAGCGCAGGTTTCTCGGGCCGAATCGAAAGACGCCTTAAGGTATATGGGCGAAGAAATCAAAACAAGACTCCTCTGGGAATTGATTGATTTTATTAGTTTGCTGTGTTACTGTCTTTATTAAAGGATGCCTATTCTTGACGCCATACCGACAAATATTTTTATCTTCGGCACGGCAATTTTTGCCGGAGTTATTCTTTTTCTGATACTCTGGTGGATCCCGGACGACGAGGAGAAGGGGGGTAGTAGGACAGATAAACAATAGGGCAGCAGGATAGTAAATTGGGTTTTAACCCCAACTATTAATCTATTTAGCATTCTACAAATCTCTGAAAGCAGGGCTGCGGCAACTCGATATTTTTCTTCTGAAAGGCAATCTGGCTAATGACTAAACGGCAATTGCCTTACCGGCTCGGCTGCTGAACCATATGCTATGTGAAGAAATTGCAGAAATTCCCTCTTCCTTCTGCGGCTGTAAACTTCAGCAATATTACTCGGTGTCAAAACTGCACGCCGCCGCATTCGTGAAGTAACCCCATAAAGTTCATCTTTGGGAAGTTCTTTTGTTATTTGAAAAATAAGAAGTGCCAACCTAAAGCTCCTTTGCCAAACAATCGGCTCTTTATGCCCTGCTGCCCCGCTGCCCTACCAAAATCACTTCTTCAATTAATCTGTTCGTATACCCCCACTCGTTATCGTACCAGGCGATAACTTTCAGCAGGTTGCCGCCGACCACGTCGGTCAGTGACAAATCCACAATGGCAGAGTGCGGGTTGCGGATAACGTCTGAAGAAACCAGCGGGTCAGTTGTGACCTCCAGAATATTCCGGTAGCGCTCTGATCGGGCCGCTTCCGTCAACACCTGGTTTACTTCCTCTTTGGTCGTATCCCTTTTTAAGACAAAGGTGAAATCGGAAAGGCTGCCGACTATTGTTGGTACGCGGATGGATAAACCGGTAAATAGTCCCGCCAGTTCCGGAACGGTTTCGGCGGCTGCCCGCGTCGCCCCCGTGGTTGTCGGCACAATATTTTGTGCTGCCGCCCGGGCCCGGCGGTAATCTTTGTGCCCCCCGTCCTGCAATTCCTGGTCCGAAGTATAAGAATGAACCGTCGTCATCATCGCTTTCTCTACCCCGAATTTTTCGCTGATAACCTGAGCCACCGGAGCGATACAATTAGTCGTACAGGAAGCATTGGAAACAATTTGTTCCGTTGTCGCCGCGGGGTCTAAGTTGACCCCCAGGACATAGGTTCTTACGGTGCTGTCCTTGGCCGGAGCCGAAAGGATTACTTTTTCGGCGCCCGCTTTTAAATGCCCCGCAATTTTATCTGCCGTCGTAAATACCCCGGTGCATTCCAGAACCACGTCCACGTCGTGCTTTTTCCAGGGTAGCATCTCGGGATTTTTCTCCGCGTAAAAAGGAATTTTGTTGCTATCAATAATCAGATTCCCCAGCAGCTTTGGTATTTCCTGGCTATTCTCCGTTTGCTGTTCGCAGCTTACTGCATGATCTTTTAATATCCCGTACGCCGTATCATATTTCAGTAGATACGCCCAGCCCTGGATATCCGTTGAGCTCCCCCCATTGATGGCCACCAGATCGATCTGCTCCGTAAATCGCTCCAGAATTACCCGGTGGGCAATTCTCCCGATTCTTCCGTAGCCGTTAATCGCAACCTTGATCAAATTTGGAATCTGAAATCTGAAATCTGAAATGAGTGTTTAAAACATTTCAAATTAAATAATTTCAAATTGTTTAAATTAAAACTTGAAATTGTGAATTTGCCAAAATAAATTGAGTAACTAAGATAAAAGTGCCCGGATTCCCGGTAGTTCCTCGCCCGCTAAAAACTTTAGCATCGCTCCTCCTCCGATTGATGCCCAGTCAAATCTGCCCGTTAGCCCTAATTTGTTTAGAAATCCCAGCGTATCTCCGCCGCCGACCACCTTAAACGCCCCCAGGTTGGCGATAATTTCCGCCAGCCGTCGGGTCCCGACCTGGTAAGTATAATTTTCCACTTCCCCGAGCGGCCCGTTCCAGACGATGGTTCCGGCGGTTTCTAAAACGCCGCGGACGGCATCGATTGATTCCAGTGTAGTGTCTTTTTTTTCCGTCGTCAATTCTAAAAAGATCTGTTTGTTACCCGGGAAAACCATATCCGGCTTGCACTCTTCCAGAAGCTTTCCGGCAATAATTATCCGATCGGCAACATCCCCCATCCGGTTTATCAGGGGTATCTTGGTTTCCATTTTTGCCCCGCCCAAAATTACCACCAGCGGTCGTTTGGGGTTTTTAGTGACACCTCCCAGATTCTCTACTTCTTTAACCAGTCGCATCCCGGCGTAATGCGGGAGAATTTTGGGAACTCCGGTAATGCTGGCGTGCGAACGTTCACAGGAAGCAAAGGCGTCATTTACATAAATCTGGCCCAACGCGGCAAGCTCGGTAACAAAACTTTCTATATTGGCTTCCTCCCGGGGATCAAACCGCAGATTTTCCAGGACCACCAGCTGTTGGCTAATCCGAAAGCCGGTGAAGTTATTAACCTTTTCCGGTTTGGCAACCCCGACCGTATTGCCGCCGCGGTTTTCCAGCCAGTTAGCTATGGTTTTAGTAGATAATCCCGGTACCACTTCCCCATAGGGTCGTCCGATATGTCCGCAGAGGGTAACGTGGCATCCCCGGTTGAGAAGGTAATCAATGCCCGGCCAGATTGCCTGAAGCCTGGTATCGTCGCCGATTGACAGCCCCTCGTTTTCTGTCCCCCGTTTCCTTGCCAGCGGCACATCGATGTCCCCCCGCAGTAACACTCTTTTACTGCGAATGTCCGCTTTTTCAATCGAGGGCAGATCCATAATCCCAGTTTACCACGGAAAGCCTACGCTTTTCCCGCAGAACCGAAGAGGGTAATTTTTCTTTCGATAATCTTGCGGACAGCCTCAATCGCCGGTGGCATTAATTTATAAACGGCCCATTCGTCGGGATTGCCCTTTAAAACATTTTCCAAATTTTGGCGGAAAGCAATCCGTAACTCGGTATTGACATTTACCTTGACGATCCCCCGTTCGACGGCGCTCTCAATCTCTTCGGGCGCAATGCCACTGCCGCCGTGGAGCGAGAGAAAAGTTTCCGGCAGGGCACGGGAAACCTCGGTCAGTTTCTCACAATCCAGCTTCTCGCTGCCGTCCTGATAAACCCCGTGAGCGTTGCCGATAAAAGCGGCAAAAATATCTATCCCTGTTTCTTCGACGAACTCTTTTGCTTTTTGCGGATCAGTATATTTTTTTTCTAGCCCCTGACCGCGATCCGTTAATTCCCCGTGCAGTTCCGACGTCCCCGGAAAATGATCGATTTCCCCCTCCACCAATACCCCCTTACTATGAGATTCCCCAACTATCTCCTTTGTAAGCCGGACATTTTCCTCAAAGGGCAACTCAGAACCGTCAAAATGGACCATATCAAAGCCGAGCTCAATACCGGACTTTATTATATCCATATCGCTAGCATGATCCATATTGAGCAATATGGTTATTCCATAATCATCTTTATAATTATTGGCTAGAGATATAAAGTTTTGCAGTCCGAGGTATTTTATTTCTCCCGGGGAGACTTCAGCGATAATTGGAGCCGAGAGGTTTTTGGCAGCTTCTGCCGCCGCCTGTAAAATCTCTAGGTTATCGATATTGAATGCTCCCAAAGAAAAGTGTTCCTTTTTGGCCCTCTGTAACCAATCGATTAATCTAGTTTCCATTTCTACTTAGAAATTGGTAATTAGGAATTGCTAATTTTATTTTTATCTAAAAGTCCTTCAATCGCCCCTGCCTTCTGTATTACCGATCCGCCGTTCTTCGTCCCCCACCGCAAAGCCATGGCCAGTTTTTGCCCGTAATCAAGAGCTGCCAATAACCCGCTACTGAAGGCGTCTCCCGCGCCGGTCGCTTCAAAACAGGGTACCGGCGCTGCCGGTTCATAAAAATATCTGCCGTTATGCATGGCAAACGCTCCTTCCGGCCCGTTGGTAACTACCACGATCTTCGGTCCCAACTTATTTATACTTACCAGCATCTCCTTCGCTCTTTTTTCTTTCTCCCCGGCTTTAAGCTTTAAACTTTGGGCCCTAAGCAGGGTTTCCGCCTCTTCCCAGTTTACAATTAATACTTCCGTCCGCGTTAATATGGTTTTCAGGTAATCCGCTCCCTTTTTAATATCCGCCATCGAAGGATTAAAAGCAATCTTGACTTCCTTCGGGCAATTGTTCACTAATCCGTAAATTTTTGCCGAATCCCGTCCGGCGGAACTGGTAATGTAAATCCATTTAGACGGAGGGATAACGGCAACTAAGTCTTCGCCGGGTTCATGATAAGTGAGAATGGTCCGCTCCCCTTTAAAAACGATAATCGCCGAAAGATTGGATTGCCTTTTGGGCTCGACTGAGGAATAAGTCAGGTCCACATTGTTCAGAAGCAATTGTTTTTTAATCCAGGCCCCGCGGTCGTCATCGCCGAAAATTGTCATTAGGCCCGTGCTCAAACCCAGCCGGGAAAGCCCGACGGAAACGTTAGCGGCGTTGCCTCCCAGCGACCACCCAATTTTCTCGACCGGGATCTTTTGCCCGTAACCCAATTCCAGCTTGCAATCTTCCCCGCCCGCGTTACACTCCACCCCCGCCTGATCCACAAACAAAAATAAATCCCGTGTCGCGTCGCCGATACAAATAAAATCTAAGGCCATCTATTCATCTCCCTTTCCGCCCGTCTGGTTGTCCCCCTCTAAAATTTCGACCGCGTGGCTGGTCCCAATCCGGTCCGCGCCGGCTTTAATAAAGGTTACCGCCTGCTCGTAGGTTTCAATCCCGCCGGCCACCTTGATCATTAGCTTGTTGGCAATCGCCTCCCGAACAAGCTTTACATCTTCAACGGTAGCTCCCCGCGGGCCCATGCCGGAGCAGGTCTTAAAAAAATCCGCCCCGGAATCGACCATTAAATCGGCCGTTTTCTTAATCTCGTCCGGTGTCAAATATCCGGTCTCGGGAATAAATTTAATCACAATTTTGGGGTTAACCCGCCGGGCGGATTCGACCACCGCTCTCATTTCCACTAAACTTTCCGCCCACTTCCCACTTTTGATATACCCCACATTCAGAGAAACATCCAATTCGTCAGCCCCCAGACTGGCGTAACTTTCCGCACAGCCGGATTTTACCGACAAAGTTTCCTGCCCCAAAGGGAAAGCAACCACTGTCCCCACTCTCACTCCCTGCTCTTTAGCCAGCTGAATATAGAAAGGGTTCACGAAGGCTGAGTTAAAACCGAATTCTTTTACCTTGGCGCACAAGGCAACTATCTCGCTTTCAGTGGAGTTGGGATGGTGATTGGCTAGATCGAGATAGGCGGGAAGATTATCCATTTAAATTATTTCCTTAGTTATTGAAGGGGTGGCAACTCGCGGGGCGCTGCCCCCGACAACACAAAAACCTACGAACCCCCCTTTTTGCTAAATAAAATAAGATTATCTCCGGGAAAAACAAATAAAGTTAGCCATGCGGGTGAGTTAGCTTCTTGGGGCTGCGGGTTACCAGGGCCCCAAATTAAGATAACTCAACCTTCGGCCTCTATCGCTCTGATCTTTATCAGTACCTCTTCGGGACTAGTAACAATATGGTAAACCTTCAACTCTTCGGGGCGCAGGCGCATATTTTTACCGATAGCCTCAATAATATTGTGCCAGAAATCCCCGAAAAGGATCAGCGGTTTATGGTGTCCGAAGTGAATCCGCGCCAGCCCCCAAGCCATCCCCCACTCCGAAATCGTCCCTGTCCCCCCGTTAAAAATTAAATAAACATCGGCAATTTCCAAAAGTTTTAGCGTCCGCTCCACATAATCCTGGGTAACAATTTCCTGGTCAAATTTGTTTTCCGGGTCGCGCCCTTCGTAGTTCGTTTGCCGTTCCAGGGGATAATAAGTCACGCCGATTACTTTTCCGTCGTCTTCATGCGCCCCCTCTGTTGCCGCCCGCATGACCCCGGGACCGCCGCCGTTAACAATCTCGTAGCCGGATTCTGCTAAAATTTTAGCGGTAGCTTTGGCTGACTGATATTCCCAATCGCTAGGTTTAGCGTCGGCATAACCCAGAAAAGCTATACGGTGAATTTTCATAAACTTTACCTGCTTTCAGGATAGAGAATTGGCGGCCTTTTTACAAGACTAATGATATAATCCGGGCATGGGCAAAAACAAGGCCGGCAAGCATCAAAAGCCCAAATTGCCAGCGGTGGTCTGGCCCGCCCCGAAAAAATTATGGCGGAAGGTCCCGCCGGCTTTTTACCTTCCCTTAGCCGCCATCACCACGGCTTTACTGATCACCCTGGTTTCTCTGGTTTTTGTTTTTAAAGATCTTCCGGCCCCCATGAATCTCGACAGCAAAGCCATCCCGCAGACCACAAAGATTTTAGACCGCAACGGCCGCCTGCTTTACAATATTTTTGTTTCCGAAAACCGCACGATTATTCCCCTTTCCCAAATGCCCAAAACCATACAACAGGCTACGATTTCCATTGAAGACAAAGATTTTTACCGCCACGGAGGAATTGACCTTATCGGAGGGATTGTCCGCGCAACCAAAGACATGCTTCTTTATCATCACCTGGAGGGCGGATCGACCATTACCCAACAGCTGATTAAGCTCTCGCTGTTAACTCCCGAGCGAACGCTGACCCGCAAAATCAGAGAGGCAATCCTCGCCTTTTGGGTCGAGCGCCTTTACTCTAAAGACCAGATTCTTTCTATGTACTTAAACCGGGTGCCTTATGGAGGCACCGCTTACGGCGTCGAAGAGGCCGCCCAGGTGTATTTCGGGAAGCATGCCAAGAACTTAGACCTGGCGGAGTCGGCGCTTCTGGCGGGTCTTCCCCAGGCCCCGACCTATTATTCTCCCTTCGGGACCGATCCGCAGCGCGCCGTCGACCGCCAGCACCAGGTTTTAACCCGCATGCTCGAAGACGGCTATATCACGACGGCACAAAAAGGAGCAGCGGAAGCAGAAGAACTCCATTTCGCTTCCCCCTCTGCCGGCATCAAAGCCCCCCATTTCGTCGCTTATGTCAAAGAACAATTAGTAAAAAAATACGGCGAACAACAGGTCGAGCAGGGCGGTTTATGGGTAACCACAACTTTAGATCTGGATTTACAGCAGGCGGCCCAGGCTTCCCTCTCCGCCCAGGTAGAAAAACAGGCCAATTTAAAAGTGGGCAACGGCGCGGCTTTGGTGACCCGCCCGGAAACCGGCGAAATCCTGGCCATGATCGGGTCCAAGGATTATTTTGCTTCCGATTCCGGCAAAGTCAACGTCACCCTGGCAGAACGCAGCCCCGGTTCCAGTATCAAACCCCTGAATTATGCTTTGGGGTTCCTCAACGGCAAGACCACTCCGGCGACCGCTTGGATAGATGGACCCTTCTGCTTTCCGCCCTACTTGGGTAAAAGCTATTGCCCGACCGATTACGACGGCCGCTTCCACGGCGTTGTCCAGACCCGCTTTGCTTTGGGCAATTCCCTGAATGTTCCGGCGGTCAAAGAGCTCGCCCTTAACGGCATTGACGATTTTATTGCCACCGCTTCGGCCATGGGCATTACTACTTTCACCGATAAAAACCGCTACGGCTATTCCTTAACTTTGGGCGGCGGCGAGGTCAAGATGGTCGATCTGGCCACCGCTTTCGGCGTTTTTGCCAATGCCGGCCGGCGCCAGGATCTCTTATCAATCTTAAAAGTGGAAGACAGCAGGGGCAACGTGTTAGAAGATAACACCCCCGACCTTCTGGAAATTAAAAAGGAAGAGTTAAAAATAACACCGTGGGACGGGAGCAGGCCTTGGGTGCCGCACGGCAGCTATGTCCTGCCTTCGGAGGTCACCTATCTTATTTCCCATATTCTCCTGGACGATTCCGCCCGGGCGATGACTTTCGGCGCCGGCTCCGTTTTAAATATCCCCGGGCATACCGTTTCCGTCAAAACCGGCACTACCGAGGACAAACGGGATAATTGGACCATCGGTTATACCCCGTCTTTTCTGGTCGCCGTCTGGGTCGGTAATAACGACAACTCCCCCATGAGCCCGGCTTTGGAGTCGGGCAACACCGGGGCTGCGCCTATTTGGCATGAAATTATGAGCTACGTTCTACGCGGGAGCCCCAATGAGTGGCCCGCTAAACCCGAGAATGTTGTCTTCACGGAGGTCTGCAGTTTGTCCGGTTTGCTTCCCGATCACGGCTGCCCCCAGCGCGGGGAATATTTTATTAAAAATTTTGTCCCTACCCAGAAGGATCATCTCGATAAACATAAGGTTTTCGTTTACAAAGACTCCCATAAAGTTCCGGGGCCTAATGACAAACCCACTCCAGATCAACTAACCGAAGAGGAACACACCTTTCTCTCAGATCCCCTGCAAAAAGACTTCTGTGTCGATTGCGCCCTGTGAGTCATTCCCGACAAGATTTATACTGGTTATAAATGAAAAGGGGGTTCGTTAATCTATTTATTCCCCTGCTTTTTACTCTAACAGCAGCTCTTCTGATTTATGCAATCGCTTATTTAAAAATATTTCCTAAGCCCTCAGGCCCGGAATCTCCGGTTGCCCACCCTCAACAAACCTCTCCCGCGCCGATCGAGCAGCAAAAACAATATATTATCGCCTCATTATCAAATTCCGGATTAAAAATAGAAGCCGATATCCCGAAAATTAATACGGATAACGGAGAATACATTTCGGCAATGGATTTTAACGGTAATATTTACTACTCCCAACAAAATAGCCTAGAAGCATACTCTCTTCTTAGCAAAAGCAATAGAACCATATTTACTGCACCAGCAGGATATGTGCTAGAACATAGGATCAATTATCTCGCTCCCGGTAATCTTTTTATCACCCTAACCGAGGAAACGCAATCCAAAGCTTTTTTAACTGATAAAACGCAATGGATATGGGAAATTGATAGCAGCAAAGGAACTGTCATAAAAAAGATTGGCCCCTTCGGGCCTACCAATACGGTATATACAAGTTATTATTACCTGGGGGATCTATACGGCGAGAATCTAGTAATAAATGGGGGGGGTGATGCTTGTATGGGTTTCTCTACCATTTACCGATTCGCCAACGGCAAAACAAGTTCGCTGTTAGAAACCGGTTCGGGATGTTCGGACAAACCAGACATGCTGGGATACGACGAGAAATCCGGCAGGGTCCTTCTGGCCTCGGTTGTCGCAGGTACGAGCGCTAGCGATACCGGGAAAATTTATAACAAACTATCTTGGTTTGACCTTAAATCCCAAGTCCAAGAATTGGTGTATGACCTCAAATCAATTAACCACCCGGTTAAATATCTTGGCGAAATCAATAATCTAAAACTTATTTATCTTGTTACGGCAAAGAACGTTTACGTTATAAATATTAAGTCTAAAAACATTCAGGCGGAAATTCTCCTGCCACCGCAGCTCAGCTCGGCATCAGACTCCGTTTGGATAGGCAACGGGAACTATCTTTATGCTTATGTTTCAAGTCCCAGCCGTGTGGTGGGTTTTGATTTAAGCACCTCTAAAACCTTCTCTGTGGATATCGATAAGCGATTAATGAGTGGGAATATTACCTACCCAAACTTTCTGGGCATCTGGAAAGACAAAATTATTTTGACAACCCTACTCTTTAGCTCCCGGTAAAAAAGACATGGCAATAGATAGGTCTTGACAAATTTGCTTCCCTATATGAGCTTCTTCCATAGTAAAATAGACCCATGCGGGGAAAAATTGCGGCTGCCGCTCGCAACCTATTAAACTCCAAACTTTTTCTTTTTATCGGTTTCTTTTTTATCTTTGGCTCCTCCCTATCCCCGATTATCATTCTCATCGCTAACCGCCAATCGCTTACCACTACCCCGGCTGCTGCACACTTTTATTCTCCCGTTCCCGACGACCGCCTGCCAATGGTTTTGGCCGCAGAAATCACCCCGAAAAAAGTCTTCGGTTATTTGCCTTTTTGGAATCTTTCGGAAGCAGCCAGTCTTCGCTATCGGGACCTCTCCCTGGTTTACTATTTCGGCGCGACCGTTCTGGGAGACGGCAGTTTTGACAAAACGGAACCCGGCTGGCAAAGGATGGACAGCCCGGAATTCCGGACTTTTCAGGAATTAGCCGCCAAATACCATACCCGGATGGGATTGACGGTTTTAAACATGGACCAGGATAATATCGCCGCCGTCATCGGTAATCCCAACCGCCAAAAAAAAGTCATCGACAATACCCTGAAACTCATGCGGGAGCAGGGATTTACCGATATCAATGTCGATTTTGAATATATTAATGCCGCTCCCGACTCGCTGGTCGAAGGTTATAATCATTTCATTGAGCGTTTTACCAACGCTCTGCATCAGGAAATTCCCGGCAGCACCCTGACGGTAGCGACCCTTTCCGATGCGGCCTGGAAAAACCGCATCTACAACATTAAAACCATCAGCGCGGTTTCCGACGGGATTATCGTGATGACCTACGATTTCAACCGCCTGGATTCCCAAGCTGCCGGGCCGATCGCTCCCCTTTTTGGCAAGGAAAAATATCAGTACGATGTCTACACAACCGTCGTTGATTATCTGCGGGATATGTCCGCCCCCAAACTGGTTCTCGGGATCCCCTTTTACGGCTACGAGTGGCCGACGGTTGACAGTAAACCCAATTCCTTCGTTTTGGGTTACAGCACTTTCGGTCCGGCGGTTTCCTCATATAAGCGGACCATGGAAGTCGCAGCCGAAAACAAAGCCTCGATCAATTTCGATGACCAGAGCAAATCTCCCTGGTTTTCCTACTTTGATAAAGCTTCCCGGACCTGGCGGCAGGTGTGGTTTGAAAACGAACGCAGTTTGGGACTAAAACTGGATTTAGTTAACCAGGCTAATCTCGGCGGTATTGCCATCTGGGCTCTGGGCTACGACGGAGACGAAAATGCCACCGGCAGTGCTGCCCTCTGGCAAACCGTCCGCGACAAAATTCGCCCTACTCAAAATTTGACAAAAAGGTTAAATTGACCTATAGTTATAGGGCATGAAAATCAATTCGGCTTTCTATGCCCGCTTATTGCAGCTGGTCGTTTTGCTCGTCGTTCTGCCGATAACTGTTTATCTGGCAAACCACGAAACTTCTTTATATGCTAATTCCTTACCGCTGGCTTCCTGGCTACTGCACTAGCCGCTTATCCGCAAATTCATAACCAATTTTCGCGCATGCCTTAATTTTACGCAGGTCGGCGCGGATCGGGCGCCCAAAAAACAGGTTATAAGCCCCTCCTTTTTAACTAAACCGGGGAGAAGCAACGTCTAAAAGAGAACGTTCCCGAAATTGTCGTTGTTCCGGGGCGCATGGGATTTTTTGAGCTGATTCGTGACGGGACTTTAGCTAGGATTATGATAGGCAAATTTCCCCATTGATAATTAAAAAATCTTCATCAATAATGCGCGTAGATCTTGGGAAGCATACCGACTCGTCCCGGGTATGCCGCACAAAAAAGATGAATCCTTTCTACATCTAGGGGTCATCAATTTCGTCCGGAAGTTTTTATATACTGCCGGAACTCCGTTATTTTTCGCGCTGCAAATTCTCGCCTGGACTGTTCTCTGGCTCGCCGATCAATTTCTCCAGATTGCCCGGGCGATTCTCTTTATTATCTTCGGGATCCTGGAAACTATCATTTGGTTTGGGGAACTTTTAACCAATTTCTTTTCCGGGAAATTTTTGCCGGTATTCCATAAGCTTCTCCACCCCCCGAAAGTCATTTATCGGCACCGGGGAAAAATCGCGGAAAAAATTTTCAGCTCTGCCGCTACCCTGCGTGACGGTTTTACTCAAATCATCCCGGCCTTCCGGCAGCAATTCCGGCTTCGGCTTTCTTTTTTATCGGCTTTCCGCCTGCCAACCCTTAGCCTCACCCATTTAACCCTCCCCCGACGCCGACCCGCTCCCGTCCGCTTCCGCAAAACAAAACCCGGACGTCCCGCGCTCTTTTCTCGCAGTTTCCTTTTGGTCCTCTTGGGTTTTGCCTTTTGCTTCTTTTTACTTTTCCTCCCCTTCTGGATTATCTCTACTCTAGGCAAACTCCCCGATCCGAGACTTTTGGCCGTCCGCGATATCCCCTTGTCAACAAAAATTTATGACCGCAACGGCGACCTCCTTTACCAAATTTATGCCGACGAAAACCGCACTCTTGTTTCTCTCGATACCCTTCCCCCATATGTAGCCCAGGCAACAGTGGCGATTGAAGATAAAAATTTTTACCACCACCCCGGTTTTGACCCCCAGGGCATCATCCGAGCTGCCCTTGCCAACACCAACGGTGAAAGCGTCCAGGGCGGATCAACGATCACCCAGCAGCTGGTAAAAACCGTTTTCCTTACTCCGGAAAAGACCCTGGAACGCAAAATCAAAGAGATTATTCTTTCCTTTTGGGCGGAGCGTCTCTTTTCCAAAAAACAAATTCTCACCATGTACCTAAACCAGGTAGCTTATGGCGGAGCCGCTTACGGTATCGAAGAAGGAGCCCGTACCTATTTCGGCAAGCCAGCCCACGATCTTTCTCTCCCCGAAGCCGCTTTGTTGGCCGGATTGCCCTCCGCCCCCTCGGCCTATTCCCCCTTCGGGGCCCACCCGGAAATGGCTAAAACCCGGCAGCGCCAGGTGCTTGCCGCCATGCGGGAACAGGGGTATATCACCCCTGAAGAAGCCGTCACGGCGGAACAGACGGAACTGCGTTTTGCCCGACAGGCAACGCTTATCAAGGCGCCTCATTTCGTCATGTATGTCAAAGATTATCTCGTCAAAAAATACGGCATCCGGGCAATGGAAAGGGGCGGCCTGGAAGTTACTACCAGCCTGGATTACCCGACCTACGAAGCAGTAGCTAAAATGCTAAAAGACGGCGTGGAAGCGCAGAGAGGTTTAAACGTCGGTAACGGCGCGGCTTTGGTTACTAAACCCAAAACCGGGGAAATTCTGGCCATGGTTGGCTCTATCGACTTCTTCAACCTGGCCCATGACGGCAATGTCAACGTTACTATCGCTCCGAGAAGCCCCGGTTCCTCCATCAAGCCCCTCAATTACGCCCTGGCTTTGGAAAAAGGTATTCTTACGCCCTCTACCATTATTTCCGACTCGCCGGTAATTTACCGCACCGCCGGGGCGCCGGATTATATTCCCGTCAATTACGACAACCGTTTCCACGGCCAGGTTACCGCCCGGGTCGCCCTCGCTTCTTCCTATAACATCCCCGCGGTTAAAGTCCTGGAAAAAAACGGCTTGCGCAACTTCCTGGATTTTGCCCGCAAAATGGGCATTACCACCTGGACCGACCCCAGCCGTTTTGGTCTGGCCTTAACCCTGGGCGGCGGCGAGGTAACTATGGTCGATATGGCTAACGCCTATAGCGCTTTTGCCAACGGCGGCAGTAAAGTAAATTTAAATCCGGTGCTTCTGGTCAAAGATTACCGCGGCCAGATTTTAGAAGACAACCGCAGTTATACCAAATCCGAGCAGGTTATTTCCGCACCTACCGCCTTTTTAATTGCCAATATTCTGGCCGACGACGCAGCCCGCATCCCCACTTTTGGTCCCGGCTCCGCGTTAAACATTGCCAAGCATACGGTTTCCGTTAAAACCGGGACCACTCAGGATAAGCGTGACAATTGGACCATCGGCTTCACCCCCACTTACCTGGCGGCCGTTTGGGTTGGAAACAATGACAACTCTCCCATGAGCCCCTATTTGGAATCGGGCAACACCGGTGCCGCGGCCATTTGGAATCCGATCATGACCTATCTCTTAAAAGATCTTCCCGACGAACCGATTGCGAAGCCCGAAGGGGTCGTTGCCGTTCAGATATGCGCGTATAACGGCCTTTTGCCTTGCGAAAACTGTCCCTCTTTAAGAACCGAATATTTTATTAAGGGAACCGAACCGAAGCGGGCGTGTAAAATCTCTCCCGAAGAAGCGCAAAAACAACGCGAGGAAGCGGAAAAATGAAAGTCGCGGGAAATCGGCCCCCTCTAATATTGCCCCCCAAGAGGACCTGCGGGGTTAAGGACCTTCTCTGACCACCACTTGCTGGCGTCGCAAACCCCGGCCAGGCGGTAAAACAACAAATTCTTGATCCGGTCCGCGTCCATATTGACATCAATGCCGATTAAATGCGGCGGCTGGCCATTAATGCTGGTGCTAAAGTAACCCCAGTCCACTTTGGCCGCGCCGGGAATTTTTAAGAAATTACCGAAGTTGTCAAAAACAATATTGGGGTCGGTGGTGCAGCCGACACCGGTTACCCCGCGGGACGTTGCCCCGGTAAAGGCTGCGCCCTTACAGGCTACCGTCTGAGAGCTGGAGTAATCATGCCACCAGTCTAAAACCGAGCGGGGGTCCATCCAGTCATCGGTATCCGTGATAGCGTAACAGGGACCCGTCCCCCAACCCAGAATATCGCCGCTTTTGACCACCGGCAGTTGCCTGCGCTGGAGAATATTCTGGTCCTTTTGGTATTCCGCGACCAAATTGGGATCGACATTAATATTGTTGATTCTGACTCCGTAGCCGTTGAGGACATAATCACCCAGCTTTTTATCGCAGTGGTTAGCTATATCATGTTCGTTGGCATCGTAGGGCATATTGTAAAGCGTAACAGCATGCGCGTCGGCGTAAACTACCAAATAATCCCAAGCGTCTCCCCCGGCATGATGGCCGGTGACGGGAGCTCTGACGGTCGTACAGCTTTGATTTTTTTCGCAGAGGAAACTGGCTTCCCAGTTTCCCCCGGTCAGGCGGCAGGCGCTGGCAAACGACCCGGGTTGTGTCGGATCTAATCCGGTAATCGTGTTCAGCTGCGGCGCATCCGGGTCGGGCGGCTGGTCCGCGGGATAACCATAGCGGCACAAGCCCAAACTGTCCCGCCCCAGGGGCGAACAGGTTTGATTGGCCATTGGATTTAAATTGGGATCGTTCGCCGGATCGCCGTGAACATAGCGGCATTCGGGAAACTGCACCCCGGCGCTGGCCCAGGATTTTCCCGCCCCCGTACAGGTCGCCTGGTTAATCCCGCTTCTCCCGTCCGTCCCCGTTCCCGTACTTGTACTTGCACTTGTACCCGTCCTGCCGGCCAACGGCTTCCCGGACAGATCCACCACTCCGTTTGTCGCGGGAAAATATTTCGGTTTAAAAAGGGCCAGAATACCCGCCGGCATATTGTCTTCCAATTTCCCCGCCACCTGCTGCCAGACGGAATAAAGATAAGGAACGTTGTTATAAACATCCACCGTCCTGTCGTAGGGGTGGGCGCAGGAAATCGGCGAGCAACGGTTTGGGCTTCCCGGCTTACAGGCCCAGCCGCCGTCCGATCCCCAGCCGGGACAATCGCTGTTTTTCGTACAGGAAGGCGGCGGCTCCTCCCCGCGGCTGACGTGAAACGGCCGATAGCTACATTCCCCGGGTAAACCGACGATATCGGAATATGCGTGCCAGTCTTCCTTTTTAAATATCAATTTCACCGGATTTTCTTTGGCCCCGGAGGGTGGCCAATCCCATCCGTAATCCAAATCCCCGCCGCCATTGCCGTGGATGGTCAAGGGCGGGCCGAAGCGGACGTTGGGAAATTTCTTCGGCTGACAGTAGGGAGTTACGCAGCAAGCGGTGCCGCTGTCGCAGGAAGAAAATTCCCTGGTCGGTTCCGGCGGCGGAGGAACATTACAATTGATATCCGGGCTGCTGACCTCGCCGCCGCGCAGGCAAATCCGGCAGGTAATCGAACCGTCATTCTGGTAATTTAACCGCGGATGATTATTATCCGCGCAATCGTCAATTTTGATATAAAAATTGCGGGTGACACAGCCTCCGGGCTTTAAAGTCACGTCCGGCCCTTCGCAAGCCGTGCAGGGATTGCTATGAACCCCGGCGGGATGATCGAAATCAAAAACGCTACCGGCTCCCTTCCAGTTTTCAACCGGGCAAGCGTAACCCTGGCGGGCATCCCCGCCCGAGCCGGTATAAGTACAGTTATTAATGTGCGGCCCGGCTTTGGAACCGATCCCCAGGTAAGTCGCGATCAAGCCAAAATGGACAACTGCGCTGCCGTCAGGGTTCTGCTGCATAATTTTAGGGGCGACGGAAAGATCAAAACAGGCCCCGGCCTGAGCTAACACGGGCGCGGGTTTTACGGCGGGGATATTCCCCTTCCCTCCCGGCCATAAAGATACCAAAATATCTCCCAGCCGTGCCAGCCAATTTTTCTTCTCGGGCTTGGGCGGTTCATTTCCCGCTTCCGTACTTTGATCCCCAATTTCCGCTGCCTGGTCCCTGGCCGCAATTGCGGTTCCGGCCGGCATAATGCTGGCCAATTCCTCCGGATGCTGCGCGTAATAATTGTCGGGGTTGCCGCCGGTTTTACTGATATAATTGCCCTGGAGATAGGTTAGGGGGTCAGCTAAAAGCGGTTCCTTTTTATAAAAAGCTTTCTGCGAGGACTCCGGTTCCCATTGTTGAAACATGCTATTAGCGGCAAGCCCCATCTTCATCACCTCCGGATAATTAGGCGACATGGCCGCGTCATCATATTCCCGGTCGCCGCAGACCACCACCTTAATCTGCGATTTGACCTCCTCATTGGGGAAAAGCGGCATCACGTCCAAAACGTCCCGCCATTTTTCCCGCCAGGCATCAAACTTCGTCTGATACTCCGCGGTTAACTGAGGCAAGGCGGCGGCTTTTTCCGGATCGGGCGGTTCCGGGGCGCTCTCAATATCCGCCATTCTGGTTCCCCGGATGCTGACGTTGGCGTATAGCGTCGATCCGTTCCGGCTTTTAACATATTTGATAAAGTCTGCCTTAAGCTTGTCCTGGGTTTCCTTGGGCATAAAAGGCGCGACCAATCCCTGCTCGTTCCATATTTTTTTATTGGCATCGAAATATTTCTGCAGATCGGCATCGGTATGGACATTGGCCATATCAGCCTGCTTGCGAATCTCGTCTATCTCTCCTTCGCTATAGTGCTCGATGTCAAACCGGCCGGCCCAGTGTTCCGCCAGCGGTTGAGCAAAGGGAATATTAATGTTCGAGGGCATTGATTCCCCGGTCCACTCATGTAAATTCGGCGGTGTGCCTTCGCAAAGCGAGGGTTTGCCTTCCCGGAAAAGATCGTACGGTGCAACCTCGTGAATAATCAAAGAATCCCCACGCGCCTGCCCGCAGGCCAATCCCTGTACGCCGATACCGTAGGTAAAATTGCCGCTCTGACGCAACTCCGGTTCCGGCGGCCGGTTGCCCGCGACATACGTGGGCGGGACGTTATTGTCGGAATTGCCCGTGCTGCGGCATACTGAGCCGTCACCAGAACAGGGTTCCCGCGACTCATCAGGGTATGAGGCGTGGGCAGGCGTTTCACAATAGCCGCCCTGGGGGGCATGAACGAGCGGGGTTCCGTCAGCCAGGGGTTGCAGGCCGCTTCCGGCCACACCACTCTGTAAATTAGCCCACCAATCGTTTTTCCAGCGGGGATCCATAAAACTACCGGTATCCCGTATAACCAAAAGCAGTTCATTGCCGGTCGTATAGCCTATTTGGTAATCGCCGGCTAACATGAGGCGCTGGCCGGCAGCCGCCGCGCGGTTATAAGCTACAACCAGCTCCGGATCGACAGTCAGCCCGCCAAGCTGGACGGCATAGCCATTAACATCACCCCGGATAATCCCGTCGTCGCGATAAGACAAGGCAATGCTGTCGGCGGAAGCATAAGCGACCACCACCTGGTAACCTGGCGCGATTTCCCTCCCCGACAGGGGAACATGTACCGTTGTCTGTCCGGGCGTGGTAGCCAACCCGACCATGGTTACGGGAGCATCCCGGGCGGTCATCGGACTACCCTGTTGGCTGTTGGTATAATCCCACTCATTAAGGTTATAGGTGTGGGCAATCTGCGACAGGCCGGTCGCCGCATCCTTGGGATAGCTTCCCTGCAGCAAATTATTTAACTGCGGCCGCCCGGCATCCAAATCGTGGTAAAAATCAAAGTAAGCATTACCGTGAGAATCGGTAACGGGGCTATAGCCCCGCACGGCAATCGGGTTTATCTCCGCGCTGCTCGCCGGCGCTGTCTGGGCTTGAGCTTTATCAGCCAGAAGAAAGGCTGCCAGGACCAGGACACAAAATCCTACCAACTTCTTGGCCATAATTCCATCCTAGCACAAACTTGAGGGAAATTTTATATAATAAACACCGAGGATCCGTCGTTCAACGGTAGTGACCCGAATCTTATAAATTCGTGACGAAGGTTCGACTCCTTCCGGATCCACCGGTTCTGTTTCGCTAGGTTGCTAACTTTCTGACCGATCAACCCCCACCTTTTAGGGCTTTTTGAATTGCCAGAAGCGGTAGCATGGCACACCTGATTCGGCTCGTCGTCAATTCCATCCCTATCAATGCCATTAAATCTTCAGCCTTCATTTCCTTTATTTCCTTTGTTGATTTGCCTATTATTTTCTCGCTTAAAACGGAAGCCGAGACAATAGCGACCAGACAGCCCCGCGTCTCGTGTTTAATTTCTTTTAATTTGTCGTTTTCCACCCTTAATCCGAACCGGGTTTTGTCCCCGCAGGAAGTATTTACCTCGTCGGCCTTGTGTGTTGCGCCATCCAGCTTCCCCACGTTGCGCGGATGGTGGTAGTGGTCCATGATAGTAAGAGAATATAAATTCATCAAATTTATTTTCTACTTGAACACCCTAATTAAGTCTTTTATGGCCGTGAGGAAAACCCGTATTTCTCCTTCGGTATTATAAAACGCCAGGCTGGCGCGGACGGACGCCGGAATTCCCAGGCGTTCATGAAGGGGCCCGGCGCAATGCTGTCCGGCGCGGACGGCAATTCCGTAATTATCGTTTAAGAACTGGGCGACATCGTGGGGATGAATATCGCGGACATTAAAGCTTATTGTCGCTACCCGGTCTTTTGTTGTCTTTGGCCCGTATATTGTAACCTCTGGAATCTTCTGTAATTCCCCCAGTAACAATTCGCAATTGGACAATTCGCAATTCGCAATCTCTTCATACCCGATCTCCTCCAGATACTCGATGGCCGCTCCTAACCCCGCGACATCGGCTACCGACGGAGTCCCGGCTTCAAATTTTGCCGGAACTTCCGCGTATTCCGCGCCGGCCAGGCTGACATTTTTAATCATTCCCCCGCCAAAAAGGAAAGGCGGCATTAGCTCTAAAATTTCCCGGCGCCCCCACAAAACGCCCGCTCCCATCGGGGCGAACATTTTGTGTCCGGAAAAAGCATAAAAGTCGCATCCCAGCTCCCGAACATTTACCCGCAAATGGGGGACGGCTTGGGCCCCGTCGACGACAACCAGTGGATAGCCCCTCGACTGCGTCCGGGGTGAACTTCCGGCGTTTAGCGTATAGGGGGGTACTGAAGATAATATTTCTTTTATGGGGTTAACGGTTCCTAAAACATTAGAGGCCTGTGTCAGGGCGATAATTTTTGTCCCGTGATTAAATATCCTGCCTTTTTTATTTTTGGTATCTTCGTTTTTATTTTCTCCCGTCTTAATCATCAGCCTTCCCCCATTATCGATGTCTATCGCTTTCAGCGCCGCTCCGTTTTCTAACGCTAACTCCCGCCAGGGCAGAAAATTGCTGTGGTGTTCCATGATTGTCGTCACAATTTCATCCTTTTTCAGTACGCTCGGCCGGCCAAACGAATAGGCTACCAGATTGAGCGCTTCCGTAGTATTGCGTACAAAGATTACCTCTTCGGGCGAGTTGGCATTGATATATTTGGCTACTTGATTTCGCACGTTTTCGTAAATATCCGTTGCCTCTTCCGCTAGCGTATGAATTCCCCGGTGGATATTGGCGTTGTGATTTTGGTAGAAACCGGAGACCGCATCAATTACTTTTTGCGGTTTTTGGGAAGTTGCCGCGTTATCAAAATAAATAAGCGGCTTGCCGTTGATCCGCCTTTGGAGTAAAGGAAAGTCCTTTCTGGTTTTCTGCTGATCTGACACTGCCCTATCTTAACTTACCCCTTTCTGAATTTCCAGCTGAATCAGCCGATTTAATTCCAAAGCGTACTCCATCGGCAGCCTTTTGATTATCGGCTCGGCAAAACCGCTGATAATTAAAGATTCCGCTTCCTCCCGGGAAAGCCCCCGGCTCTGCAAATAGCAAAGCTGTTCGTCTTCAATTTGAGAAACCGTGGCTTCGTGCCCCGCATTAACTTCTTTTTCCGCAATTTGCATTACCGGATAGGTATCGGCTTGGGAAAATTCGTCCAAAAGCAAAGACTCACATTTCATCTTCGCCCGTGCTCTCCTGCCCCCGGAAGGAATTTTAATCAGGCCACGGTAAGTAGCCCTGCCGCCTTCCAAAGAAACCGATTTGGAGATGATAGAACTGGCTGTTTCCGGAGCCAGGTGAATCATTTTGGCGCCCGTATCCTGATGCTGCCCCCTGCCGGCAATGGCCAGGGAAAGCATCTCGCCCCTGGCTCCCCGGCCGACCAATAGGCAGGAAGGGTATTTCATGGTTATCTTCGAGCCGATATTAACATCCACCCAAGACATGCTGCCCCCCTCTTCAACCCTGGCCCTTTTGGTAACCAGGTTATAAACATCGCCGCTCCAGTTTTGGATTGTAGTATATTGGACGCTGGCTCCTTTTTTTACAAATATCTCCACCACCGCCGCGTGGAGCGCGTCGCTATGATAAATCGGTGCACTGCAGCCTTCGACATAGTGGACACTGCTGCCCTCATCCGCGATAATCAAAGTCCTTTCAAACTGGCCTAAATTACGGGCATTAATGCGGAAATAGGCGGAAAGCGGTAACTCTACCGTAACCCCCTTGGGAACATAAACAAACGATCCGCCGGACCAGAACGCGCTATTTAAGGCGGCAAATTTATTATCTTCCGGCGGAACCAGGCGGCCGAAATACTTTTTAAAGAAACGGGGGTATTTCTTGAGGGCGGTGTCGGTATCGGTAAAAATAATGCCCTTTGCCTCCCATTGCTTTTTGATCGATCCGTAAATGCTTTCGCTGTCGTACTGCGCTTCCACTCCGGCCAGGACCTTCCGTTCCGCCCGGGGTACCCCGATTTTTTCGTAGGTCCGTTTAATTTTGGGAGGTAAATCCTGCCAGGCAAAAACCTTCTTTTCGGTTGAAGAAAGATAATAGTTAATTGCGGCAAAATTAATCCCCGAAAGGTCTCCTCCCCAGGTCGGCAGCGGTTTGACCAAAAATTTTTCCCATGCTTTAAGCCGGAAGCGACGCATCCAGGGATCCTCCCCTTTAACCGCGCTGACTTTTTTTACCGCTTCCTGCGAAATTCCCTTGCCCAGGCACCGACGGTAGGAAATATCGTCATGAAAACCCAGTTTATACTCGACAGGAATAGGAGATTTGGGATGGTTCATAAATTTTAGAAAGCAGCGTATCCGAAAGCTCCAATCTCCTGCGCCAATTTCTCTTTTCCGGTTGCGACAATCCGTCCGTTTTTTAAAAGTGAGACCTTGTCGGGGTGAAGGCCGGAAAGAAAGGCAGGAGAATGAGTAATCAGGATAATCCCGGTGCCGTGCTGTCTTAACAAATTGATTCCTTTGGCAATCAATTTGGCATTATCCATATCGGCCCCGGTATCCGGTTCATCAAAAATGGCATATTTGGGTTCTAAAACCAAGGCCTGGAGCATGCCGGTCCGTTTCTTTTCCCCGCCGCTTAATTGGTCATTGACGCTCCGCTGTAAAAAGCTTTCCGGGATAGCTAAAATTTCCGCTTTCTCCCGGAGCAGCTGATAAAACTCCAGGGGGCCGGTGTCATGACCGTCGGAGCGGCTTGCAAACTTCCGGTTATAAGCCAGGCGAAGAAAATTAGCGAAATTAACCCCGGGAACGGTTACCGGGTTTTGCCAGCCCAATAATAAACCGGCCCGGGCGCGAAGGCATACGGAAAGACGCGTCAGGTTTCGGCCGTCGAGAGAAATGCGGCCTTTTGTAATTAAATATCCCGGTTTCCCGATTAGAGAAAAACCCAGGGTACTTTTGCCGGAGCCGTTCGGACCCATGAGGATATATAACTCGCCGGGATCGACGGACAGATTAATGTCCGCCAGTTTCTCTTCTCCGTCCACAAAAACGGTAAGGTTTTTAATAATGAACATTAACCTACGGGCGGCAGCTGCCCTGCTTTCTGCGGGTTATTATATCAATAACCGTCAATATGTTATGCGGGCAATTTAGGTATGGCGGTCCGCGACATTAGAAGCCCCGAAAGAATCCGGCTTGGTTTTGCAAATAAAGCCGTTGCCGCGGATCATGCCGGTCACTTCGGCAATCATCGCCCGGGTATCCCCGTTTTCGCCGATGTCTACGTGGATCTCCAGGATTTTTTCCAGCGGCAGACTGCGCCGGTGAAATTCGTCAATAATTTTCCGGGCCAGAGTCAGAGAATAAACCGCCTCGTCGTAAATCCGGTCTCTGAGGGTTGTAATGTTCTCGCGGGTCGCGCTGCCCCAGAAATAAATACCGCCGTGGCCGACATGATGAATCACAACCGCGGAAACGAAATGGGCAGATTTCTTCCCCACCATTTCCGAATCTGTTCCGATAACAATCTTAAAGTGAGAATTGTTTTCCTTACGAATAAATTTTAGGGTTTGCTCCACGACGCCGCCCAGGGAAAGATCCCCCAAGCTTGGTGAACGAAAATTATCCATTTGATGGTCTTTCATTTCGGGCTACGGAGTATGGTTAGCCTATCCCCCACGAAGCAAGCCACATTATAACACACTATTTGTATTTACCCAATTATTCAAACACCTTAATTTTAGAGAGGGTGGCCAACCATAAAGGGGCCCCGGGAATGCGCTGCTTACCCCCATTCTTCAAATGGGAAAAGGGGAATCTAACGTCTTAAGAATAGATGGTCGAAGAGACTCGTCGTCTTGGCAAGATACATTTCCGGAGAAAGCGGTTGCCAGGATCCTTAAATTAAAATAAAATTATGGTCGTGCATAAATACACCACCGATGAGCTGGTTGCGCAGAAACCGGAGGAAGAAAAATTTAGAAAACTGCCCCGGAACCCCGTAGTCTTTATTCTCCATAACCTCCGTTCCCTGGAGAATGTCGGTCTTTTTTTCCGCCTGGCTGACGCCATCCGGGCGGAGAAAATTTATTTAACGGGCTATACCGGTTATCCTCGAAAAGCCGCTGATGGCCGGGAAGAAAGAATTATCCGCCACGCGGAAAAAGAAATTGAAAAAACAGCGATTAAACTGGTTCCGTTCGTCCCCTGGGAGCAGCAGGAAGATGTTTCAAAAGTGCTTGGCGGGCTAAAAGCAAACGGCTATCAACTAATAGCTGTAGAACAAACTGATGAAAGCATAGATTATACACAGGCTCCCTACCGCTATCCGCTGGCTTTGCTTTTCGGCCACGAAAGGACCGGGGTGGAAGAGGAACTACTGGGAGAATGTGGCTTAGCTATCCATATCCCCATGGAGGGTATGGGCAACTCCCACAATGTCGCCATGAGCGCCGCGATAATTTCCTACCACATTCTTAACTGCCAAAAATCCTAGCTCTTGCCCCCGACGAAATAGGGGTTGACAAGCGCCCACCCGATCTGCCAATATTACCTCGTCATGAATAAAATCTTCCTGATAGTCGGTGCCGTCGTTCTGGTTTTGATCCTAGCTACCGGCGGTTATCTTTTCTATCAGGCCTCGCAAAGCCAAATACCCAATCCGACAAAACCCCTTAACCAAATCCCGGTTCCGACTCCGGCTCGGCCCGTCGTCAGCCCGATTGTTTCGGTCACCCCGCCCGCTCCCCGAAACCAGATTCCCCTGACAATTACCTCGCCGATTGACGGAGCTTCGGTCACCGCGCCGACGATTACCGTTGCCGGTACTACCGTGCCCAATGCCGATGTCTCCGTCAATGAAAAAGATTTAACCGCCGACGCCACGGGTAGGTTCTCGACAGCGATTGCGCTGGAAGAGGGCGATAACCCAATTCTTGTCGCCGCCTCCGACGATAACGGTAACGCCAGCGAAGTGGAATTAACCATTACTTATAATAATCCGGCTGTACAATGAAAAAGGCGCTAATTATTGCTTTGGTCTTACTGTGCATAACTACGGCAACCCGGAGTGTTTATGCCTTGCCCCGAACTGCGGTCGCGACTGCTGCGGCTACGCCCGGGGTTAGCCCCGTTTACCAACGCACCCAGCGAAATGTTAATCTGGCTATTGGTACTGTTCGCGGAACAATCAGCGCGTTAGGAACCAACACCGTAACGGCCAACGGTAAAACCATCAATATCGCGCTGACTACCCACCTCGTCCGCCGTTTCGGCGCCAAATCTTTCCTGACAGAATTCAGTGTCGGTGACGAAGTCGTCGCTCTGGGCCGTTGGAGTGATCAAACTCAAACCGTTCTAACCGCCCGGGTAATCCGCAACCTTTCCATCCAAAAGCGCCACGGCCATTTTGTCGGCAGCATTGCCTCATTAACCACCAGTACCATAATCTTAGATACCGTGCATCGCGGATCTTTGACGGTTACCCTTTCCCCCACTGCTAAACTGGTTGACCGAACCGGCAAGACCATTACCGCCGCCCAACTAGCGGCAGGTCAAAAAATTTCTGTCTGGGGCACGTTCGATAACAAGTTAATGACCGTTAATCCCGTGACCAAGGTCCGCGATCTTTCTCTTCCGCCGCGCACTAACGCTACCATTCCCCCTGCCGGCGCCGCGCGATAAAGCCCCCATCATTAACACCTGCTACTTTCCCGTTTAATCCTCCTTATTGCTTGTTGTATAATCAATTGCGATGACGCGAAGAGCGCTTTTCTTCGTCCTTTTCGGCACTACCTTAATCCTGTCCGGCGTTGGTTTGGTAGTTAAAGCCTTTTTCTTTTCCGGTGATTCCGGACCGGCCGCCCTGCAGATAAATTCTTTCCCTAAGGCCGAGGTCTATATTAACGATGCCAAAACCGGTGAAACCCCCTATTCCAGCGACAAATTAACCGCCGGCGAATACACCCTCAGGCTCTCTGCTGACAATAAAGGGCAAACCCTAACTTGGGCGGGGCGGATAAAACTGACCGCGGATACCTTAACCTATATTAACCGCGAGCTGGGTCCGGATTCCGATTCCTCCGCCGGAGAAGTCTTATCTTTAGAAAAATCGGGCAGCGATGACAAGGCGGAAATCGCCGTTATATCCGACCCCACCGGAGCTTCCGTCCGTTTCGACGGCAAGGACAACGGGGTTACCCCGGTAACAATTAAAGACATCAGCGCTGCCGACCATGAAATAGTCATCTCCGCTCCTGGCTTTCGGGATCGTTTTATCCGGGGGCGGACTATTGCCGGTTTCCGGCTGGATATTTCCGTACAGCTGGCGAAAGCGACTCCCCAGTCGGCGGCTAGTCCCTCGGCGGCTCCTGCCGCCAGCCCTTCCGCGCAGCCGGCAAAAACGGAGACTACCGCCCCGATTATCGCCAAACCCTACGTTATTATTAAAGACACGGGGTTGGGCTGGCTGCGGGTTCGCGCAGCGCCTTCTATCTCCGCCTCCGAATCCGCCCGTGTCAATACCGGTGATAAGTTCCCCCTGGTCACCGAGCAAACCGGCTGGGTGAAAATCCGCTACCAGGGGACGAACGAAGGCTGGGTCAATGCTGCCTATGTGGAAAAGGTAAAATAATTATTTCCCCGCTATATAGATAATAAAAACAACAGAAATCCCCCATAAAGCAACGGTTCCCAGGAGCGGTTTGTCCGTCAAGAGAATTTTTTCCGGCGATTCCCCCTCGTGCCGTTCATAAATCAGCTGCAGATAGCGCATAATCCCGTAGATAACTAAAGGCACGGTCAACATCAGCCATTTGCGCTCCGAAATCACAATCGCCAAGTTTTCATCCAGTAAATTGCCGATCGTTTGTCTTAAAACCGGCGGTTTGGCTAAAAAAGTATAAAAGGTATAGGTCAGCCAAGTCGCAGTACTGAACATGGAGAGATAAACGTCCAGCATTTTTTCGCTGTAATGGGAAAGCGTTTCCCGTGTCTTGGGAGGAAGCCCTTCGCCGCCGGCCAAGAGCGTCAATTCGCTCCTTCTTTTCCCCAAAGCGAGGAAAAGGGCCAGAGAAATAACGGTTAAAAAAAGCCAGATATTAATGTGGTAACCGGTGGCGGTTTCACCGGCAAAAATCCGCAAAATAAAAGCGCTGGCAATAGTAATGACGTCAATAAGAGTGATGTGTTTCAGAAAAACGGTATAGGATAGCTGCAAAATCAAAAAAATCATCGCCACGAGAAAAAAAGGCCGGGGAAAGAAAAGAAAAGCTGAGGCCTCCGCCGTAAAAATAAAACAGACGCTGACAAAGAAAGCGGTAGGGATACTGATTGTTCCCCGGGCAATGGGACGGTGGCGTTTAAACGGATGCAACCGGTCCTTGGGCGCGTCGACAATATCGTTTAAGAGGTAAATGCCGCCGGAAAGGAGGCAAAAAATCAAAAAGGCATGGGCGGTAATTAAAAAGAGCGGCAGTTCGAAAAGTTTGCCGGCAAAAGTGATCGCGACAAAGAGGACTAAATTCTTGACCCATTGTCGAACCCGGAGTGCTTTTGCCAACTGGTATAAAAACTGAGCCATAAAATGGCCATTCCTAAAATAACCGCCAGAAAAACAATTGCGAAAAACTTCTGCCGGGCATTAAGAAACAGCGCAATCAGCCCCAGTATAGCCGAGACCATCCAGTAAAACAAGGCAATCTGCCGCTTGCTCCAGCCTGCATCCAGCAACCTGTGGTGTAAGTGGCTGCGAGTAGCATAAACGGGGGAATGGCCGTGCAGTATGCGGCTGACGGCAACATAAAGGGAATCAATTAGGGGCACTCCCAAAACAATAATCGCCGTCCCGACCTTAGCTGTTGATAAAACTGCCACCACGGCCAGCAAAAATCCCCCCAGCGCTTTACCCCCATAACCGGGCATGATTCTTTGGGGATAAAAGTTCCAGGGTAAAAAGCCGGTGTAGGCCCCCGCAGTGATAAAAGCGATCGTGGCGGTGGTCCAGATTGGGAAATTGTCCACTCCGATCTGGCCCAGGGCAAGGATGCCGATAAAAATCGCCGAGATAGCAATAAAACCCGGCGCCTGACCGTCTACCCCCCAACTCCATCCCACCATATTAATCACCCAGACTATCCAGATAATTGCCGCCAGGTCTGCCAGGGGCAAAAAGCTATGCGGTCCTAAAAAATTAAAACTAATCCGCCAGATATCTAAAGGAATAGTCCCCCCGAACGGGTTGGTGATATAAGGAATGCCTGCTCCCGCCCCCACCGCCAACAGCGCCGCCGCTAAATTGGCGCCCAGCAGGCGGATATAAGGATGGATATCCATCTTGTCGTCTATCAGGCCGGTAACCACCAATACCGCTGCCCCCAAAATAATCCCCACTACCTGCTTGGAAAAAGGGATGACGATAAAAGTGGCGGCTACCACCCCCAGAAAAATAGCTAAACCTCCGGCGCGGGGGATCACCCGCTCTTCGGTATGTGCCGGGTGCGGTCTTTTGGCCGGGTCATCAACCAGCCCCAAATACTCTGCTAAAGAAATAACAGCCGGCACGGAAATGAAGGCTAAAATCGCGGCGGTTAAGAATGGCGAGAGGACGACGGCACGTAAAAAACCCAGCTTGAGCATTTATTTTATTAAAAAAATAATATTCACCACCGCCAGGGCGGAAAGGACGGAGACTAGGGCCCCGATTCCAAAAAGGACCCGGGATAAAAATTTATTACTGTTATACAAACTTATCCCGAAACCAAAATCGCCCAACCCCAAAAGGAGAGTCCCTGCAATCGGCAGCCAGAGCATTTGTCTTTGGGCAAGCATGTTTTCGCCCCAGGGACGACTGTAAAAAAGCGGCACTTCCGCTGGCAATTTTTTTTGGAACCAAAGTAAAGTACCCGCGGAAAGAATTAAAAAAACCAGCCAGGTAATCATTGCGGCCATTGCCAGCTTGTCCTCACGAACGGGAGCCGCCCAACCCCCGACGCTCTTGACGTCTATACGGCGGATAAAATCCGCCCGCTCCCCGAAATTCGCCATTGGTTAATTTTACTGCGTTACCCTACCTGCCGCAAATTTTGCTAGAATAAATCGATGTTTATCCGGGAAATAACGGAGGGAGAAAAAGCCGACTTCAACCGCCTGGCACCGCATGTTTGCCAAAGCTGGGAATGGGGTAGCTTCCGCCTGCAAACCGGCACGGTTCCGAAAATTCTCCGCCTGGGCTTTTACGAAAACCGTAAGCTTGTCCGGGCTTACCAGCTCTTTTTTCATATCGCTCCCAAGTTAAACCGCCCGATCGGTTACCTGCCCCGCAGTCTTTCTCCGTCTGCGGAAGATTTAGAAGCCCTAAAAAAGATCTGCCGGGAGGTAAAAGCCGTTTACCTTAAGCTTGAGCCGGATGAAACCGAAGGCAAAATCAATGACCCCCTGGCGGTCCGCGGCCGCAACATTCTGCCACCGCACTCCCTGCTACTAAATATTAGCGGTACCGAAGAAGAAATCCTGGCCCAGATGCACGAAAAAACCCGCTATAACATTAAGGTCGCGCAAAAGCACGGAATCACCGTTGTTTCCCAAGAGGACCCGGAAAGCCTGGAGGCTTTTATTAAATTGCACGGTCAGACCCAAAAGCGCCAGGGTTTTTATTCCCACTACCCCGAATATTACCGCACCCTCTGGAACACTCTCCGTCCGCAAAACATGGTGCACTTATTATGCGCCTACTTACCATCAGCAAATCACCAACCGCTTACTGATCCCATTGCCGCCCTGATGCTTTTTTCTTTTAACGGCGTTCTCTATTTCCCTTACGGTGGTTGGTCCGCGGAGCACCGGGAAAAAATGCCCAATAATTTATTACACTTTGAAGCTATCAGGCTGGGTAAACAATTGGGCTGTACGGTTTACGATATGTGGAGTTCCTACCGCGACACCCCCAAACCTTCCGATCCCTGGTACGGTACTTATATTTTCAAAAAGGGCTTCGGAGGACGGGAGGTAAATTATGTTGGCTCCTGGGATATCCCTTTTGATAGAAATATCTATACCTTAATTAATACTGCCGATAGCCTCCGGATAAAAACGCTGCATTTAAGAAGAAAATTAGGAATTTAAAATATTTTATTTTCTATTTTTTTAGCCCTAGGCCGATCTGCCTTTGGCAAATATTTTTTATTCATTTTTATGGACTCATTGATTCTAAAAAGGGTGGCAGGAGGCGGGGCCCCGCGTAATACGTGCGGGCCCCCTCCCTTTTCGTCAAACCAATTCAAATTTACCAGGATACAAGAAACAGGATACAAATAAGACGCGTGGGCGGTCTAGCATTTGCGGGGCTGTTTCCTGATAGGACCCTAAATTACAATAAACCGATGGACATTAGGCAATCGGAAAATTATGCCCGGTATCTGGAGGCGCTGGGCTGGATAGTAGAAAGGGCCGACGGCAGTAATGTTTTTATCAAAAAGCTCCCGCTTCTCAGATTCCTCTCTGTCGTTAAAATCCAACGGCCACCCGCGTCAATAGGCCTTCCAACTATTTTGTATATTGTCAGAAAATACCATCCGATTTTAATCAAATTCGAACCGGATAATAATTCGCAATTCGCAATCCCTCGACAAGCTCGGGATTGCCCCGAGCAAAGCCGAAGGACAATTCCCAATTCGCAATTTCATCAAGATAATTGGCCCCTTCTGCCAACCAAAACTATTATTATAGATTTGGGGGGGACTATTTGGGAAAATTTGCCCAAGGACACCAGATACGAAATCAGAAAGGCTCGGGAAAACAAATTAGAAAGCCGCGAGTCGGACGATATAGAAACTTTTTATCAAATCTTGCGGGAAACCATGCGTATCGGCGGCTGGTCCGTCCCCTTAAAAAAGGAAGTTATTGCTGTTTATCGAACTTTTAGCCCCGCCCACTCCTCTATCTTGCTAACCTACTGCCCTGCTGACCTGCTTCCGGTTTCCGGCTGTCTTCTTATCTGGGAAGGCGACACGGCACACTATATATATGCGGCCAATACCGCCCGGGGGCGCAGGCTCGGTGCCGCCTACCTGACCCTATTTGAAGCTATTAATTTCTGCCGACAAAAAAGGCTCCGATATCTGGATCTTGAAGGTATCTATGATGAGCGCTATCCACAGACTACCAAATCCTGGCGGGGTTTTACGAAATTCAAGGAAGGCTGGGGCGGAAAAACAATAAAATATCCCGGAAGCTTTGTTAAATACTTCTTTTAATCTACTCCGGAATTATCTTTCCCAACCCGCCCGCTTTTTACGGCGTGGATTTAATCCTGTTTTCCGCTCTAGCTTCCGGATGCTGCTCCCGAATCCAGCAAATCGGGGCGTTACCCGCAACCTTTATCCGGGGAACTGGTACGCCGGCGTTTTCGAATTGATCGAAATAATCATTAAATGTTTTCCTGGTTCTCTCCTCGCGCGCTTTAGCCAGGTGTCCTTCCGGCGGGGCTCATCCCCTACATCCAATTGCCCCCCTAGGGGCAGCCATGAATTCCCCCAGGTAATCCGAAACCCCAGGAAGCTCCGGGTCATGTCCTACTTTTTCTTTATTTTCTGTCATTTTGACTCACCCCCCCCGGCGATTTGGGAAAATGTTAATTGCAGGGGGTTTTAAGCACGCGCCCCGAGTCCGTTCGCTGTTACTCAGGGATCGGTCCCGAATGTTGTTGGGGGATCGGGCGGAGTCTGGGGGAGAACCGCAAAATTCTTTACTTTTATCAGTTGCAAAGAATTTTATATTCGCAGTTTTGGCAGATGACACCACCGGAACAGGTGAAATCTGAGTGCTCGATCTGGTCGCGGATCGCGAGCACTTCCTTTTTTGCTTCTGTCAGCTGCTCTGCCGTCCGGACGGTAGAAATTTTAGTCGCGTTGTCAAAAAAATAAAAGGAAAGTTTGACGTTTTCAATTTTTCTCCCTAAAACCCCGGGGTCTACTGCGGCCAAAGCATATAAAGTCATCTGCAGGTTTTTATCGATGTCTTTTTGCTCCGGGATTTTGCTGCCGGTTTTATAATCAATAATTTCAATCATGCCGCCCCCCAGATCGTCCACCCGATCGATCTTCCCCCCAATCTTGAGCGTTGGATCCAGCCGGTAGGTAAAAGGCTGTTCCAGCATAATTGGCCGGGCGGCTTTATGCAACTCCGTTTCCAGGTACTGTTCCAAAAACCCCCGGGCTTTAAGAAGCGATTCTTCTTCGTGCTTTTGGCTGAGATAGCCGGCATGTTCCCAGTTTTTGTCTAAAAGCTCCATGAGTAAATCCCTTGCTTGCCCATGCAGGGTTCTTTTGCTTTCCTCGACCCTTTCGTTAAATTGCCGATAAAAATCCCGCAGTGCCAGATGGACGGAATTGCCCAAGGATAGAGGTGCTGTCGTCTGGGAAGGAAGACGCAGAATATGCCGGAGCTTATAATGCAGCGGGCAGGTTTGGAAAGCGTCAATCGCCGAATAAGAAAGGTAATCAACGCGGGCTAAGGGCAAACGGCCCGTAGCCAACGGCTCCGGTGGTTTATTCCACTCGAAAAGCGGCAATTGTTTTTCGTGAGCCGGAACCAGCTTTTGGTTAGCCGCCTCCATCCCGATCGCTTCCAAGACAAAAGGCGAAATTTTGCGCTCCCGTTTGCCCTCGCCGTAATAACCAGCTGCCGCAAAGTACAGTTCTTTTTTAGCCCGGGTCATCCCGACATAAAAAAGCCGCCTTTCTTCTTCCAGATGAAAATCCCCCCGGGGCAAAACTTCTTTGATCAGTTTGTCAGGAATGGGGATCTGCTCCCGCCGCTCCCTGCTGGGGAAGCGTCCTTCCACCAAATTGACCAAAAATACCACCGGGAACTCCAATCCCTTAGCCGAGTGAATGGTCAGAATGTTGACGGCATCGTTTGCCGTCCAGTCAATCTCCGCCGCCAGCGGGCTTTCCCCCATTTCCATCGCCAGATTTAAATAATCCACGGCGGCAAAAACGCCGGCGTCCTCATTGGCAGCCTCAAAGCTTTTCAGCTTGTCAAAAAACTTGGTAATGTTTTGCGCCTGGTGCTCCTCCAGCGCCGTTTTATATTCCGCAATATTTTTCAGCAGCCCGGAATCCGCCAGAAAATAATAAAGCAATTGGCCTGCGGTTTCTTTAGAGATCAGGTTTTGATGTCGGTGAACCATATCCACAAACCTGGTCAGGGTCTCTTTGGTTTGCGGTTCGATAATTATTTGCTGAAATCCGCCGGCACGGTTGCCATCATTGCGGGACCCATTGGCGGGCAAATCCCAAGAATCATTTTTAGCCGGCGTTGGCGAAGTTTCAGGAAGTTTTAATTGTCCGGTCAATAATTCCAATCCTTCAAAAAAAGAGAGATTAACTTTTTTACTATAATTGAGAACGGATATTAAATCCCGCTGCGGCAATTGCCAGATATTCATCGATAATACCCGGTAAAGACTGACGGAGTCGGTAAAATCAGCCAAAACCCTAAGGTAGGCAATCAGATCGCGGATTTCCGGCTGGCGGAAAAGCATTCCCGGTCCTAAAAACTGAAAGGGAACCCGGGCTCTTTCGAACGCCCTGATAAATGGTTCGCTGTGGTTATTGGCCCGGACCAGTATCGCAAAATCTTTCCAGTTATATTTATTTTCTTTTATCGACTTTATTGCCTTTATTGCTTTTACTACATAGTCCGCCTCATCTTCTGCCCTTTCAAAAAAATTAAAAGTAATTTTTCCGCCTTTTTCTCCTGAAGAAAAGAGCTTCTTCGCAATTTTTTCCTGCACTTCCAGTCGGTCCGGGTTATTTTGTCGGATAAGATCATACGAGCGATCGAGAATTTCCTGGGTGGAACGGTAATTGCGGACCAGGGTAACCAGCTTGGCATGGGGATAAGTTTTTCGGAACTGGATAACATTGCTGACCGCAGCCCCGCGGAAGCGGTAAATAGACTGGTCATCGTCGGCGACCACGGTAATATTGGCTTTCTCTCCTGCTAATAATTTCAGGAGTTCATTTTGGGCGAAGTTGGTATCCTGAAACTCGTCAACCAGAAGATACTTAAATTGCTGCCGGTAGCGGGCCAGCACATTTTTCCGGGTCCGGAACAGCCGCAGTGTCTTGCTTATCAAATCGGAAAAATCCATCACGCCCCCGTTAGCCTTTAAATCCTCATAGGTTTTATAGGCATTCGCTAGCTCCAGATACTTTTGGGCTTCTCCCTCGTCTTCGTTTTCCTTTTCTGTTTTTTTTCCCTTTATCTCTTTTGCCCACCCTAGATATTCTTCGGGTTCCACATCTTCATCCTTTAACCTCGAGAAGTGTTGGATCATCCCTTCAATAAACTTGTAGGGATTGCCGCCGGGGCGGAAATAGCTCAGGGAAAACTGCCAAAAATTCTTCTTAACAAACAGGTATGATTCCGCTTCGGTCATCAATTTAAAATTGGAGGTCAGGCCGATATGAAGCGCCTCCGCCCGGAGAACCCGGTCGCAGAAAGAATGGAAAGTCGAGATCCACATCCCGAAAGTGCCGTAGGGCAAAGCTACATCGACCCGCTCCTCCATTTCCCGGGCAGCCTTTTCCGTAAAAGTTAAGGCTAAAATTTCCTCCGGTTTCGCCAATTTGCTTCCGATGAGAAATTTAATCCGCTCGGTCACAACCGTGGTTTTCCCCGTACCCGCGCCGGCAACTATCAACAGCGGCCCCCGGCCGTGTTCGACGGCTTTTTGTTGTTCTGAATTGAGTCTTTTGCTTTTTTCCATCATAACGAAATCAATATAGTCATAGGGAGAATTGTTTGGCAAGGAGTAATCGCCTAAATCCCGAAATAAAACCCAAAAGAATAGAACAATATCTATCATCGGCCGGTTGACAAAAGCACCTCGCCCCGTCAAAATGAATTTATGCCTGCCCGGGGAAATATCCTCGTTTCTTTTCTTGGTCTTGTTCTGGCGCTGGTACTCCTGGTCACCGTTCTCTTTGTCCTTATCCCCGACCTTCTTTACCAACCCTTAAAATCCGCCGAGAAATTACCCTGCTGGTACAATCTGCAATGCGGCGGAAACCTGCTCTGTCGGCGATTGCAATCCGATATCCCCTTTGGTTTTTGCCTTAACCGGGGTAATAGATGACTATGCCTAATAAAAAGGGCAGCGCGGGATTGACCGGCATTTTTTTAGCTCTGCTTTTCGTCGCCGGCTTTTTGGCCTTCTATGTTAGCGGCGGCAAATTCAGAATGAAATCTAACGACCCCAACAGCCTCGATGTTTGGAAAACCTATACCAGCCCGGATAAAACCTTCAGTTTCCTCTACCCGCCTTCGGCCGGGCTGATCAGAAACAACGAAGAAGTTACGGTGGTTATCCCCGGAAACCAGCCTACAAACAAAACAACTTCCCGTTCCGTCATTAATTTGGTTCTGGGCAGCAGGGGTCTGGGGAGCGGAAGCGTCCAGAATTACACTCAGGAAAAACTTAATGAACGCCGGCAAAGGGGAGATTTTATCGATCAAGAAATTGCGGATACGGACATCAACGGTCTTAAGGGTTATACGTTTACTGCCCTAGACACCGCCTTTTACGGCTCCCCCAGACAGTATATTTATTTAGAGCTCCCTGCCAAAAAAAGGCTTATTTATATTATCAGCCTTGTCGTCGATAATGATCATGCCGGCTACCGGGATTTGGTTAATAAAATTCTTTCGACCCTGAAGGTGCCTTAATCACGACGTCTTTAATTTTCCCCGGCGGCTTCTTTTAGTTCTTTTGCCGCTCCCATCCCCAGCCCCTGGACACCGTCCACCTTTGAAGACAAAGTGGCAAACTGGGCGGCAGCTTTAGACATGGTGTTATAAGAGTTATTCACATGGGACTGTAAAGTCCCCAAAACCTCGGCCATTTTTGTTGTTTCCGTATGAATCGCCCGCAGGGCCCCCTGGATATTTTTGATCTCCGAAGCAATTTTTTGTCCTTCGAAAGAAAGTAGTACCGACTTAAGGAAAGCGTAAAAAGTCGATGGCGAAACCGGCATCACCCGGCGCTTATAGGCATAATCCATAAGCTCCCCTTCGCCGCTGACAATTTCATAATAAACGCTCTCTGACGGCACATACATCAGGGCAAAATCCACCGTCCCCTCGTCGGTTAAAATATATTTCCGGGAAATTTCGTCTACCCGGTCTTTGACGTCCCGGAAAAAGGTTTTTTTGGCCTCTTCCCGTTCGTTTTCCGTTTTGGCGGTAACCATTTTTTTATAATTTTCCATGGTAAATTTGGAGTCAATTGGGATAATGCCGGAGCTGGTTTTAATTGCGGCGTCAACTTTCGCTCCGGAGCGAAAGGCGTATTGGAGATTAAAACTTTGTTTAGGGAGCGATTGTTCTAAAAGCTCGCCCAGAATTTGCTCGCCGATGCCGCCGCGCAGTTTGGGAGAAGCCAAAAATTGCTGCAAGTCACGCATGGATTTGCCTATCTCGCTCATTTCTCCGATCGCCCGCTGGGCGGAAATCATCTGCTGCGACTGCGCATCCAGCCGCTTATCCATCGATTTCAGCCACTCGAGAAGCGTGTTGTCATCTTTCGGCTTTAACTCGGAAAGTTTCTTATTCAAAAAGAAAAGTATAAGTCCCGTCGCTGCACCCACCGAAGCAAAAATTACCAAAGTATCCACATTCATGAGATAATTTATCGGCGCTTTTAGCTATTAGCTTTACGCTATTTTATTTTAGCACGCCTATGCCACTACTTCGCCGTTTACAAAAATATCACCGTCTCTTTAAGTTCCCCCTCATCCTTATCTGCCTCACCGCTTTAATCTCCCTGGTTATTACCGCCCCCCCCGACCCCATTAGTCTGGCCTTCTTTCTTTTGCTGCTTTTCCTCTGCCTTCTTTTCTTAAACAGCCTGGTTTTTGGCCCCCTGCCATCCTTTTTAGCCTCGCTAACCGTTGTGTTCCTGCTTTTTCTACGGGTAGCTAACCTTTTTAGCCCTTTCAACCTCCTGCTTTTTTTGGTCGCGATTCTCCTGATTGTCTTTTATTTCTATACCCCCGCCGCCAAAAGGCGACCGGCTGCACCGGGTAAAAAGTAAATCCGGGTGGTAAAATCAAGCTATGAATAAGTTTTATATTACAACAGCTATTGATTATACCAATGACGTCGTCCACATCGGACACGCTTACCAAAAAATATTAGCAGACACCCTGGCTCGCTATCACCGCCTCATTGGTGACAAGACCAATTTTTTAACGGGCACGGACGAACATGGCCAAAAGGTGGAAAAAAGCGCTAAAGAAAAAGGCGTGCCCCCGCAGGAATTTGTTGACGAAATTGCCAATGCAGATAAAAAGGAATGGGATAGCCTGAATATTTCCTACGACCGCTTTATCCGTACTACGGATAAAGACCATGTTAAGTTTTCTCAGGAGTTTTACCTGAAAGCTAAAGCCGCGGGAGACATCTATCTAAGCAAATATGAAGGATTATATTGCGAAGGCTGTGAAGCTTACTACGATGAGCCAGACCTTATCAATGGCCGCTGTCCTTTTCATCCCCACAAAGAAATTTTGCATCTGACCGAAGAAAATTATTTCTTTCGGCTGTCTAAGTACCAAAATTGGCTGGAAAAATATATATTGGACCACCCGGAGTTTGTTTGGCCGGAAAAACACCGTAACGAAGTGCTCGGGTTTATTCGTGCCGGCTTAAAGGACTTTTCCGTCAGTCGCAATAAAGATAAGGTCGCCTGGGGTATTCCCGTGCCCGACGATCCCCACCAAACCGTTTACGTCTGGTTCGATGCTCTAATCAATTATTTAACCTTTGGTGCGGGAGAAAAATGCTGGCCGGCTACAGTTCATGTTTTAGGTAAAGACAATCAAAGGTTCCACGCTATCTATTGGCCGGCAATGCTGAAATCCGCAGGCTATGAACTGCCGAAAACCATCTTGGTCCACGATTTTATCAGCCTTAACGGCCAAAAAATCAGCAAAAGCCTGGGCAATGTCATCAGGCCAAGCGAATTGGTAACTAAGTTCGGTACTGACGGCGTCCGCTACTTTTTTCTTCGCTACGGGCCGCTTACCGGCGATGTGGATATTACCCAGGCAAAAATTACTGAAGTTTATAACGCTGATCTGGCTAACGGCTTGGGCAATTTGGTGGCCCGGATCGCAAAACTGGCGGAAAAAATTGCCTATAACGCGGGAGTAACCAGGTCCGAGGTTTTTCCCGATTTAAATGTCTCTCTGGCTAATTTCCGTCTGGACCAGGCGTTGGAATTCCTCTGGAAGAAAATTGCCGACCTGGACGCGGATATCGATAAAGCTGAACCCTGGAAGCTGAACGATCCCGACCTGCACGACTTTCTGGACCGGATCGTCCCCGATATCCAATTTCTGGCCTATAACCTCCAGCCTTTCCTGCCGGAAACCGCTGCGAAAATCCAAAAACAATTTTCGGGTAAAATACAAAGCGCCGCCTCCCTCTTTCCCCGGATTATTTAGATCGGGATTGTCCTTTGGACAAAACGGGCTTGCATAATTTCCCTTATGGGGCTAAATCGGGGTAATCTTTATTTTTCTCAAAACTTCCTTGTCTCTTTGGTAAGCCAGAACGGCGCCTGCTTTCCCGATATTAATGATCTTCCCCTGACCCCGGGTAAATTCTTCGCCAGCTATTTTCTCTATTTCTTGTTTTCCTTATGAGAGAAAGTAATTCCCGGATTTTTACCCTCGGTTCCTTTACGAAACCAAGCTCCCGGGATAATTCCCCGATCCGTATATTTTTCTCCCCATGTTTGGCGGGTAGCCTACGTAAGTTTTAATCCGCTAGCGTAAAAGGGCGGTAAAAAACCTCCTAAATCCCCGTAATAAGTTAAAATAGGGTATGTTGGTCGATACTCATGCTCATCTTAATTTTCGCGATTACGAAAAAGATCTGGAGCGGGTAATTGCCAAGGCAGGAAAGGCCGGAGTGGCAAAAATTATTTGCGTCAGCAGCAACATCGCCGACTCGGAAAAGGCGGTAGCAATTGCCCGGGAATATCCGGGAACGGTTTTTGCCGCTGTAGGCATCCACCCCCAAAAAACCGATCCCGAAAACGCCGACACCCCAGAGAACCAGATAGGCCTGCTGGAAAAATTGGCCGGAAATAAAAGCGTTGTCGCTATCGGCGAATGCGGTTTGGACTTTTCTCCCGCGCCGCCGGGAGAAACCGACCGCCCCCGGCAGGAACAGGAAAGCCTTTTCCGGGGTCAAATAGAAATTGCTCGGAAATATTCGCTGCCTTTGATAATTCATACCCGTAAGGCTTTTGCGGAAACCATGAAAATTCTGGGGCAAAACATCACCGGGCTGCCCAACGGCGGGGTGGTGCATTGCTATTCGGCGGGCAAAAAAGGAATCGCGGCGGTTTTAAACGTGGGTCTTTATTTCGGCTTGGACGGTAATCTTACCTATGACCCGGGTTTGCAATCGGTAGCTAAACTCATCCCTGCGGAAAAATTACTTCTGGAAACCGATTCCCCCTTCCTGACTCCGGAGCCCTACCGCGGTTCGCGCAATGAACCGGCGAATGTTAAAATAACGGCAGACAAACTGGCGGAGATTAAAAATCAGAGTTTTACCGAAATCAGCAAAATCACAACTAATAATGCAGCCGCACTATTCGGCCTTTAAAAGATGAACGACCGCATCATAAGGTTTATGCGCCTCCATCCCGTCAAGACCCAACGGGCTCTCGAGATTGCCACTGGTCTCGTCCCCTGGTTGATCATCGCCTTTATCGTTCTCGGGAGTTACTATATCCCTGAAATCGTTGCCTATTTTGTGATCTCTTTTAATATTTACTGGCTTTACCGCTCCGTTCAGCTGGCCTTCTTTGCCACCCTGGGCTACCTTAACCTCCAAGCCACCGGAAAAATTGATTGGGAGAAAAAACTCAGGACCGACCCGGTTACTAAAAATAAATGTCGGGATGTTCAGCACATTATTATTATTCCCAGTGTCAAGGAACCGGTGGCCCTATTGGAACGCCATTTAGATTCGCTCTTGGCGCAAAACTTTCCGCTCCGGAATCTCTGCGTGGTTCTGGCCATGGAGGAGCGGGTAGGAGAAGTTGCCAGGGAGCGCGCAGACTATCTCCGGCAAAAATACCGGGATAAATTCGGCCAACTGTTAGCCACATTCCACCCTCTCATGCCCGGAGAAACCATCGGGAAACACAGTAACGAAGCTTATGCTGCGAAGGCGGCGAAGCATTTTTTAGTCGACGAAAAAGGAATCTCCCTAGACCGGGTCGTCGTTACCACTACCGACATCGATTGTGTCTTCCCCCCGCAATATTTTTCCCTCCTGACCTATAAATTTCTCACTTCTCCCGCACCCTACCGGGAATTCTTCCAGGCCCCTTTGTTTATGTACAACAATATCCAGCGGGTACCGCTGCTTATCCGCGTTCCCTCCACAATCAGCGGTATTTATTTCCTTTCCATTCTCCAAAAATACAGTAAACGCTTCCTTAATTTCTCCACCTATTCCCTATCCCTACGGCTCCTGGACGAAGTCGGCTACTGGGATCTTGATGTAATCCCCGAGGACGCTCATCTTTATTATAAATGCTACTTTGCTAAGGGTGGCGATATTGCCATTGTCCCCCTTTTTGTCCCGGTAACAATTGATGCCGCCGAATCCACTTCCCGCTGGGCCGCTTACAAAAACAGTTACCAGCAAAACAAACGTTGGGCTTGGGGGGTAGTGGATATCCCTTATGTCATTAAAAATTTCTTTTTGCATCCGGAAATTCCTCTCTGGGACAAATTGGTCAAGCTCTCTCTGACGCTAGAATGGCATTTTGTCTGGAGCACCTCCTGGTTTCTCATCACCCTGGGCGCGACAATTCCGACGATTATCAATCCTATTTTTGCCCGTACCACCCTGGGCTATAATCTTTCCCGGACCAGCAGTTTAATTCTGACTATCTGCATTATCGGCGCTCTGGCCATTACCTTTTACGATATCCTGCTTAACCCCCAAAACCAGCATAAAATCCGCTCTTTCCTTCATCCCCTAACCTACCTCCAATGGCTGCTCCTGCCGGTGACCGGTTTGATTTTTGGGTCCTTACCCGGTTTGGAATCACAGACCCGTCTGATGCTGGGCAAATATCTCGGTTACCACGTGACCGAAAAAGTGTAAAATTAATCAGTGGGTAACTTCTTTGTAAATAATGCTTTAACCCGCGCTTTTTGGGGAGATGAAGCTTGGACCGCTTTAATTTCCGCCCTTCCTTTGCCGGACCTGGTCAAAACGACCGCGGCCGATTTCCATCCTCCGCTTTACTATACTCTGGTCCATTTCTGGATGCAGGCCTTCGGCAACTCCGAAGTTAGCCTGCGCCTGATCTCCCTGCTTTTTTGGCTGTTGGCCGGAATCGCCGCCTGTTTTTTTGCCCGCTCTCTTAACTTATCCCGAACTTTCCGCCTGCGTTTTGCCTATTTTGTCTGGTTCAATCCTTTTCTTTTCCTCTATGCCTTTGAGGCCCGCAACTACACTTTGTTCGTTTTCTTATCCGTGTGCTCTATGTGGTTTTTCTATTTGCTGCTCCGTTCGCCCCGACCTATATTTCTTACGGGTTATTTGTTGTTTACCCTAGCCGGCCTCTATACCCATTACTTCATGTTTTTTCTCCTGGCAGCCCAATATCTCTTTGTTGTTTTATTCCGCCGCGATCTGTTTAAGCATTTTTTGCTTTTAGCCGTCTGCTTTCTGCTTTTATATTTGCCCTGGCTGCCTTTTTTCTTCTCCCAGGTAAAAAGCGTCGCCGGCGGTTATTGGATCGCCCCGCTGACCCCGAATACCGTATGGGGGACCGTCGAAACGCTGATCCGGGGAGAGTATACTTCCGCCTTCTCCGCGGGGCTATTGCTCTTCTTTGGGGTTTATCTCCTCCTGGCCGTCCGGACCGCCTGGCAAAACAAATCCCTGAAAACACCGGAAACCGCCTTGTTCCTGATTTGGTTTTGCATTCCTTTTCTCCTTCCCATTCTTGTCTCGTTTTACCGCCCGCTCTTTTTTTATCGCTATCTGATCTTTACCGCCGTTCCGGTAATGCTCCTGCCGCTCTTTTGGTTGGCGTCAGCTACCAAACGCCCGGCTACTCCAGGAGCCTTGCTGATCCCGGCGTTATTCCCGCTGCTCCTTCTTGCCGCTTACCTTTACATTGACTGGCTGACCCTGAGCCGGAATACCCGGCAGCTTTTTAAGCCGGTGCTGGCAGAAATTCATGCCCAAGCCCGTCCTGGCGATGTTATCTACACCGTCCTTCCTTCGTTTGCCGAAGTGGTTTATTACAACCAATATGATGGAGCCCCGCTGCCGGTAAAAGTCCTTCCCCGGGGGCTGCAGCAGGCTTCGGGCAAAGCTCTTCTCGACACTTATGTCCGGAATAATTATCTAACCCTTGAAGATTTACCTCCTTTTGGTCGATACTGGTATTTAGAACCCGGGCCGACTTTTCGCCTGGTCGAAAAATAATTTGCTATGTCCAAAACCTTAAGAAAGATAGGGTCTTTCGTTTCCCGTTTTCTCCGGGAAGAAACCAACCTGTGGCTGTTGGTTATTCTGGCTTTCGTTTTTATCCTGCGTTTGCCTTCTCTGGTCGAACCCTATTGGTATGGCGACGAAGGCATCTATTTGGCAGTAGCCCAGGCCTTACGGCGCGGAGCGGTTCTTTACCGGGATATCTGGGACAATAAAACACCCTTGATTTATTTAATTTATGCTTTCCGCCCCACTCTCCCCTGGGCCAAGTTTAGCGCCACCGTTTGCGTGTTGGGAACCACTTTTGTTAGTTATCTCCTGGCTAAACTAATTCTTACCAAAACTCACGGGGCCGACACGGAAACTCGCGGATTCGTAATCTCCCCGCTTCGGAATTTACACGCCACATTTGGGAAGATGAGCTCCGAAACATGGTCGCTCCTGGCAGCGGGATTGGTAGGGATTTTTCTTTCCTTACCGCTCCTGGAGGGTACTATCGCTAACGCCGAGCTGTATTTTACGTTTCCCATTGCCCTGGGAGCCTACCTTCTCTACCGTTTTCTCAACGCTAGCCCCGATTCGGTCGGGGCAAAACCCGCTAGGCGGGGCTACCCGCTTTCTACTCCGGTAGCTATCGGACTCCTGGCCTCCTGTGCTTTCCTTTTAAAAGTCCCGGCTATTTTTGATTTCCTGGGTCTTTTTCTGGCGGTTCTGATCATACGAATAAGCGAAGAAAAAAACTTCCGGAAGGCCGTTTCTTTATTGGTTCCTTTCTTCCTGACGGTTTTTCTGGCCTTTATCGTCCCGCTGTTATTTTTTCTTTTCTATTTTTTCTTTTATGGAGCCCTCCCTGACTTTATTACCGCCGCGTTCTCTCAAAACGCTTCCTACGTCGCCGTGGGCTCCGGAGACTTCTCTAAATTAACTAATCCCTTATTTCTAAAAGCTTTACTGCTTCTATTTGCTTTATTAATTTTATTATTTTTATTCCTTAAGAGGCGAATCACCAAAGGGTTGCTCTTCCTGGCCTTTTGGTTCGGATTCTCGCTATATGGCGCTCTTCTCTCTAATCGGGCTTATATGCACTACCTACTGCAAGTCGTGCCCCCAGCTGTCTTTCTGCTGGTTTATTTGCTTTTCACTTTTCGTCGGCATTCCCCCCTGCTTTTGGCATTCATCCTTCTGCTGTTTGCCGTTGGCCGGATGTTTTCCCATGCTTTTGCCCTAAATACGTGGGACTATTACCGCAATTACCTTGATTATGTCGGCAATCACAAAACCCGAACCGACTACATCTCCTTTTTTGACTCCCGTACACCTACCAGCTACCGGGTAGCCAATTTCTTAAAACTGGCTACTAAACCCACCGATAAGCTCTTTGTCTGGGGTGATGCCAGCTTTATTTATGTCCTTTCCGACCGGGCGCCGGCAGTCAAGTTCATCCAGGCGCACCATTTATCTACCGTGAACCGTATAAACTATTCCCTGGTCATTAGTAAGCTGCAGGAAACCAGACCAAAATATATTCTAGTAACAGAGCCGGTAAAATTTCCCTTCCCGGAGCTGGAGACACTTCTGGCCGCGAACTATTTACATACGGGAAATATCGGGAATATCGATATTTACCGCGCTAAAACAGCGAGTATTCACTAAATTTTACTTCCAAAAGCCGCTCCGGAATATCGGCGACAAAACGGCTGATCATCCCCTCCGACCGGGCACCAAAAAGCAGGCGCCGGCGGGCATAAGTTAGGAAAAGCGTTTCTTTCGCCCGGGTAATCCCGACATAACAAAGGCGCCGTTCTTCTTCCATCTCCAGGTGATCCATAAGACTCCGGCTATGGGGGAATAACCCCTCTTCCATCCCGATCATAAATACCACCGGAAATTCCAAACCCTTAGCGGCATGTAGGGTCATTAATGTTACGGCTCCCCTGCCATCCGCGCTTCTTCTGCGCGAGCCTTCCCGTTCCACCAGTGCCACGTTTTCCAGGAACTCTCCCGGATCCGGGAACTCGGCAGCGACCGACCGCAATTCCTTAATATTTTCCAGACGCGCTGAATCCTCTTCTTTTTCTTCATCAAACAATTCCAAATAACCCGTGATTTCTAATACCCTATCTAATAGTTCTAGCGTCGCGCTGTCGATTCCCGGTTTGGGGTGGTCAGCTGCAAATTTCTGCCATTTTTCCGTCCTTCCTTTTCCTAATTTTGCAATCCGCCGGTAAGACACGGTGTCCTTGGGATTATGCCACAATCTTAAATAAGCCAGAACGTCCTTGATTTCTTTTCGCTCATAAAAGCGCGTGCCTCCGACCAGCGAATAGGGTACCCCTTCATGCAAAAAAGCCTCCTCTAAAACCCGCGACTGGGCATTGGTCCGGTAAAGGACGGCAAAATCGCTAAATTTTATGCCCCTTATTGATTTAGCGATTAACTGATTTATGGTTTTTATGATGTATCTTGCCTCGTCCTGCTCGTTTTCCGCTTCGTAGAGGATAATTTTCCCGCCCCGGTCCTTTTCCGTCCACAATTTTAAGATCGGGTGGTTGCGGTTTTTGGAAATCACGCCGTATGCCGCATCCAGAATTTGCTGGGTAGAACGGTAATTCCGCTCCAGATGAAAAACCCGCGCATCGGGAAATTCCGTCCGGAAATAAGACAAATTCCGATAGTCCGCTCCCCGCCAGGAATAAATCGATTGCGAAAAATCGCCGACCACACAAATCTGGCGGTATCTTTTGGCTAGGAGCCGGGTAAGTTCAAACTGCGCATGGTTGGTATCCTGATACTCATCGATTAAAAGATAGCGGAATTTCTCCTGATAGTAAGCCAGCGCGGCCGGTGATTTTTGAAACAGGCTGACGGCTTCCATGATCAAATCATCAAAGTCTAAAGCCTGGTTCTCCCGCAACTCTTTCTGATAAGAAAGGTAGATCTGGCTTACGGTTTCCTGGAAAAATCCCCGGGCATACTGCGGATATGCCAGCGCCGAAATCAGTTGGTTTTTAGCCTGGCTGATAGTAGCCAATACCGCTCCGGGGTTAAAATTTTTCGGGGAAATATTCATCCGGATCATGATCTGCTTCACTAAATCGGTGCTGTCCCCCTCGTCATAAATAATAAAATCCGGGCTAAGTCCGATTTCCCTTCCGTCCTGGCGCAAAATTTTAGCGCACAAACTGTGAAATGTTCCCGCCCATGGTTGGCCATTGGCTGTTTGGGTAGGGCTATTAGCCAGTAGCTTTAATACTCTTTCTTTCATCTCGCTGGCCGCCTTATTGGTAAAAGTAACTAAAAGAATGTTTTCCGGGCGGATTTGCTTGCGGCTGACCAGGTACGCTACCCGATAGGTTAAAACTTTAGTTTTACCGCTGCCGGCACCAGCTAAAACCAAAGAGGGCCCCTCGGTAAACTTGACCGCTTCAGCTTGTTGCGCGTTAAGATCATCTAAAAAATCAGCCATAGAAAAAAAGCCTGGGTTATGGCCTTCGGTGGTGTTAAAATAATACCACAAAAATGTTCTTTTCCGGCCAGCCAGCCAGGACAGAAAGCGCTCTCCAAAACCTCCGTTCCCGTCTGACAAGCGACCGGGAGCGGGATTACTTTTTAACCCACCAAAACCGCTACCGTTTTATCTTAAAAAAAATTGCTGCTCTGGGTCTGCCTCCCGGGGCAACCGTTTTGGATATCGTCTGTTTCCCCTTGCATCTTTTTAAGATGCTGGAAGGCTGGGGCTATCGCGTCTCGGGCGTCTCCTCCGACCACGAGAAAATAAAAACGGCTAAAATTCACAGCCTGAATATTGAAATCGGGCCCTTGCCTTATCCGGATAACCATTTCGATCTAATCATTTTTGCGGAAGTGATGGAACATCTCCTTTATAATCCCGGAAATTATCTGCAGGAGATCTATCGGGTACTTAAGCCGGGCGGAACGCTATTTATCACCACCCCGAATAGTATCAACATCAAAAACCGCCTGCTGCTCTTGGGCGGCCGCTCCTGCTACCCGCCGCTTTTTCAGCTGTTAGAATCCGAACCGGATAATGGTTATATTTATCACCGCCGCAATCGCGAATATACCCTGTCCGAGCTGGAACAACTCCTGAAGCCGCACTTATTTAAAATTAAATCCGGGGGACATTTTAACGCCTACAGTCCCCTGCGGGAGAAATTGCATCCGAACCCCCGGGCGGTTAGAATAATAAAAGGGGTGGTTTTCCTCCCCACGGTTTTTTTCAGCTCATTAAGAGATACCAATTTTATTCTGGCCGCCAAATGAATCCAAAATTGTTACTGGTAGCAAACTGGAAAGCTAATTTCCCCGCAGCCTGGTTCCGGGAATTTTCCCTTCTACCTGCCCAATTTTTAAGCTACCTGGATGTGGCTATCGCCCCGCCGTATCCCCATATTTCCGACGTTCCCCAAAATTTTATCCGCTGTGCCCAAGATCTATCGGCTTTTTCGCCCGGAGCCTACACCGGAGAGGTTCCGGCGAAACTATTGGCGGACTTAGGGGTTAAATATTGTCTGGTCGGCCATTCCGAGCGCCGAAAATACCTTGGCGAAACTACGGAAGCGATAGGGAAAAAGGCTCTACAAGCCCTAGAAAATCGGATTACCCCTATTGTTTGCGCCCGAAATTTTGAGGAAATCCCCCGGCTCGCTTCGCTGCCTCAGGACGGCCCGATGGTCATGTTTGAGCCCGAAGAAGCCATCAGCTCTCACGGCGAATATCACCCCGCAACCCCGGAAGAAGTACGGCGGACCCTGGCGGAATGGCAACGGCAGCTTGGTCCGGGCATGCGTTTTCTTTACGGTGGGAGTATAAATCCCGATAACGTTTCCCGTTATCTGTCTTCCGATTTTCGTCCGCTGCTTTCCGGCTTCGTTATCGGCCATGCTTCCCTGGAAATGCAAACCTTTTTCGCGATTCTTAAACAATGTCTTCCTACCGTCTCTTAATCACCAAAACCCGACGGCGGATCGCCAAGCACGACCGCCTCTTAAAAGCCGCTTTGTCGGCCGGTTGCTTCTTTATTCTGTTTTTCCTGGCAACCACCTTTTTCCTGCCGGCGGCCAAACTATTAAAGGAAACCGTTTTCGGAACGGTTAATCCGCTGGCGGTTGTTTTAGGCACCGGCCCGGCCTTAAAAAGCGATGAGGGAAGGACCAATATTTTACTGCTGGGTATCGGCGGAGGATCTCATGAGGGCCCGGATTTAACGGATACAATGATTATCGTTTCCCTTCCCAATAGCTCTCGGCCGCCTGTCTCTTCCGCTGCCGGAACAATTTATCTGGTCACCATCCCCCGGGACATCTACCTCGCAGACCTCAACGATAAAATTAACTTTGCTTATTCCTTCGGTCAGGAAAAAAGAAGCGGGGGCGGCTTGACCCTCTCGGAAGCCGCCGTGCGACAGGTAACCGGTTTACCGATTCACTACGGCATCCGCGTTGACTTTACCGCTTTTGAAAAAATCATTGACCTGGTGGGCGGAGTGGACATCGAAGTGGAACGGGCTTTTGACGATTTTCAATACCCGCTTGCCGGTAGCGAAACCGACAACTGCGGTTTTACACCGTCAGAGCTGGCTGCCCGGGAAGCCACTATGTCTCTGGAAATTGCCTACCCCTGCCGCTATGAGCATCTGCATTTTGCCGCCGGTCTGACGCATATGAACGGCGCGACGGCTTTAAAATTCGTCCGCAGCCGGCATGCGGAGGGAGAAGAAGGTTCCGATTTCGCCCGCTCCCGCCGCCAGCAAAAACTTATACTGGCATTCAGAAATAAATTGCTTTCCCTGCCTAATTTGCTTTCACCGCAAAAAATGCTGGAGATTTATAAAACACTCAAAAGTCATGTGGATACCGATGTCGGCAGCGGGGAAATGAATACTTTTTTACGTTTGTGGCTAAAACTTAAAGACAGCCCGGTAAAAAACATTAATATCGATGAGAATCTTCTGGTAAACCCGCCGATTGACCAGCGGGGCTGGATTTTACTGCCGCGGGATGCCGACTTCACCGAAGTTCACGACTTTCTCCGGAAACAAATCTTTCCTTAAAAAGCCAAAAGCCCCAGAAGGATTAAAATACCGCCGATACCGACAAAAAGGACCGTCGGCATTTCTATACCCGTCCGCGGCAGTGCCGGGGTCGGCACGGGAGTTGCCGCCGGCGGTAGCGCGGGCGTGGGAGTCGGTGCCGGTATCTCCGAAGGCGTTGGCGTGGGAGTCGGCGCGGGGGTGGCCGTGGGAGTCACGGTCGGCGTCACGCCTGGAGTTACCGAGGGGGTTATGGTGGGAGTCGGTGTTACGGAAACCGCCACCGTAAAAGTTAAGGAACAGGCAGGATTAGGTTCCGCGGCGCGGGGCTTTATCTGCGGAACGGTGGGGGCTACCGGTTTAGACGGTGCCTGTGAAAGCCTTAGGGCCGTAATAATTGCCACGGTCGCTAAAACCGCCGCTAAAACCGTGGCTATTATTCCAATCAGTAATTTTTTATTTTGCCAAATAGGCATATTATTCTAACCAGACGTTAGCGCTCTTCCAGTGCACCCGGATTTTGACACCATAATTCCCCGGTGCGCTAACAGTGTAGGCCTGGCTGGCTTGATAGAAAACATTGCCGCCGGTGTCTTTTCCCGGTGCCCGGACGGTATTAACTATCTCGTTGGATACCTCCGTTCCGTCTTTAGTAATAATAAAGTTGATCTGGTCAATGCTGTCGGTACCGGAACTGACCCAGCCGAAACCGGTAAACGTTACCAGATCCCCTACCCGTACGGTACTTAAATCTTTGTCCGCCTGAACCAGCTGGCAGGCGGCAGTAACTGTCGGTGGCGGACTGGTAGAGATTGTCGGGGTAACCGGCGGAGTAGGGGAAAGAGTGGGCGCGGCGGAAACGGGAGGTACTACCTGAGCCGTCAGTTTACAAGAGGATGCGTGGCCGCAAAGGAACCGCGGCGGGGCATCAACACAATCCGCCCGGCATTCACTGATCGCGTCGTTCCAGACCCGGCCGTAAACAACCGTGGTCCCCGCCTGGGTTGGAGTCCAGGTAAAGGTATAGGTTCCGGGCCCGCCGTGCTGCTGGGCATAAGGAATAACATTGTTGGAACAGGAATTGATGTAGCCGCTTATCGCGACATCGGTAACCGTCCCGGCGGCCTGCAGGGAAAAAGTATAAGGGGTTCCGATCACCAAATTATTCAAGTCGGCGGTAGTGGTAAGGCTTGTGCAGTCCGGCGGCGGCGGTTGGGTAGAAACCGACGGTACAACACAGTCGCAGTTGTAATAAATGCCGCCGGCCATAATACTTCCGCCCGGTGGATAGGGAGCATTCAGACAATCGAGCTGTACCACGGCACAGGTGGGATAGGTCGAAGTAATGACGCAGGATCCGGTACTACTAGTACAGGTGCCTACCTGACTACAGGAAATATCCGGATTTTGGCAAGTACTGAGCTCCCCTACCAAATTGGGTCCGCAATTGCTGTCGCGGCACTTTAAACATTGATTCCAGCCGGCTTCGTCATGGCTAAACTGTTTAACCACTAAAGCTCCGTAATAGGTTTCCGAACCGCTACCGTTTGGTTGCCCTCCGCCGAAACAGAGGGTAGAGGCAGTATTGGAATCGGCGCGACTTCTGGTCTCCTGCTTCCGCTGGGTTAAGAAAATACCGCCGGCCAGCCCGCTCAATAAAACCAAAGCCGCTAAGGCAATTAACACCGTATTTTTCCCGTAGGGTGAGCTTTTGATCGGCGGAAGAACCACGGAAGGCATCTCGCTGCTTCCTGCCGGGCTAACGGTAGGAACTGCCTGCGCGGGAGGCGTTACCGGCTCCGGGGGCGGCGGAAGCGCGTTGGCAGTCAACGGTTTAACTTCCGCTACCGGTGGATTTGTTTCCGGTAAATCAGCTATCGAAGGTTTTTCGGGCGTTTCCGTTTTGGTAGGCCGCAGGAGTCGGTATAAACTGATGAGCACGACGCCCAGGGCAACCACAAGAACCACCACGCCCAACTTCGGAACGAAAGCCAGCATGGCGATCACTCCAATAGTATACAGTCGGTTTCCGGCGATTGCACGCCGGGAGATTAACATTCCTGCTCCGGTAAGAAAAAAACCCAATACCGCCAAAAGTATCGTTTGCGCGGTAGCTCCGGATGTCGGGGCCCGAGGCGATGAGACCGGAACGGCTACCGGTGTAGGGCTCGGAGTCGGAATAGGAGTCGGCGAAAGACGCGGCGTAGGAGAGGGACGGGGGGTCGGTGTGGGTGAAATCGCCGCCAGGCTGATCTGCCGTGGGGTCGGAAGGGGCGCAGCGCTGGGAGTGGCTGTCGTTGCCGGCAAAAGCGGTTCCTGGCCGGCGTTACCGGCGGCCTGAACCGCAAAAGTTCGGGTAATGGTCTGTTTTATACCGGAAGCATCGAGAAAGCTAACCGTAATCGTATGTATACCGGGCGTCAGAACGCTGGACAAAACATAAGACCAGTTGCCGTCGGGTGCGGATTTGACCGAAGCGGAGATAACTCCCGCGGAATGGATTTCAATCTGTAAAACCTTATTAGGCGGGGCCTTGCCGCGGAAAGTCGGCAGGGGATCGTTGATTACACCCTGATCCGCAGGACTGGAAATGGTCAGACCGGCTGAGGGGCTGGCCCCGCCCCTGGCGGGGCTTGCAACCTCCGGTGTCGGGCCAGGAGAAGCTATCGGCGCTGCTGTACACTGACCGCTCTTCCCCAGGGTGATATCCGGAAAGGGCTTGTCCAGACCGACAGTACAGTTAAGGGTAGCGGTTCCGTCTGGGCCTGCCTCGACCGTTAAAACTTCCGGGGTCTGTGGTCCGATCTCCGCAAAACCGCTCAGGTCTGCCGTCCGACCGGCGTTGACCATCATGAGAAAATTACCGTTGCTTTTTACCCGGGCAGAAAGCGGAGCCATTCCGGGAATATCCAGATAAACAATCGCTCCCGAAGCGGGCGACCCGTCGCTTTTATAAACCGTGCCGTAAGCCGGATTGCCGACAGAGTCTGCTGCGGCAGGTACCCTAGCAGTACTAGCCTCATAGGGTTTATTGGTCAGCGGTTCTTTGCTGAAGTTTTCCGTGCCACTGATAACGGCAAAGGCATATTTGCTAGCCGGTTTTAAACCCGTAACCACAAAATAGTGGGTGACGTATCCCTGGGTTTTGAATAACCCGGAATCGCGTTCGTCGTTAACTTTCCGGCCATCGGTCAGAGAAATCACTCCGGTGGTCGCAGCATCCGTAAGGTAAGAAACGGTAAAGGTGTTATCGCTGATGTTGGTAATCCGGACGCTTTTAGGAACAGATCCCGGTGCCGCCCGGGAGGACAATTGACGGACTTGGCTAATAGCATAAACCGCGACGCCCAAAGCGAAGAGCAAAACAAGAAGGGCCAGGATCGTGGGTATGCGTATCGGTTGCATGATTATCTCCTGATACCGCTGGCGGTGGCAGTTGCGCTTTCGCTTGCCGTTCTGGCTGGAAACTCTGCAACAGTAATCAGCGACTGGAAAATATTTACCGGTTCATGCCGCTCTTTTAGTTTTTGAATCACAGCTTTATCAATCTTCGGAGTCAGCGGCAAAGCGATCTCCTCTAAAACCGGAGTGATAGTGTTGGTCGTATAGGCATGGTAAGCGTCAAAGAACACCCAAGCAATAGCGGCCAAAAGCGTTAAGACAGAAATAAAAAGAAAGTTTTTGCTTCTCATGGATAATATAATCCTTTCACCGTGAGCTTCACCGGCAATTCATTGGCGGGCCGCTTGTTAATGGTGCCCGATTGGGTGTGCTGCCCGATGGTTATTTTGGAAATAACAAATATCCGCGGCAGGTTAACCAGCTGTTTTAAGAAATAACTGACCACATCGTAGGTACCCGATAGCTGTAGATCGATAGGAATGGCGGTTACCGCCGATTGGTTGGCGGAAGAATAATAATTTACCTTGGACACGCTAACCGACTCCAAACGCACCCCACTGGAGCTGGCAGTATTTTCCAATAAAATGATCGCGGCGCCGAGATCTGGGCTGGCCGGCATCGCTTCGTCCACTAAACCCAGATCCGGTTCAATCTCCTGATACTCCGTTTGGAGAAGGGCCAAAGCGTTAATTTTGGTGTCCAATTTCTGGGCAAATGCCTTTTTGTCAGTAATCTGTTTTTGTAAACCGACAATCGTCGCAATTGTCGGTCTGATAGCAAAAACCAGAAAGATTGTCACGGTTACAACAGAAGCGATCAGGGAAAAATAAGCCCGTACCGCGGGGTCTTTTAATAAGGGGCCCGCCGCGCTGTAATAGCGCTTATAACGCCGGTATTCGGATCGATAGTCTAAGGCCATAAAGTAGCGGCGACGGAAAAATTCAGAGTTTTCCCGTCTTCTGCCTGCTCTAATTTATTGACGGCAATATTTTTAATCTGGGGATTCTTCTCCAACTCGGTAATAATTGTTTGAATTCCTCCTTCGGATTTAACCGTACCGGTCAGCGTCAGCCGGTTCACATCCAAATTGACGGAGTCGATCACGGATTCCTCCGGCAGGGCCGTGGTTAAGATCGGCAGATATTTTTCCGGCATTAAAATACTGGCGGTCAGCTTATCAATATTTTGCAATTTGTCCTGCAATTTACGAACTTTATTTTCAAACGGAGCGGAGGCGGAGATGATGCTTTTCTTGCGGGCAATATCTTCGGAAAGGTCGGTAAGATCCCGATCCAGTTTAAAGCGGGATAAAAAGGCCAAAAGCACAATCAGTTCGGTAATAACCACAATATAGCGCCCGGCGGTTAAAGCCCAGGCAAGAAATTTTCCCAACGGCGCCTTTTCAATTTCCGCCTGGGGCAACAGGTTAATTTCCGGCGTCGCCGTCTCCATATTTCCAGAATATACTAAACTTTCGCGGGCTACAAGTCCGGTTTTTTAAAACTACCCGGGGCTATCTTACCAGGCGGGAAAGACGGGAGGTCAGGCGTGAAGCTTTATTTTTGTGAATAATATTCTGTTTGACCGCTTTGCCCAAAGTCGAAGCGACCCGGGCCAAACCCTTTGCCGAAGGCTTGCGGTGGAAAGCGGCCATAATTGACCGCAGGTTAGTCTTAACCTGGCGGTTTTGCTGGTACCTTTTCTGCGCCTGGCGCAATTGTTTTGTTGCTGACTTGATAACGGGCATAGTGTTACAATGAGCCAAACAATTGTACCGCCAATGAAAAACCTTTTCAACAACGGAAAGAGCTTGCTGTTCTTACGCCAGACCAACATTCTTTCCGCTGCCACGGTGATCGCCGCCGCGGTTCTTGCGGCCAAAATACTGGGTATCATCCGCTATTGGCTGCTGGCAGTTTATATCCACCCTATCGCCGACCTGGATCTGTTTTTTGCTGCTTTCCGTATCCCCGACTTTATCTTTCAGGTCCTGGTCATGGGTACGCTTACGACCGCTTTTATCCCCGTCATTGCCGGTTTTTTAAGCTGCGGACAGCAGGAGAAAGCCTGGCGCGCCGCTTCTACCGTCATCAACGCGGCTCTGGTTATTTTTGTCGTTTTAGCCAGCATCGCTTTTTTCTTCGCCCGCGATCTCTCCATTATTGTTGCTCCCGGTCTTTCCCAAAATCCCCAAAACCTTGTCGCGCTGACAAACCTCACAAGAATTATGCTTTCCGCCCAAATCTTCTTTATTCTTTCCAATTTCCTCTCCGCAATCATCCAATCCACCAAGCGTTTTCTCATCCCGGCCCTGGCCCCGGTCGCTTACAATTTCGGAATTATTATCGGCATCGTTCTGCTTTCTCCCTATATCGGCATTTACGGTCCCGCTTGGGGTGTCGTTTTGGGGACGCTTTTGCATTTTTTAATTCAGGTTCCCCTGATTAAGCATATCGGCCTGCGTTATGAGGCCAAAATCAACCTTGCCGACCCGGGGGTCCGCGAAATCGGCCGTCTCCTGGGACCGCGCACTTTTGGCCTGGCGGTAGCCCAAATCAGCTTTACCGTAGATACCGCCCTGGCCTCGCTCCTGGCTACCTCCTCGATTACTATTATTAATCTCTCCCAAGCGCTTCAGCAATTCCCGATCGGAATTTTCGGCGCGACGATCGCCCAGGCAGCTCTTCCTACTTTGTCTGAGGAACAAGCAAGGGAAAATCTGGACAATTTTAAAACCACCCTCCTGAACTCCTTTCATCAAATTCTCTTTCTGACGCTGCCGGCAACCGCCCTGATTATCGTTTTGCGCATTCCCGTCGTGCGGTTGGCTTTCGGCGTCGGCAACAGCAATTTTCCCTGGCCCTTAACCGTTCTCACCGGCAAAACTTTGGCGGTTTTCGGCTTGGGCATTGTAGCCCAAAGCTTAGTCAATCTCCTGGTCCGCGCTTTTTATGCCCTAAGAGACAGCATCACTCCTGTCAAAATCGCCGTGGTCTCCTTCCTGGTCAATATCGTCTTAAGCCTGACGTTTATTGTTGTTTATAAACTTCCCGTCTGGGCGCTGGCTATCAGTTCCGTCAGCGGAGACCTGGTTTACTTTTTATTGCTTTTGGCCCTTCTTGATTACCGCCTGCATTTCAACCACCGCCAGCTCCTGTTCCCTGCCGTCAAAATGTTTTTGGCGGCCCTGGCCACCGGGATCGCTCTTTATATTCCCATGAAGCTTTTGGACCAATTGGTTTTTGATACGACAAAAACCATCCCCTTAATTATGCTTACCGGTGTCGCCGGCGCCGTCGGCCTTTCCGTCTATCTTTTCCTTACCTGGCTTTTAGATATTCCGGAGCTTAAGGCTTTCCTGGGGCTAGTCCAGCGCCTGGGACAAATCCGGCAAATTTTTACACCTCCGGCCGAAGTCTTGGAAGTGGTTGAAGAACATGGATAATCCTTCGACTGCGCTCAGGACGGGTCCTTCGACTTCGCTCAAGACAAGCCTTCCCCGGTCTCTTATCCGCAATTTTTGCATCATCGCCCATGTGGATCACGGCAAATCCACTCTGGCTGACCGCTTTTTAGAAATTACCGGATCGGTCAGCAAAAGCGGCCATGCTGAGCAACTTCTCGATAACCACCCAATCTCCCGCGCCCGCGGCATCACTATCCGCCTCGCCCCCGTTACCATGCATTATTCCTTAATTCGCAATTCGCAATTAGATAATTATCAATTAAATTTGATTGATACTCCCGGCCACGTCGATTTCAGTTATGAAGTGGAACGGACGCTTTCCGCCTGCGAAGGAGCGATTTTATTAGTTGACGCCACCCAGGGTATCCAAGCCCAGACCCTTTCCCATTTTCAGAAAGCGCAAAAGTTGGGATTAACTATTATTCCCGTGATCAACAAAATCGATATGCCTAACGCACGGACTGCTGAAACAGAGAAAGACTTACATGAATTATTCAATTCGCAACCCCGCAATAGCGAGGTTCCGAGTGAAAACGAGGGACTGGATAATTCGCAATTCCCAATTCTTAAGGTTTCTGCCAAGACCGGAGAGGGAGTGCAGGGCTTATTGGAAGAAGTGATTAGGAAAGTGCCGCCTCCGGCCGGTAATCCCGATGGTCCGGCGCGCGCTCTGGTTTTTTCTTCCCAATTTGCTGCCCAAAAAGGTGTGACCGCATTTGTCCGAGTCTTTGACGGCAAGTTAGAAGGCCGCGGAAAAATCCGTTTTTTGGCCGCCGGACTGGAAGCAGCTGTTTTAGACCTGGGCCACTTTTCCCCGGCCATGCTCCCCACGGAGGCCCTCGGAACCGGAGAAGTTGGTTACCTTACCACCAATCTTAAAGATCCGTCGCTCGTCCGTGTCGGCGATACCATCACCACGGAAAATTCGCAATTCGCAATCCCTCGACAAGCTCGGGATTATCCCGAGCGAAGCCGAAGGACAATTCACAATTCGCAATTGATTCCGTTACCCGGTTACCGCGAAATAAAGCCCATGGTTTTTATCAGTCTTTTCCCGGTCGACCAGAACGATTACGCGCTTTTGGAGGACGCCCTGGAAAAATTAAAACTCAACGATGCAGCGCTAGCTTTTTCTCCCATGGGCTCTAAAGTCTTAGGCCGCGGGTTCCGTGCCGGATTTTTAGGGCACCTTCATGCCGAAGTTTCCCGGGAACGGCTGGAAACCGATTTCGGGCTGAATGTTCTCGCCACCACCCCCACCGTTGAATACCGAATTCGCAATTCGCAATCTCTCGACAAGCTCGGGATTATCCTGAGCGAAACCGAAGGACAATTTGCAATTCGCAACTATGAGGAACCTTGGGTTTTAGCTACCGTCATCCTCCCCCAAAATTATGTCGGCCCCATAATGTCCCTGAGCAAAGATCACCGGGGAATTTTAAAGAATATGGTTTATCACGGCAATAATGTCACTCTAACTTACGAAATCCCGCTGGGGGAAATTATTACCGATTTTTTTGACGAGTTAAAGTCGCGCACTTCCGGTTACGGCAGTCTCGATTATGAATTTTTGGACTACCGTCCTTTCGATGCCGTTACCCTGGAAATTTTAATTAACCACGAGGCGGTCGATGCCTTTTCCCAAATTCTGCCAAAGGAAAAAGCGGAAAGCTACGGCCGTTTTTTGGTGGAGAGACTAAAAGAAGCTATCCCCCGCCAACAAATCCCCATTATCATTCAAGCAGCCATAGATAACCAGATTATTGCCCGCGCCGATATTGCCGCTTACCGCAAAGACGTAACGGCCAAACTTTACGGCGGGGACCGCACCCGCCGGGATAAACTGCTGGAAGCGCAAAGAAAGGGCAAAAAGAAAATGCGGCAGATCGGCCGCGTGCAAATCCCCGGCGACACTTTCCTCAAAATCTTTAAAACCTAAGCCGTTTCCTCTGTCTGCAGTTTTATGTTATTCTAGAAATAATGCGGCGGTTGTTAATTTGTTCTTTATTTCTCGTCCTTAGCGGTTACATTATTAATTTAGCCAAAAATGATCATGTAGCATTAGCGGCAGAAAACCCCGGCCAATTCCGTTGTCTCTGGTACACATCCGGTTCGAGCTATTGTGGCACGGACATAAACGGAAATTCCTGTCAGTCGGGATATAGTGAAGTTCCCCAAATTTGTCTGGAAATAAAAAACCCCTCGGAATGTGACTCCGCTTCCTTTGGTTGTGTAGAAAAAGCCGGACCCCGGTATAGTTGTAAAAAGAATCAGGGGTGTGTACAGGACCCAAACGGTTACGATAGTTTGACTTCTTGCCAAAATACCTGTAAAGAACTCGGGGCTGTTAAATGTCCTGAAGGGTGTACCACATATGGCTTGGGTAGCGTCTGCTATGCAGAACCATTAGATATACTTCTTCCGAAACCCTGCGAGAGCACTCTCTGTATCCCCTCGGCCGGAGATAAATACACTCAGTATTACTATGATCAAAAAAGTAAGTTTTGTTACTCCGTCAGGCGTGATTTGAGTCCGGTTTTTCTTTGCGTCGAAGACGGTAGTTGCCAAACCGCTATCGGCACAATATTCGCCAGCCCCGAGGATTTGGTTAAAGTCATTATGCAACTAGTGATAGGGTTGGTCGGGGGCGTTGCGCTTCTAGTGCTAATTTTAACCGGTTATCAGCTAATGACCTCCTCCGGTGATCCGCAAAAATTAGCGGTTGCTAAAGAACTAATTGTTTCCGTTATAACCGGTATTCTCATGATCGTTTTTTCCATGGTATTATTACAGGCAATCGGAGTGGATATCTTAAAAATTCCCGCGCTGGTCGCGCCCTAAAATGAGATTCCCGGGTTTTAGAACCATCGAGCTGCCCAACGGCTTCCCTACCGGAGGCTTGAGTATTATTGCTACGATCATCGTCAATTTAGTATTGCTAGCCCTGATTATTATCTTTATTCTCGCCTTTTCTTACCTGGTTATCGGCGGTCTTAAGTGGATTGCCTCCGGCGGCGACAAACAAGCCCTTGCTTCCGCCCGGTCTGCTATTACTTATGCTGTACTTGGACTTGTACTTGCGCTGGTTTCTTTTGCCATAATTAACTTTGTCTCCTGCTTTTTTGGCATTTATCTTGGTTTAGGAGGTGGCTGTTGGTCTACTGCCCAAATTACCCATGGGCTTACTCCATAAAACTATTATTAGTCACTTCTTGACAGCCTCCGAAAATCATGCCATATTAAATATAGACGAGAAGCAGGGTCCAGTTATGCTACAACCATAAGTGGCGAAGGGGGTGAATATGAGAGATTTAAGAAAATTAATTACTACCGCTACAATATTAGCCAGCGGCTTATATTTTGCTGCGCCCGTTTTTGCCCAAAATATAAATCTTTGCCCCACTAACGGTGGTAACCTATGCTCGCTCACGATCCCTGCGGTTATTACCGGTCTTATCCAATTTGTTTTAATAGTCGCTTTCCTTCTGGCCTTTGCCTTTCTAGTCATGGGAGGCATTAGGTGGATTTTAAGCGGTGGCGATAAAGCAGGAACGGAAGCGGCCAAGGGGACTATCACTGCGGCTCTTATCGGCCTAATTGTTGTCCTGGTTGCTTGGGCTATTCTCAATTTGGTTAAAACTTTCTTTGGCATTAATTTTGATCTCGGTTCATTGGCCATACCAACCATAACCAATCCGGCAACAAATCCTAACCACGGAATAACCCCATAGGCCCGTTCGGTAAAAACCCGCCCGAATATCAAAGGCGGGTTTTTGGTGTGTTATACTAAAAAGGTGAACGGTTGTGATTGGAATGCATTAAAAGGTGGCGGAGGTACGGTTCCAACACTTCCCTGCCTAGCGGAGTTTTTTGTGCGGATTATCGGCGCCCTTTTTCTCTTTTTGGGAGCGGTAAGCTTGCTATTTTTACTTTATGGTGCCGGGCGTTTCGTTATTTCTTCAGGGGATCCAAAGGCTATAGCCGGAGCCCGTAACACTATGACTTACGCTCTCCTTGGTCTTGTGCTTATACTTATCTCCTTCGCCATTCTCCGTTTCGTCGGGGGTTTCCTGGGGCTTCCCGAAGATACCCTCTTAAACTTCAGGCTCTGGGTCGGTCCTTAATATATTCTCCTTGACACCTACCGCTTCCTTAGCCATAATGTAACTAATGAAAAAACTGGGAACGGTCGCGATCCTGGTCCTGTCTTTTTTCTTTTTGACAGCTTCTTCTGTTTTGGCCCAAACCAACGCCCAACGAAGGACAACTTGCGTCCAGGCCTGTCCAGCCGGAAACGGGGCCGCAGCCTGTGTAGCTAATTGCTATCAACTTTACCCCCAAAACCAGAATAATACGCCTATCGAAAACCGCGCTGCGGAAGGCCTTTGGCAGGGAACTCCTATTGATCCGACGCTCCCCCTTTATCAAAAACAGGTTGAGGAACAGCAGCAAAAAGGCGGTGCTTATGAATGGATGAGCCAGGTAACTTTTAACTATCTGGCTTTGGCGATCACTAATAAAATTGCCGGCAGCCCCGTGACCGGACCTAACGGCAACGTTACCGGTTATCGGGGGGGGGCGATTAATCTTTTTGCTTCCCTGACCGGAACAATGTATGCTAATAAGCCGGCTTCTACAGGACAATATGTCCAATATTTGGCGCAAAACGCCGGCTTTCCCAATCTTGTTCCGGTAGCTTACGCCCAAAGCGGCGGAATTGGTTTTCAAGGATTAAATCCGATCCTACAAATTTGGCAGGTGGTCCGTAATTTAGCTTACCTGGCTTTTGCCGTGATCTTTGTTATTATCGGTTTGATGATCATGCTCCGGGTGAAGATTGATCCCAAGACTGTAGTTTCCATCCAAAACGCCCTGCCGAAAATCTTTTTGTCCTTAATTTTAATTACTTTTTCCTACCCTATCGCCGGATTTCTAATTGATTTAATGTATGTATTAATTGGCGTGATTATCAGTCTTTTTGCCGGCGCTTTCGGTTCTTTTGATGTCACGGGTTTTAGACAAAATATACAATATAAAACCATTTTTGAGTTTGTCGGTACCAACCTTTTTATCATGCCATCTTTCCAGAGCGGAAAATCCATCAATGATATTATTGTCGCCTTAACCGGAAACATCCCCGGTGTTTCTAATCTTTTTGGTTTTGTCGGCGGGGTTATTGGCGGGCTCATAATCTCTCTTGCCATTCTTTACGCCCTTTTTAGAACCTGGTTGATGCTTCTGGGCGCTTATATCAATATTATTATCGGCGTGATCCTTTCGCCCCTGGCGATGCTTGCCGACGCTATTCCCGGCCAGAGCGGCTTTTCCGCCTGGCTTCGTTCCATGCTTTCTAATCTCTTGCAGTTCCCTCTGGTTATTACTTTGCTCCTTTTTGGCGGCGGTTTGGTTTCCATGTCTAACCAATTCCAGCCTTCTCAAAACCCGGGTGGACCTTTTGTTCCGCCACTTATCGGAGGCAGCGATCCCAATGCGATCCCCGCCCTTATCGGTATTGGTATACTACTGATGATCCCGAAAGCGGGAGCCATGTTGCAAGAATGGTTAAAATCTCCGCCGTTTAAACACGGTATGGCCTGGGCCGAAGCAGTAGGCTGGGCTTATTCTCCGTACGCAGGGGGTCTATTAGGGCAACCAAGGGGTAGAGAGGCTGCTGCGCAAGCAGAACGCGGTGGTTTACCACGAGGAATTTGGGATCGTTTATCCCCCCTGCCCGGAGCTGCTGCCACTGCAGCTAGCGGAGCATTAGCCCGAAGAAGATCTCCCACTGGTGGTTCGCCTTCAGCTACTACACCTTAAATTCTATTTCGGTTGAGCATACCTACCGAAATACATTTTAAGCACTTCGCTTTCGAGGACAACTGTTGAATTCCTGCTCAAAAAATTACCCTGTTTCATCGCTTGTAATACCGCCCTTACTTGCTGATTCGTCCAATACGCCCGCTTATAAGGATTAATAGGATTATCCGGTACCGCCTCAGGAGAGCCACACCAAAAAACTCCTAGAATATAATTGAAGCGCATTTTGTCTAAAGTAGCCTCTTGGAATTCTTTTAATGAAGCTCTTGTGTCGGGCATACCTGGCGGTACTCTTAAAAGGGTAGGGCAAAAAGCGGTAACCCGGTTAATCAGCTTATGCATAGAATCCCAATAACCCGGGTCAACCAGTTTTTTAAGATCCTGGCCTCTTTCTTTGAAGGTGCTGACAATGGTGTTAGCAAAAGCTAAATCATAACCGAAATAGCCCGCATATTGGGTGGGTTCCAATTGCCAGAAAGGCATTTGTTTCCAAGTATAATCAGAAAGCCTCCGCGGTTGCCCAGCGTCTGCAACCTGCACTGAGCGGAAAAAGTCCCCGACTATCTCTGCCCTGGTCACATCAGCGGGGTTAAAAACAAAAACCGCCTTGGAAGTTTTATTTTTTTTCAAAATATCAATTCTCCTTTTGGCCATATCCTTCGCGCGGCCTTCCCGCGGCCAACCGCCGTAAGTGGCAATATTATCCTGTTCCGGTGCCGCCCAGTAAGCCCCGACAGTAATATCCGGTCCGGCCGGGTCGCCTTTCATAAAATCGTTGCGCCGCTTGTATTCAAAGTGCATAAGATCCCGATCTTCACCGATGGTCGTATGTTGTTCCCTTTCTTTGTCCCACATAGACATGGTTAAATTGCAGGTTAAATAATCGCCAGCTAGTTCGGTAGCCCAGCGAGCTTGGAAACGGGTGTAATGGTCCTCGTCAACCAATTTATTCTCAATCTGTGCTTTAAAATAAGCCATATACGCGTCTGATTGAATCGCGTCTTTAAAGGAAATGGTTCCGCGATAAGGATCGGTATAGGCTTCCCCCGCCGCTTTCCATTCGTTCAAAGCGGCGCTAACAGGAATTTTTGCATCCGTGTTACTGACGAAAGGAAAAATTTCATCCAGATGGGTTATCGTCCAATGATCTTCGGGAGTAAGGTTGGTAAACTTAATCGTGGTTTGCGCTTGAACTTCCGGTGAAACCACCCCCATAACCGCCAGCGATCCTTTGGACGATTCAATTTCTACTTTGCGATTTCTGATGCGACACAAAGCCCAAAGGGTAGATTTCAATGCTTCCTGATATGGAACTTGGCGTTCATAACCGAGTCCGGCACCTCGAAACACAGTTACAAAGTTGAGTTTTAAATCTTCCGGCATCGCATCCAAGCCGTTGACTATTGAAGATAGTTCTAAATTCTCAGAAATCCTCTCCTGAAATAGTTTACCGTTGATATTTTCGTATTGTTCAAAAACGGTGCCTAAAACCGCTTCCATCCAGCCGTCAACACTATTCGGATCCTGCGGGCCTATTTCTAAACGATAGGGTGCCGCTACGGGGCGATTGGTAGCGGACCTGCCTGAAAAAGTCGTTCCTCCGGCAACCGGGCCCTTACCCTTTTTCATCAATTCATCGATATCGTCCAATTCCTCAGGTTTTAACTCCCCGCCGGACCCCACTATCTCACGAATATAGTTTCCCCAGGCAATTTTAATATTAGGCAAGGTTGCCTTTTCCCGCGGGCGCGCAATTTCCTTACAAGGCGCTTCCTGTGATTTGCCCGTTTGTACTCCCGATAATATCTCAGGAGATCTGGTAGAGGCTCCTGCTTCCGGCGGCCGATATACTCCTTCTCCTTCTGCCATAAGCTGATTTTATCATACTTTTCCTCAATTTAGGAAAATATGGTATAAAATAGCCATGCCGAGAAAACATTCCACGGAAACCCCTCGCAAAGTTGCTCTTCTTTCCCCGCAGATTTCCCGCATATTTACCGAGGGGTTTAAAAAATTCGGCATGATGATGCTCGCGGCGGTGATTATAGCCTTACTCACGGTCAACCTCTTCTTCTCCGGTAAGGAAGCTTACGACCTGGCTAAAGAGCAAGCCCAGCTTTATCCGCAAAACCCCCAACCCCATTTACTCCTGGCGACGTTTTATCAGCAGAATAACGACCTTGACCGGGCGGAAACGGAACTAAAATTAGCAGTTAGGGATCGGGGGCTGGGGGCTAGTTCAATTGCGGACAATGAGCTCCGGAAAATTCAGCAGCTACGGGTGCAGCCGGGAGAAATGGAAACGGAAATCATCCGCTGGGAAAAAACCGTGGCCAAATATTCCGGCTACCGGGACGGCTACCTGAAGCTGGCTTACCTCAATTGGAAACTCTACCGGAATAAATTGGCCAAATCCTACTGGGAAAAAGCGTTCTTTCTGGACCCCAATAATGAAACGGTGAGGAGAATCGGAGAACTGGTTAATAAATAAATTAATTCCAAATAATAAAGCTGATAAAATTAATAAAGGGGGTTTAATCATCACGGGGGAGAATCGTCAGCTACAAAAAAGAATTGAAATTTTGCTGTTAATTATATAAATCCGGCTAATAAACTTCCCCATATCATTTCTATTCTTAAAATTGGGCCCCGGTTAATTGCTGCGACTGGAAGTATTGGGGCAAAGTATCAGGGGGCTTATATGGCGGGAAGCTCTATAGATTTTGTTCGTAAAATAAAAATTTCGGAGAAAGAAGGAAGCAGGCCAGGTCGCGGGTTAAGATTTCTCTATCGCGCAAATTCCGCCCTAAAGAAAAATATCGAAGATTTAGGAAAGGAGTCGGGGGAAATTGTCAAAATGTTTTCAACTATTCTCTATTAATTTAAATGCCCCGACAACCGGTTTGTTAACCTTATTATTTTTATTAATTTTATTTCTCTCCGGACTTTTCTTCGTTAGGAGATTCCGGCTTCGGGGTTGCTTCTGCTACCGTTTCCCCCGCGGCTTCTTCCGCAGCTTTTGCCGCTTCCGCGGCGGCTGCGGCCTCCGCTTCTTTCTTGGCTTCTTCGGAAACTGCCGGAGCAACACGGACAACAATTTCTTCCGCCGGAGTAAGAACGGACACCCCCTTAGGGATTGTCAAACCCCCAACCGTGATCTGTTGATCAACCTCCGTAAGTTTACCGGCATCGATCACGATTCTCTCCGGCAAATCCGTTGGTAAAGCTTCAACTTCCACCTCGTTTAGGGTTTGGAGTAACAATCCAATCCCGGCAGTAACCGCCGGCGAGTTGTTTTCCAAGATCAAGGGTACGTTGGCCCGCAGCTTCTCGGTTAAGGAAACGGCGTGAAATTCCGCATGCAGGGGGTAACGCGTTACTGGATGTACCTGGAGCCCGCTGATCAAGGTGTGGTGGGTCTTCCCGTCTACCAATAGTTCTACCAATCCCGTTTCTCCGGCTTGACTGTATACGATTAAAAAATCCTTAACCGGCAGTTCTAAAGCCACGGACTTTAATCCCTTACCGAAAAGATTAGCCGGCAGTAAGCCGGACTTTCTTAAATTTTTAACCTTCTTTCCGACGGTTTTCCGCACCCCGGCTTTTAAAACTGTTTTTTCCATAGCAAATTAAATTCCCGATCCCGGGATAGATTTGTATTGTAACTTATTCTCTCCTGTCCGACAAGAGGAGACGGCAAATCGGGACTTGGCAAATCCGCCGGAACCAAAAAGGCCGGAAAGTTAATTTTTAGACTCAAGGGGTCGTTGTCCGTTCCCGCCTGTTTGCGGACATAAAAACGGTAGGCAACTTTGTCGTTTTTATAACTTACCGCCTGGGGAAGGCTATAACGGAAAGTGACCGTCTTTTGGGAATGAATGGGAATTTCTACCAGGGTTCCAAAGGCTAAAAGTCCCGATTCGCTGCTTTGATAAACCAAAAAGCGATCCTTGGGCAATTTTTTAAGGATTGTTTCGTCCAGCTTGCTGCTGATAGTGGCCAGGCGGCTGTCCCCGATATCCAGGGAAATGTTTTGGGCTGTCCGGGGAACATAAAACCGCAGATAATTTTTATAGCGGCCCGCCGGCCAGGTGTCGGTGGCACTGTTATTTTCATAATTAACGGTGACGGTACTGGCGGCGTCGCCGCCTTTATTTAACTCCGTGACGATATTGATCTTCCGCTTCACGAAATAATTAGCTTTGTTGGCTCCCAGGTTTGCTTCGACAATCCCTAAACCGTTGTCCGCCCCCTCCGGAAAAACCAGTTTGCCGGTCCAGTTGTTTTGCGCCAGAATTTCTTCCGCCCGGGGATTTTGCAAATAAATTTGCAGGTGTTTTTCCGCAAGAGCTTCGTAGGCTGCCTGGGCCAGAAGTTGGAAATTCTTTTCCCGGTTACCGGAGAGCTTAACCCAAAGCGCCTGAGCTACTGAACTTAGATAATCTTTCTTCTGGGTGCTGCCTGGGAAAAAATTAATTTCGGCATGGTATTCTGTCCGGTTAAAAAAATCAGCCGCGCTCACCGTCTCATTATAGTCATCCAGTTTGACCGGACCGACTGCCGCTAATAGTTTTTGGACGAAAAAGAGATCTATCCCGATAACGCCGTCCACTTTTTCACCGGTTTCCTTTTCCAAAAACCAGGCAGCACGCTTGGCAGAAAGAGCAAAGTCGGGCGACCAATTGGAATCGCGCATAAACCAGCTCGGCTGTCCCAGAAAGTGTAAAATTTCATCCGGGGGGGTAATTTTGCCGCGCAGTTGTCCGTCGGCAGCATAAATATCCTTAATCTGGTAATCCAGCATCCGTCCGTTTTCCAGTGTCAGCACGGCAAAAGAACCCAAAAAGCCGCCGCTGGGCCGCAGCTCCGCGTTGTTTTGCAAAAGGACCAGGTATTTTTTCCGGCCGTTAACCGCCAAGAGATCCGGCGTCAGGGGTAAAAACTGTTGACCGAAAACCAGAGCTTGCTGAATCTGCGGCAGAACAGTTAGATACTGCTGGCCGGGGAAAAAGGCCGGAAAGCGGACCAGATCTTTTTCCGCCTGCACAAAAGCCAGTCTGTCGGCAGCCATCCCCAGCTGCAAACCAATCCGGGAAAAATTGGCCGCCAAATCCGGGGGAGCAGAATTGTCCGCAGAAGCAAATACCTGTTTTTCCATAGTTAATAGGTCGGCACCGGCCCGGGTTAGAGATAATCCCGCCCCGCTCCCCTTCTCCGCAATATCCAATAAACGGTAAAAATTATCCGCGGAAGTTTTCTGCCCGACCAGATCGGGAAACCACATAAGACTACGCCATAATTCCCGGGAACCGGCGAAACGATTTTCCGCCAATTCTATTGCTGCCGCCGCTTCCGTCATTTTCCCCTGTTCCAGGCGGTTGCGGGCAACTAACAGGGCTGCTCCCCCAACCAGAGTATTGCCGATCATGGCAGAAAAGGGAATAAAAATACTGCCGGCTAACACGATTAAACCGAGGAGAATACTCCGGGGAAAACGCCAGCGCGGCGTAGGGGGGGTTCTTTTCCCCGGTTTTTCCGGAGTCGTTTCCGTGGAAATTTTTACCGGCACCGGTTCCGTTTTCGAAATTGCCGTCGAAACCGGTGCTTGCTCTATGGGCCTTTTTTCTGCCGGCGCTTCCGTAGTGGTGGGTACTTGAGCCCCGAAAAAAGCCAGCGTTTGAGTCATCCCTTCCCTAACAAAGGTGTTCTCCCGCCATCCCAATTCCTCCTGGGATTTTTCAATATCCGCTCCCAAATAGGGGGAAGCCTTTATTCCCTGGCCGTTGCTGAACTTAATCTCTAAATTCTGACCGCTCAGCTCGTTTAAAAGATGTGCTAAGCTGACGGTGGTGACTTTTTCCGTCCCCAAAAGCGAAAATATTTTTCCGTCCGTCTCCTGCCGGAACATGGCCTTGGACAAACCATAAATAAGATCGGTAATAAAAGTTGGATGCAGCTCCTGCAGGCCGTCGCCGGGCAGTTCCATGCTCTCCCCCCTTAACGCTTTCCTTAGAAGTGCGGCGATCATCGATTGGTCCGTAATCCGCATTCCCGGTCCGTAAACGTCGGCAACCCGGACAACTACCGCTCTGAGGCCAAATTTTTTAACATATTCTGAAAGTATGGTTTCCGCAAACCTTTTAGCTTCGTGGAATGCGTATTGGTGGGTCCCCTGGGCTGCCGGTTCTGCCGGTGCGGAATAGGACGTTAAAGACTTATTACTCATCACTCCCTGATATACATCAGCGCTGCTGGCTAATAAAAATTTCGCCTGGCATTTGACTGCCAGATCCAAGAGGTTTTTGGTCCCGTATGCATTAACGGTTAAACTATCCAGGGACCCCTGGCCGGGGTCCTTATTTTCTTCCGCGCCTGCTAGATGAAATATATAGGTGGGGTTCGGACAGTCAGCCGGCAAGGGAAAATTCAAATCATATTCGAGGAAGCGGAAATTGGCGTGGGTTTTAAAGGCGGCAATGTTTTCGTATTTGCCGGTCTGGAAATTATCAACGCAAAATACCGCGAGGTTTTGGCTTAAAAGCGCTTCACAAAGACGGCTGCCGATAAATCCCGCTCCGCCCGCGACTAATGCTACGGGCATTTCTGCTAGTTCTTCGGTTTTAAAAATCCTTTGGGGCAGTTCACTTTCCACGGTTATTCAATTTTAAGATAGGCTCTTGTCCTATACAAGAGAAATTTGGTCCAGCGTTTCGTTAACGAGCTTGTCGGCAAGGTAATTTTTGCTGCGGGGAATGTGCAAGAATTTGATTGATAAGGGAACGAAATTGTTCGCCAGTTCCGCCAGCATAAAGTTAACTTTCGCCGAAAGCTCTCTCAGGTTACGGTCTTTAATTTTCCAGCGTCCATTGATCTGGGAAACGGCCAGCAAGGAATCGGAATGGAAGTGAATTGTTTTATATTTCGCAGCCAATCCGCTTTTGAGTAAATACCCCAAGGCCAGGATAACCGCCTGGTATTCGGCGATATTGTTAGTAGATTTACCCAAGTATTTCCCGCACTTTTCTAAAAATTCCCCCTGATCATTAAGAATAACATAGGCGGCAGCTGCGGGACCGGGGTTTCCTCTTGCTCCCCCATCGGTAAAAATATTTAATTTCATAATAATCTCGTACTGTGCTTGTTTCCCGTGAGGTAATTATATTTTCTTCACGGGAAAATAATTCTTTTAGATTATACTGTTGGCCTGTACAAAATCGTGCCCGGGTTTAAAAGATCTGTCCTCTTTTTCTGACGATTTCCCCTATCGTTTCGCGAAAATCTCTGAAACCCGGGATTCTCCCTAAATCCCGCCGCAAAACATACAGGCTTAATACCACAATTAAAGCTTCGGTTATAAAGGTAATAAAAGAAGCGGCATAAAAGGAATAGAGGGGAATAAAAACTATATTTAAAAAGACGTTGATGGCCAAGGCAACACAGGCAATTAGGAAAGAGGCCCATTGTTTTCCCAAAGCCACAATCGTGTAGCCGTTAATATGATTAAAATAGGAAACGACAATCGCCAGTGATAAAATCCTTAAGGAGCCGATCGACCCGGCAAAATCCGGTCCGGCGATAATATTAATCGCCAGGGGCGCGAAAATATAATTGGCGACGGCGACAGCCACCCCCATTATCAGCAGGATGATGAAAGATTTCCGGTAAACATCGCCGAGTTTAAATTTATCGGAGATAGCCAATTGAGAAATTAATGGCAAAACGGAATTAGCAAAATAAGCCGCCCCCAAAACCAGGACCTCATAAACTTTATATGAAGCTCCATACAAACCTACCGCCTCCTGTCCTTTATATAGGGAGAGAATTACCGTATCGATGCGATTGTAAATGGTAAAGACGACTAAAATTCCGCCCATGGGGATAGCTTCAATCAGTAAAAAGCGGGTTTTGGGATGGATGAGGGAATATTTAAGCGGCAATAGTTTAAATCCCAGGAATGCGGCTACCCCGGCAGCAAAGGAATCGGAAAGAACAAAAGCTAAAATTATCATCAATAAAGAGGTTTGGTTTTGGATTAAAAAAAGGAGGAGTGCTAAAAAAAGAGCGTTGCCGGCAATTTCGGAAAGAGCCCAGTTTTGCATTTGTAATTTGACATTGAAAATAATTTGAAAAGAGGTCTTTAAGGAGAGGGCGAGCAACATCAATGAGGCAACGCTGACCAAAAGTCTTATCTGTGGATCATAAGGCAAAAGGTAAATTACCAAAACGGTAATAATAGCCGCGATAAAGGCCAAGCCCAGGCGGATCACTAATACATTGCCGATTATTTCCCGAGCTAAAGCATCATTACGGCTGGCCTCCCGGACCGTAATCAGTGTCAGACCCCAGTCTGCCAACGTCCCGAACATAGTGACAAAAACCAAAACAAAAGTGTAGGTGCCGAAACCCGCCGGCCCCAAATGTCGGGTGAGAAGAATGGTAATCAAAACCCCCAAGCCGGCAGAAAAAGATTTCCCGATAATTTGGATAAGCGTATTCCAGGCAATTTTATGCGATAAGGACATAAGCCTTGTTAATTATAAGTTGCTGGTTTGGCTATTACCAGGCGGGACCAGAAAAGACCAAAAGTAAAAGCCAATAGCATTTGTGTTTGTTGTAAAGTAAATAAATAGTGGTCAAAAAGACCCAGGAAGAATATTGCCAGGAAAATAATAAGCTGCGGGGAGTGAAACCGCCAGAGGCGTTTTGCGGTCAGAAACAAAATATAGAAAAAAGCCGTCATGCCAATAATTCCGGTTTCTGCCAACAAAAGAAGAAAAATATTATGGACCGGCTGCCCGATTAAATAAAAACTATTGCCTAAAAATTGTTGATCGGCAGAAAGTATTGAAAAATTTCCCAAACCGATACCGGCAAGAGGGGAATGGTAAAAATATTTTATCGCCTCTTGATTCAGAAGTCGGCGGTTCAGAATCGTATACTTATCGGAGCTAAACAAAGCTCCAAAACGAAAGTAAAGGGTGGGTAAGAAAAAGGTAAACATGGCCAGCGCCGCAATTACCGCCGCGCCATAATTTCTTCTGAGGCCATACCGAAATACCCCCGGATGGTTAAGGATATGGAGCGCGACAATGCTGCAAACAAAGACTGCTAAAGCACTACGTGAAAGTGAGAGAAGAATAATTAAAAAAGAAATCAAAACTTCGATATAAATTAATTTCCTAAAAACTTCATTTTTAAAAACAAATTCCTGCCAGGAAAAAATAATTAATCCGCTGATTAAAAAATAGCCCGCCATTTGGTTGGGGTGGGAAAAAAAGGAATAAGGGCGGAAATATAAATAGCCGTTGATTACTGCCGTCGCAATTCCGGGGGTAGCGATATTAAAACTTCTTTCCCCCAACCAATACCAAAAACCACCGAGAGCTGACTGCCGGTATATTTGACCGAGAGCGGAAATTAAAATAACTATCGACTGGATAAAAAAAATAGCGATCAGCGGCTTAATATTTTTAATGTTTAAAATTTTTCGACTAATAATAAAAATAAAAGTTAGTTCTAAAACTTTCAGCCATTTATATAAAGAAACCTGGGGCGATCGGGAAGAATAAATATTTAATCCCGCTGTCGCGAAAAATATCAGGACGGCGATTAGGTTGGTAATCTTTATTTTTCCCGAACTCTTTACGGTAAATAGACAAACAATAATTAAGGCGGCCGCCAGGATATCGGTAAGGTAAACAGTGGGGGAAAGGTAATCAATTCGTAATCCCCGGACGTAAGCAAAGGGTGGCCAGAAATGCATACCCAGCTGGGTCGGTAAAAATAAAAACCATAAATAAAAAAGGGGAATAATTAGTTTTAGGAAATTGACTGCCACGTGGGATTGTTATTCCTGTCCGGTCTTGGGTTTGACAATTAACCTGCGCTGTTCACCTTCTCCGATTGATTCAGCGGTTATCTGAGGATGATCTTTTAGGGCGATGTGTATTACCCGACGGTCGGCGGCCGTTAAATAGGGAAAAGTTACCGGGGAATTGGTGGTAATCGCCCGGTTGGCAAAACCCGTCGCCATCTCTTTTAACTGCTCTTCTCTTTTGGCACGGTAATCGCCGACTTCGACGACAATCTTCTCCCATTGCCCCAGTTTTTTATATACCATAATTCCTAAGATTAATTGGAAAGAAGATAGTGTGTCCCCGTGGAAACCGATTAGCAAGCCGGAGTCGGGAGTGTTAATGCTTACCTGATAAGTGTCTTCTTCTAAAAGCTTTACTTCCGCCTCGCCGTCAAGTTGTAAAGCCGACAGCAATTCTACGGCGATATCTTTGATTACGCGGTCAGTTTTATTTTTATTTTCACTGATTTTTTTGGTGCGTGCCATAAGCTACCTTCCTCCTAATTTTCTGAATTTTATCACGTATTGTTCCAGTCCGCCAAGACCGGAGATACGAAACTGTTGATAAATAGCCAATAAACTGCTTACCGACCAATATAAAGCCAGTCCCGCGGGCCATTGTGTCCCCAAGAACAGAAACATCAGGGGGAACATCCAGATCATGGAAGACTGCGCTTCGGCAAATTCGCCCATGAAATCACTTTTCTCTTGTTTTTCTGCGGGCTTATCTTCTTTTCTAATCTTGGGGGCTGTGGGCATCATCATTTTGGTCTGGATAAATTGAGTCAGGGCGGCGATGACTACTAAAATTCCGGGTACGGCAATCGGTATGCCGGTAAGATGATAAGCGTCAGGTTTAGCCATATTCCAAACAAAAAACTCCGTATTTACTTTCATACTCAAAATTCTACTGAGAGCACCTAAAAGACCGAAAAGAATAACTATCTGGACAATACTGGGAAGGCAGCCGGCCGCGGGGTTAACTCCGTGTTGTTTAAAAAGATCCATTTGGGCGGTAGCGAATGCCTGCTGGTTGCCTTTATGTTTTTCCTTGAGGGCATTAATATGCGGCTGCAGCTCAGACATTTTTTTACTGTATTGCACTTGCTGTTTGATAACCGGATAAAAAATAAGGCGGGAAAGAACGGCAATCTCCACAATAGCAACTCCCAGATTATGAAAACCCACCGTGCTGTAAATGAAGAGAACAATTTGTAAAAAAAACTCCGTCATTAAAATTTAGTAATTATAAATTAGAAATTCCCGGAACCGGGTCGTTGCCTCCTTTGTTCCAGGGATGGCAGCGGATAATACGTTTTAGGCCCAGCCAAAGCCCCGGAATTGTACCATATTTTTCTACCGCTAGATAGGTATATTCACTGCAGGTTGGAATGAAACGGCAGGCCTTGTCGGTTAAAAACAATAAACGGAAGACTCCGCCGTCAAAAGAGAGATACTTCTGGTAAAAACGAATTAGGAACAAAACGAGATTCCGCACTCCTGTATTATAATAGTTTTTTAAGAAAGAAGCTGGGCGCGGTGCAAAATCTTTTCCACCTCCTGAGTTATCTCGATTCTGGCAGTCGTCGCCGCTTTAGTTTTTGCTAAAAAAACCAGTTCGGTGTTTTGGGGTATCCGGTTAAGAAAAGGGTCTACGGCGTCCGCTAGTTTCCTTTTAATCTCATGGCGAACCACGGATTTTTTATCCACCTTTTTACTGACGATAAAGGCAGCTTGGCGGCCTGGGACTTTGCCGTAAGAAACCAGCAAACCAAAAGAGGGGGAATCATACAATTTCCCGGATTTACGGATGCGCTTAAATTCTCTCCTTAAAGGAATCAGATTTTTACGGGGAAGCATTTATAACTACTAATGGCAAATAGCCGTTGGCCAACAGCCTTGGGCCGCCTGCCTTAAACTGTTTACTATATGGTTATTCGTTTTCTTCCTTTAAGCGTTCTCCGATGCATGAGCTTGCGCCCGCTATGTGTAGCGTTGCGCTGAAGAAAGCCGTGTTTTCTCTGTCTTTTTAATTTTTTCGGCTGCCAGACTCTTTTGGGCATAGCCTAATTATATCCGGCCGTTCTCTGCGAGACAATAGTGTCTTTGGCAATTTGTTATAGTTCTGCCCACTTGAAAAAATGTGGATAACTTGTAAGATGCCGTCGTATGAACCCCGGCGATATTTGGAAAACGGTTCTGGCGGAAATTGAAGTAGACCTGGGGAAAAGCACGACCAAAATTAACTTCAGTAACAGCCGGCTTTTATCCCTGGAAAAAGGTATTGCCAGGATATCGCTGGCAACCAATTTAGCCCGGGAAACCGTGGAAAAAAGATATTATGTTCTGCTGCAAAATGCCCTCGAACGACAAAGCAAAGAAAAATTATCGCTTGTTTTTGAAGTAATCAAACCGGAGCTGGCCGCTCCCGCCGGACCACTCTTTGAAACCCTCAACTTTCCGGAACAGGTCAATAAACCGGATATCAGCCGGACAGACAGTTTTAATCTGTCCAATACCGAAGAACAATACCGTAAAACCGGTCTCAATCCCAAGTACAGTTTAAAATCTCTGGTGGTCGGCGCCAGCAACAATTTTGCACACGCCGCGGCTATGACCATCTGTAAAAACCCCGGGAAAGAATATAATCCCTTCTTTATTTACGGCGGAGTCGGAGTTGGTAAAACCCACCTTATGCAGGCCATCGGCAATGAACTTTTTGTCCGCAACTCTAATCTGCGGATTTTATACATAACCGCCGAGCATTTTATGAACGATCTAGTCGCCTCTTTACAACAAAAAACTATGCCTGCTTTCAAGAAACGCTATCGGGAAGTCGATGTTTTATTAGTGGACGATATCCAGTTTATTTCCAAAAAAGAAGCTATGCAGGATGAGTTTTTCTATACTTTTAATTCCTTATTTATGGGCGAGAAGCAGATTATTCTTACCTCCGATCGGCCGCCGCAAGAAATCCAGGTCGAGGACCGGCTTCTTTCGCGCCTGATGGGCGGTTTAGCCGCAGATATTCAAACTCCTGATCTGGAAATGCGCATCGCTATTATTAAACAAAAATTATCCGCCCGGCGAGAAAACTGGGATGAGGCTTCGATAGAATACCTGGCTACCCGTTTGGAAAACAACATCCGGGAAATTGAAGGTGCTATGCAAAAAATTATGGCCGTCTCCCAGTCCGCAAACACGCCGGTAAATTTGGATTTGGTTAAAAAAGCCCTGGGAGTAGCCAACGGCCTCGATAAGCCCCCGGTTCCGGCTTCGCCGCAAAAAATTATCTCCGCGGTTTCCAAAGTCTTCGGGATTAAACAGGGAGATATTCTTTCCGATAAGCGCGATGCGGAATTTGTTTTACCCAGGCAGGTAATCATGTTCCTTTTACGGACGGATTGCCGGATTAAACTGGAAGAGGTTGCCCGGATTATGAAACGCAAAGACCATACGACGGTTATCCACGCCGTGGGGAAAATTGAGAAACAGTTTGCGGATAATCAACAGCTAAGGCAACAGATTTTGTTGATAAAACGGGAAGTTTGGGGATAACTTACCCAAACTGTCCACAAACTGCCGGGAATTATCCACAAAGATATCAACAAGAAAAGTTCAATTATCAACAGAGATAATCTTAAGCTTAAAGCTAATAGTTAATGGCTAATAGGTTAATAGATGACAAGAACAAAATAAAATGCATTTATCAACATTATAAATCAGACTGGCCAGGCTGGGCTGCCCACAAATACACAAAGACTACTAACAAACAAATACTAATTGTAAATAGGAAAGGGGGCGGCTAAGATTACAATGATGAAACTAGAAATATTACAGGAAAATTTGCTGAAGGGTCTCTCTATGGTAGGACGGGTGATCACTTCCAAGCCGCAAATGCCCGTACTGGCAAACATTCTATTGGAAACCGATAACGGCAGATTAAAACTCAGCGCTACGGATTTGGAAATCAGCATTACCACCTTAATCGGAGTCAAAATTCTTAAAGAAGGCAAATATACCATTCCGGCTAAAACTTTCGCGGAACTGGTCGGTAGCCTGCCTCCCGGGAAAGTGGAGATGGAATTAGAAGAAGGCCAGTTGGCGATAACCGCCGGCCGGTTTAAAGCCAAAGTTAACGGTGTACCGGCGCAGGAGTGGCCACTAAAGGCGATGGAAGGTAAAAAAACCGCAGGTTGGAAATTGGAAATCGCCGCGGAGGAATTCATTGTCGGTGTTGCCTGTACTTCCTTTGCTGCCGCCGCAGACGAGGGTCGGCCTGTACTTACCGGAATCTTATTTAAATTAACCGATTCCGGTTTAACCATGGTGGCTACTGACGGTTTTCGCTTATCGGTAAAAAAACTGGCAGCCGTAAAGGCGGAAGGAAAAGGGGAAGAAACAAGATCCTTTATTATTCCAGTGAAAGCGCTACAGGAGGTTGCCCGCATTTTGAGCGAGAATAAAGAATTAAAGATATTAAAAATCAATCTTACGGAAAACAGCGCGGATTTTGATTTGGGAGATACCCAGCTTTCTGCCCGTTTAATTGAGGGGCTTTATCCTGCATATGAAAAGATTATTCCCGGCGCTCCGGTGATTAAAGCCCGGGTCGGACGGGAAGAATTAGCTTCCGGGATCCGGACAGCCGGGGTTTTTGCCCGCGACAGCGCTAATATCGTCAAATTTGTTTTAAACAAATCTCAATTTTTAGTCAAAGCGGTAGCCGCTCAAGTAGGAGAGAATGAAAGCGAAATTGACGCTAAAATCGAAGGGATAGAAGAGGAATTGGCAATTGCTTTTAATTTCCACTATCTATTGGATCTTTTAAATTGTGCCGGGAAAAGCGAAGAACTGACTTTGGGTTTTTCCGGTCCTCTGGCCGCCGGGATGTTTAAAATCTCCGACGATCAGAGCTTCCTGCATATTATTATGCCTGTTCGGGTGCAGAGCTAGCCTCTTTTTCCCTTTGTTTTTTAGCGGCGATGAGCTCCTCGGGCTTACTGGTGATGAGTTCGTGTTCTTCGGGGGAGGCGACCACCTGTATGGCGACATGCGAGGAGCCGGCAAAGAAAAGGCCTTGGCCGACATTGGCTGAAAGCAGAAGGCTTTTTTCTCCCTCGGAAAGATAAAATATCTGCGCCACTTTATCAATCGCCGCCGGTGACTGTTTCATCAGCATTTGAATACTGCTGTTGGTAACAATGGTTTTACCCAGGTCGGTGGCGAGGAAATCTTCGATGTCCTGGGTAATCGTCGTTAGCCCCAGGTAATATTTGCGGGCGCGTTTAGCAAAACCCCATAAAAATTCGGCGCTGTTCTGGTTTTTCATTAAATACCAGCCTTCATCGACGATTAAAATCCGCCTTTTCATTTTCCTTTTTATCTGGCTCCAGACATAATCCATAATGATAAAAATTGCCAAGCTGCGCATTTGATCCTCCAGGTTTTTAAAGGAGAATACGGTAAAAGAATTATTGAGATTCACGGTCGAGCGCTGGTTAAAGACGCCGCCGAAACTGCCTTTGACAAATTTTTCCAGGCGCAAAGCCAGATTTTGGGCTATTTGCGTTTCCATCCCGATCAGTGTCCGATAAAGGTCTTCGAGAAGCGGCGGTTCGTTTCTGTGGGTAGCCGGATCATAGGTGATCCCTTTTTGTTTATAAGTCAGCTCCAGGGCGTTGTGCAAAATAGCATCTTCTTCGGCGGATTTTGTTTCGACCATAATTTTAAGAAGCCGCGCCAGGGTAAAACCGATTTTTAGCTGCAGTTCGTTCTCTGCTTCTTCACCGGAGCCGGATAAATCGAAAGGGTTGATATGGGTATCGCTGCCGAAAGCAAAGGAAATATAATCGCCGCCCACAGAATCGGACAGGCTTTTATATTCCTCTTCCGGATCGACAATAATCACATCCGTACCGAACATCAGAGAACGCAAAGCTTCTAATTTGACTAAAAAACTTTTTCCGCTGCCGCTTTTTCCTAAAACTACTTCATTGGCGTTTTCTAAAGAAAAACGGTCAAAGATAATCAGCGATCCGTTATGTTCGTTGAGGCCGTATAAAATTCCAGAATTAGCGGTTAGTTCCGAAGAGGTAAAAGGAAAGGTGGTAGCGAGCGACGTGGTATCCATATTGCGGGTGATCATCAGTTTGTCCAGACAAGTAGGAGAAGTAGTTTTAAAACCGTCCTCCATCTGGAGGGTCGCCGGCTTGCTGATAATCAAAAGCGCTCCTAGGGTGGAGGAGACCTCTTTAGTTAACTGGTTTAACTGTTCGATGCTGTCGCTGCTGATAGTGACATAAAGCCCGAATTGGTAAAACTTTTCCGCACCTTTGGCCAGTTGTTCCTGAAGATTTAACGCGTCATCAAGAGCTACCTGGACATTGGGGTCAATTACTTTGCCGCGCTTGATATCGCTTTCAATGGTTGCTTCCATTTCTGCAATTTTCCGTTTCATATCGGAGAGGATCTCCTTGGACTCAACGGGATAAATAAAGATGGAAACGTCCAGACTGCTGTTGAAATTAATAAGCGGCGCCAGCCAATTGGCGCTGACAAACCGCGGGTAGCCGGCGACAAAAAGGGTGCGGTAAAATTTTTCCCCGATTTTTAAATAATCAAAATCAACTTCGATGGCGGCCGGGGCGATGATATCCTGGACGGTAACCATCCCGGCAGCCAGGGATTTGTCAGGGCCTTCCGGTACGCTTTCGGGCTGGAAGCGCTTTACCAGAGGGATGTTAATTTTGGGCAGTTTAACCATAAGAGAATCTTTAATCATTATTATATATGAAGAAGGGAACCTTGAGAATTACTGGGTTGAGATTGCCGGAGAAGTGTAAGGGACGCTGCCGACCAGCTCTGTTCCTTCGGCGCCGGGATTATAAATAGTGTAAAAAAGCTCGATCAATTCCTGGGTGTTAAGCTGCCGGGCGCGCAGTCCCAGGCGCCCGAGCTGTCGGTAGATATGTTCTGCCTTAGGGGCTAAAGCGACCTTGGCCTTTTCGATGATCGTTTCTACCGGCAAAGGCAAGCCGGTTTGTTTAATCAAAAGCTTTGCCGAGCTGGAAACCCCCAATTCCAGGGAGCTGAAAGGGATGCAAATGTAGAATTTTTTGTCCAGGACGTTGTTTTCTTTGACTGTTTTGACGATAAAATCACGGTATTTGGCAATCTGGTTTTTAAGAAGGGCGTTCTGTTGTTCATCCTCTGCTTTCTGAAGCTGGGATACGTAGGAGGAAATATCTTTACGTTTACTCCTGATGACGATCTGAATGGGGAAAGTGAGTGAATTTAAAAGGCCGGCATAAGCGTAAATAATTGCGTCCTGTTCCATTTCGGACAAAAGGCCGAAGTTGACGGCGGTAGTCTGGATGGTCAGGGTAACGGAACCGTCTTTAAGAATGATTAAATTATCCCGGATATCATAGATTTCCAGGTGTTCCTGAGTAGCCCCGCGGATAGCAACTTTACTAAGGTCGACGGGCATTGGTAACAGTATGCCATAAGTTTATGCTATCATCAAGCCGTGTTGGGACTTTTCTTTGCCCTGCTAACTTTTATTTCCACCTTAAGCGGCGGTTGGGCGGCCATCCGTTTTCGCGACCGGCTCCATTTGGTTTTGGGTTTTGCTTCCGGGGCAGTAATAGCCACGGCCCTATTTGAAATTCTGCCGGAGGTTATTAGCGAAGCGCAAAAAATGCTCCTGCCCCTCAATAATCTCCTGTTTTTCAGCGCTGTCGGTTTTTTATTTTTCCATTCTTTAGAGAGAATTATTGTCTTTCGCTCGGGAAATCATTCGGAGGAAGGCGGTAACCGCCACGTCGGTACTTTATCGGCAACCGGTTTTTCCGTACATTCTTTTTTTGACGGGCTGGGCATCGGTTTAGGCTTTTTAACCAGCATTCAGTTGGGATTGGTTATTTCCCTGGCGGTTCTGGCTCACGATTTTTCCGACGGCCTCAATACAGCTACGGTGATATTAAAAAATCAGGGGAAAAAGTCCCAGGCTTGGCGTTGGCTTTTAATTGATGCGCTGGCCCCGCTTTTGGGGCTGGCGGTGTCTTTTTATTTCAACGGTCTTACCGCGATCCTGCCGTACATTTTGGCATTCTACTTCGGCTTTTTTCTTTATCTGGGCGCGGCTGATCTTTTACCCGAAGCCCACCATCGTCATAGCTCTTATCTGACACTGTTTACTACCGTTTTGGGATTTGCCGCGGTTTTTATTATCTCCGCCCTGCTCCGCGGTTTATAATAAGGGTTGTCGGAGGCGAGAAAGATGACGGGTTATGGCCGCACCTACGGAATGATGAGCGGATTCGGCGGACCCGTATCTTATTGGGAATTTCTTTTAGAAACGATTACCTGGCTTTTGGTGATTGCCGCGCTAACCGCTTGCGTTCGCTATTTCTGGAAAAAGGGCAATGGAAAATAATGCTCCATTACCGCGCCGTTTCTTCGCCCGGTCGGCGGAAATCGTGGCCCGGGAACTTTTAGGAAATTATTTAATCCGTGAGGAAGAGGGGAAATGCCTGATTGTCAAAATTGTAGAAACGGAAGGATATTTAGGTCCGCAGGACTTAGCCGCGCATAGCCGCTTCGGAGAAACGCAAAGAAACCGGGTGATGTTTGGCCCGCCGGGATTTGCTTACGTTTATTTAATTTACGGCATGTACTATTGCCTTAATGTAGTTACGGAAAAAGAGGGAATAGGGGCAGCGGTATTGCTAAGGGCTGCGGAGCCGGTAAAAAACGTGGCCGAAAAAACATCCGGCCCCGGCTTGCTCTGTAAAGCATTACATATTAATAAATCTTTATACGGGACGGATATGGCGAAATTCGGGCCTTTGTATTTTGTTTTGGGGAAGAACGTCCCCGAAGAACAAATTGCCGCGGCTCCGCGTGTCGGAGCGGCTTATGCCGGGATCTGGGCGGAGGAAAAATTGCGCTTTTACCTTAAAAACAATCCTTTTGTGTCGAGAAGATAGGAATCGGTAAAATTGTTAAGCCGCAGCCGATTGCTTTTCCTGAAGGCCTTCGGTTTGACTGCCGTCTGCTTCCGCGCTTTCCTTGGCCTCAATTTCTAACGGGGTAACGACATTGCCGTCTAATTTAATTTCTAAAATGTCGAAATGATAACCCTCTTTATCCATTTCCAAATAATAAGTGCCGCTTTCCAGCGGGGTGCTGGCTAAAAACTGGCCGACTTTATTAGTCCGCAGGGCCCGGACGCTAGTTCCCTGGATGTTTTTAATAATAACGATAACCCCGGGAAGAATTTGGTCCTGGGCATCTTTAACTACCCCGGAAATCAGGTTGGGAGTGGTAATTTGGAAAATGCCGGCGTAGGCCGGCTTGGGCGGTTTCTTTTCCGTTTTGGGCTGGGCGGGCTTGGCGTAAGGCGAATATCTTTTGGGGAAGGTCAGGTTTGCCGCTTTAATTTCCGTTGCCTCCTTGATTGTCGACTGCGGCAGCTTGGCTTGCTCCCGGATTTTTACCATCTCGTCGATGGTAATTGTCGCCTTTGGGGCCGTCTCTTTTGGTGCTTCTTGAACCCGCGCCTGTACCTGTTCTTCTAGCGGGGGTATTTTTTCCTCCGGCGACGGCTCTTCCGACGGGACTTTCGCGTTTTGATCACCGGAAAATTCCTTTAACAAATCTTCGCGGATGCGGATGAGGTCCTCGATGCCCATCTGTCGTTTTTCGTTGGGTTTTTCTTCAGGCGGGGGCAGGGGATTTAGCGCTACCTGCGGAGCCTCTTCCGCCGCCGCTTCTTCCGGTTCGGTCTGGGGCAGGGTTTGCAGATACTCCTGCAGGCGGGTGTCAGTAGGCGCCGAAGCCGCGGCTTGCTCTAAAGACACCGGCGGGGCTAAAGGTTCTTCGGTGGTCTCGGGAATATTCCAGACTCCCGCCTGTTTGCGCCCGCTTTTTTTCCAAAGATAAAGTGTCGGGCGGTAGATAGAGCGGAAGAAATTGATGACCCAGATGTCCAGCGGCCGCTCATTGACCGGGACAAAGGCAAAAGTGACCCCGGAAACAATAAAAAGGATTGCCAGGGGGAATTTGATAATAGCATACCAATCGGAAGCATAGAAGATAAAAGCGGTAATAAATCCGGCCGCCAGGTAGCCGAATTGTTTCAGGGTCATATCGCCGACCAGCTTAAACTCAAAACCGGTAATGTTCTGAGGGACAGGATGCTGCTCCATGGCAAATTTCATTGTAAAGGCAAAACGATGAAAAACAAGAGGGTCACCTTTTCATAGAAAGACTAATTAGGATTTGATACGCACCTGGGCTACCCGGCCGCTGGATTTTAAAATATCACCCTTCTTTACAAAATAACACTATTCCTATCTGTTCCGGAAACCTTGCCATTTCTTCCGGCGGCGACTTCCACCCTGTTTCTAAAAAAGATAGAATTGCAAAGCTTTTTTCCTACCCTACCTGAATATCCTCAATTTTTCGAAATGCCGGGCTATCCAATTCCTTCTTATACGCAGATGGTTCTGAGAGAACCAAAATAGATTAATTTTCCCCCCGGCTTGATTGCCCTGGCGGTTTTCGCTTCTGCTTTCCTTTGCGATTCTTTGTCCGCGAGCATATGACTACAACCAAAATCTGAAGCCGTGTCAAGGTGTTTGTCGGGAAAGGGTAATTTTGTGATGTCCGCTTGAAGACATACCGGTTTTACTCCGAGCCCTTCGGCTTTTTACCTAGCTTCAACAACTTCTTCCTCGTGAATATTTATCGTACTTCTGGTCTTTTGCGGGCCAGCCGATTAGCAATCCTGCCGAAACCGCCACCGGTATCTGGAACCCTATCGCCGGTTTTTAATAATCCGCCCCAATAGCTTTTTATAATTATCCCTGTCGGTTCGTTTCCTAGCCAGGCGATATTTGCGGGAGCAGCCACTATTTGGTTCCAGGTTGCACCCCCGTTATTATCCGGGGAATTAAGGCGGGTAGAGATGTGACCGCTCGCAACAAATACTACCGGGCGGATACCCAGTTAGTAATAATCGGATTATTGATCTTATGGTAAGATGAATTTATGGCCCAGACGAAAGCGGATACACCGATCGTTTCTGTTCCGGCAGGAAACGGTCCTGTTTTTAAGATTTCCGAATTGCAAAAATTGCGGGCACGCCGTCACGGTCCGGCGAAAAATAGATTAGCCGAAGCGCTCCGCCGGTCTATTTTAACTTACAACAAAAATCTTTTCCGGCGTCTGGCTTTAGCTCCCGGCGACGAAAATGTGCAGACAGTGGTGGACAACTATATCGATGACGTTACGGATAATGTGGCCCAGGAACTGGCAAACGGCCGGGGACTGGAAGAAACGGTAGCGGAAACCCTGCGGGAGAATATTACGGAAGAAGAAAATATTTCCTGGGAGCCGCAGGCGGTTGCGGAAACGGCCAAGGAAGTAGCCGAAGTTGTCGACCCGGCGACAATTGCAGAGACTATTGCCGAGGAAAGAGCCCAGGAGCAAACACAGGAGGAAGAACAAGTTCCAGCACAAGGGCAAGCGGAGGGGGAAAAAGAAAACATTCCGCCCTTAATCTTTCGGGGCTATACGCCGCCGACCAGCCAGAGACAGGAGGCCCGGACTGCGGCACCGAAAGAAGCACCTATTCACTATACCCCGGGGGTAGGTACCGGAGCCGGTGAGAAAAAACTGACGAAAGCCCGGGAGGAGATCAAAAGCCTACGGGAACGTTACGAGAAAGAGGAGCCCTCCCTTTTACAGTCGCCGGGTCGGAGTTTGGGGCGGATCGCCGGCAGATTTGGGATTCAACTGGGACGCCGTGGACAGGTTGTTTCTCCAGAGCCGGAAGAAGGGTTTTTACCCGGAGTACCTATGGCTCCGGTTTCTGCAGCAGCGGCAGGGAAGGAAGCCGGAAGACCCGGAACCCTTCCCGCGAAAATGCCGGATATCCAACCGGCGCAAACGGAAACAGCCCGCGAGAAAACGGCGGCAAAAGTGGCAAAAATCCAAGCCCGGCGCGAAGCCATGCTCCGCCCGGAAACCCAGGAAGCTTTGGGCGAACCGGAAGGTATCTACGGGGCTGTCCCGGGGGAACGGCCCCGAACGGCTCAGGAATTTATCCGCCAAACCCACCGCGAAAGCCCTGAGGAAATCAGGATACGGGCCCCGGGACCTGCCGGCTGGCTAAGCAGTATCAAAGACCGGATTTTTACCAGCCTGGGGTTGGGAAAGAAAAAAACCGCGGAAAAAGTCGCCGGTACGGTAACGGCAGCCGCTAAGATCGCCGCCGGTAAAGAAGCACTGGCCGGGACGGGGAAAATTTTAATTTCGGCAGCGGCTAAGAAATTTGCCGGAACTGCATTGGGGACAATTCTGGGGGGACCGGTAGGGGCTGCTCTGGCCTGGGGGATCACGCTGGTAGCCGATAGACTATGGCCCGAAATTAAAAAACTATTAAAGGTTTTGGGCGGAGCGGCCGGTGCGGCATTTATGATGCTTATGACCCTTCTGGCCAAAGCCGGTTTGGCCGGTTGGGTTGCAGGCGGAGCCTTAACAGGAGCCTTAATTGGTAGTTTTATTCCTGGTGTCGGGACCATCGGCGGTTTTATCATCGGTGGTTTTGTCGGCGGGGTAGCGGGATATATTTCCCAGATGGTGGCGGCTACTAGCGCTGCCGGGGCGGGAGCAGGAGGGGTTGCGGCAACGGCGGCGACGGCTATCAGCGGTACCGTTCCTTCCCTGATGGGAATTGCGACCGGCTTAGGGGGAACGGGTCTTTTGGGAACTGCCGCCGTTTCTATTACTACGGGCCTGTCGGCAACTTTTCTTACCGCTACGATGCTTTTGGGCCTGCGCGATGCGGTTTATCAGGATCCGGTTTATAACGCTCAGGTCGGAGCTGATATCGCCGCGCCGGTCGGGGTTTATGTAAAGAAGGTTGGTTCACCGGATACGGTAGCAAATGATCAGATCGGCAAAACGGAAATTGCCTATCTAGCCGATGTCGTTCAGGCCAGGCAAATTAAAAGCGCGACCGTCAAAGACGAAATTATTATTAATAAAAAGGGAACTCCCGGCACCCCGATCGTTATTTTCGGTCCGCAACCATACCAGCAGGGCAAAATGTACGATTATAAAATGCCTCTGACTCCCCAAATGCAGGATTCGTTGGTAATTAATAAATTCACCATTGAAGGAACTATGGTTAATTCTGTCGGAAAGGAAGAACAGTTTACCGCCTCCGCTTCTTTCCCGATCAAAGTCGGTACGCCGTCTATGGAAGTTTTTTCCTGCCCGGTAATTAGCGGCCGGCTGTGCGAACACTCCTTAAGTAATGGTTCACCGGCTCATTGCGACACCAATTATCGGAGCAATCCGGAACTAGATCGGATTTGCCCGGGAGGAACGAATTATTGGCAGGGCAACGAAACGGCTATTGATGTTTGTTCCACCCAGGGCGCGCCTGTTTATTTACCCTCAATTGACGGGCAGGCGGTTAATTGGCATTATGAACATGACGGCAATGATAATAATTACCCCGGCCAAAAGTACCGCCAATTTTCGGCGACGGTTAACGGCGTTCCCTATGTTTTACAATTGCACCACATGATTAATGAGCAGGTAACCGCCAGCACTCTGGCTTCCGGGACAGTGGTAGGACACTTGGCAGCATTTCCCGGCGGCAATACGCCGCATTCCCATATTCAGATCAAACGTAACGGCACTTTTATCTCCGCCGAAGAAGTTTTTAAAGGCTGCCTGTAAAAGGCTCCTTATCGTAGCCAAGGGACGGATTATCAATATTCCGGCAGCGGCCCACTATTAGCTATAGGGGTAGCCATCTCGCTCCGTTTTTTACGGAAGGGTTTTACTGCGGTAAGGAGGAAATAATTAGACAGCAATGAGACTCCCATAGCAGCCTGAACCAGTAAACGTCTCAGGGGAGAACGGTTCGGGAAAAGCCTAAAAACGTTGGGGTCGACTAATTTAATTCCTTCAGGAGCTAGGAATAAATTGTAGGAATTTCTTAAGGGGAAAATAATTCTTTTCGCTCTTTGGCTGAGGGTTCGGGATTTAGAATCTTCCGCATCGCTTCCGATAAGATCGTAGAACACCCCCGTTTTTATAAAGCAGCGAAGGGAATCCAGGCAAAGAGAACGCAAGGTGTCGAGGTTGTTTTGGTCTAAACTTAAAATTCCTTGAAAACCAAGATTTTTTAAAGGGACTCCTTTCACAAATTTTTGTGTCCGGACAATATGGGAGCTTTCCGGTTCTGTACCCTGGGCGAGGACATATTCTTGCGGAACGATGGCTTTCTGACTATGGGGGCTTGCTATTTCCCGGGCAATTTCTTCCAGGCGCCTGAACTCTAGGGTTTTATTCAGAGCTTCCTGTACCGGTTTAGCCGGTACTTTTTGCTTGCCAATTTTTACGACCGGTTTTTCCTTTTGGGCGGGAAGGAAGACGTTGGTACCGACGCTTTCTGTTTGCCGGGGGTGCCCGGAGAGATCAAAAGGCAGAAAGGGATTTTCCCCAGAATGATCCATAATTTATTGTACTAGATTTTGTCTGTCCGGTGAATCGGGGGCCAGGAAGTACTTATCAGCAGTTTTTCCGGGGAGAACTGGTCCCAAACCGCCTCGGTGACAAAAGGGATAAAAGGGTGGAGCAGTTTAAGGATAGTAAGATAGGAATTTTTCAGTACCGAATAAGAAAGCAGGCCCTTTTTATACTCCTCAATATATTTGTCAGCCAGTTCGTGCCAGGTAACGCGATAAAGTTCTTCAGCGGCCTGGCCGAAACGGTAAGTCCTTAAATAGTCTGTGGTTTGCCTTACCAAATTTTTAACCAGCAATTCCAGGGCGGCATCGCCCGGCGATTTGGCCGTTAAATCCTTTTTTATTTTATCACTGCTTAAAAACCGTCCCATGTTCCAGATTTTATTAGCAAAGTTGCGGTAACCGATAATTTTTTCCTCGCTTAGGGCAATATCGCCGCCGGGGGTGACGCCGGCTGTAAGGGCCATGCGGAGCGCATCGGCGCCGTATTTATCGACCATAATAATCGGGTCAATGACATTGCCGCGGCTTTTGCTCATTTTTTGACCGGTCCGGTCTACCACACGGGCATGAAGGTGGATTACCCGGAAAGGGGCCTCACCGGTTAGGTAAAGCCCGAACATCATCATTCGTCCGACCCAGAAAAATAATATGTCCCACAGCGTATCTAAAACAGAAGTAGGATAGAAATATTCAAAATCCCCGGAGCTTTCCTCGGGATGCGCAACATTATAACCCAGAGTAGTTAAAGGCCACTGGCCGGAGAGAAACCAGGTATCAAAAGTATCGGTCTCCTGGAGGGTCTGTTCGCTGTGGCATTTTTGGCACGGACCCGGTTCCAACTGGTAAACCGCGTCCTGAGGAGCTATCAGGGTTTGAAGTCCCCGGCTTATTTCCGCGAAGGGATAATTTTCTTTTAATACCCGGTAAGGACCGCTGACTTTCTCGCCCCGGGAACTGATAAAACCGATTTGAATTTCCGCGTTGCAGTCCAGGCAGTACCAAACGGGAATACGTGGCCCCCAGACAATCTGACGGGAAATATTCCAGTCTTTTATGTTTTCCATCCAGTCGAAGTACATTTTGGCAAAGCGTTTTTGGGGGACGATTTTGGTTTTGCCCGTTTTGATCGCGGCAATCGCCGGTTCAGCCAGCGATTTGGTTTTAACAAACCACTGCGGCAAAAGCAGGGGTTCAATGACGGTCCCACAGCGGTAGCAGATGCCGACAGCGTGCGTCAGCGGCTCTTTTTTGATAAGCGCTCCGCTTTTTACCAGGAGTTCCAGGATCTTTTCCCGGGCGGCCGGGATTTTTAATCCGGAAAGCGTTTCTAATATCGCTTTCTCGCGCAGCCCGTTAAAACGCGGGTCCGAAAAATCCAGGCGGCCGGCACGGTCGACTATGGAAATTACCGGAAGATGATGGCGGCTGCCGATTTCGAAATCCAGCGGGTCATGGCCCGGGGTTACTTTTAGGGCGCCGCTACCGAATTTAATATCGATCGCCGGGTCGGTAATGATGGGAATGGTTAAATTAAGAAGGGGAATGGTAGCTTGTTGTCCCGGGAGTTTCAGATAGCGTTTGTCCTTGGGGTTAATCGCAACGGCCGTATCGGCAAATATAGTCTCCGGACGGGTGGTAGCTACAGAGACGGGGCCGTAGTTTAGATAGTATAAAAAGTCAGACCGTTCCTGGTAATCCACTTCCAGCTCTGAGAAAGCCGTGCCGCAGCGGGGACAATAATTTACCAGGCGCTGTCCGCGGTAGAGTAATTTATCATGGTATAATTTCCGGAATGTAGCCAGAACGTTTTCCACGATCTGCGGCTCCAGGCTGTAGTGGTAACGGGTCCAGTCCAGGGAAAAACCCAGACGCTTGAGTTGGTTTTTGTTTAACTCCCGGTTTTTTTCCACAAACCCCCAAACCATCTTAAAGAGCGTCTCCCGGTCGAAATCAAAGCGGCTTTTGCCCTCTTTTGCCAGATGTTTCTCATAAACATACTGTGTTTCGATACCGGCATGATCGGCCCCGGGCAGCCATAAAGTGGGATCGCCAAGCATACGGTGGTAGCGGGCCAAGATATCCCCAACGGTAAAAAGGGCATGGCCCATATGCATCGGGTCATTGGCATTCGGCAGCGGCAGGAGAATGGTGAAAGGTTTTTTTTGTGGATTTATTTGCGGCGTAAAAGCTCCGCTTTCTTCCCAGCGGTGATAAATTTTTTCTTCTATTGCCCGGTGATCATATTTTGGTTCCATTCTGGGCTAATTGTAACAACTAGATCTGAACTTGACAAACAGCAATCCGGTACTTATGATCGGCCTAACTACCGATGAAGAAGATACCGGGGGTGAATTTTTATTTTTTCCGCCATTGGCGGGTCAGCCTTGGGCTGATATTTTTTATTTTTTATTTAGTGCCGGCCCCGGTGCTAGCCCAGGGCTATGAGCTGCTTCCCGCCGGGCAGGTTATTGGCTCCGATTTTATCAGAGCCGCCGATACGGTCCAAATTGACGGCGAAATCAAAGGCGACGCTTTTTTAGCCGGCGGGTTGGTGACGGTAAACGGCCCCGTAGACGGCGACCTGTTTGTTGTCGGCGGCAAAGTCAATATCAACGGCCCGGTGGGTAACAGCATCCGGGTTCTAGCCGGAGATGTTTCCGTTAATAGTACGGTGGGGCGGAATGTCCTCCTCTTGTGCGGCAATTGTACCGTAACCCGCAGGGCGACAATCTCCGGGAGTTTACTAACCGCCGGCGGCAATCTGGAGTTATCGGCGGCCAAAATCGGCCGCGGCTTTCGCTTTTTGGGCAGCCGTTTATATTTAAATTCGGAGATTGCCAACGAAGCTTTTGTCGTCGCCGACAGGGAATTTTTACTGGGGCCAATGGCTTCAATTTCCGGCAGTTTAAAATATACCGGAAGCACCGAAGCGGTTTTGGAACCGGGGGCTACCGTTGCCGGCAATATTGCTTATCAGAAAACAACCAGGGATGAAACTTTCCCGCGCTTTTTCGGTGCCCGGACGGTGCTTTCCTCGTATCAGCGGATTAAACCGCTGACCGACTTCCTGGGTTTTGTCGTTTCGGCAATCATCGGCTTTATTCTGCTCGGACTTTTTCCCAGGGGTTTTGAGAAAGTGGTATCGGCGATAGAAAATCGGCCTTATGCCAGTTTTGGCTGGGGCATTGTCGTTGTCTTAATGGTCCCTACTTTAGCCCTGTTGTTTGCGATTACTCTCATCGGGATCCCCGTATCGCTGGTTATTTTACTTCTGGCCTATCTGGCGTGGATTTTAGCCCAGTATCTGATGGCTTTTTTTATCGGCCGGCGTATTTTATTTGCCCGCTTCGGGGAGCGGCGCGGTTGGGCTCTCGTTTTGGGCCTGTTTTTAATTTATTTGGTGGGTCTTGTCCCGATTATCGGAGGGATTGTGAAGCTTATATTGGTGCTCTTTGCCTTAGGAGCGATAATCCTGGCTTACCGGCAACCGGAAATCTATATTCAGAAACAATTACCCTTCGATTACCACCCGGCTCCCGAGCGCTCACGAAAAATAAGATTTAAAAACAAAATATAAGAAGGCCCCCCGCTTTAAGGCGTGTTGATTCTTACGCTTTGGGCGGAGACAGAGCTATTAGCGGTTCTGGTGCCGAAAATAGTCACATTTTCCCCGGCCCTCAGGCTTTGTTGGGTGGCAGAACTAACCTGGGAGTAAGCGGTACCGGTATTAAGCGTCACGTTTAGCGTTTGGCCGTTGGGAAGGGTGACCTGCAGCTGGTTACCGTTAACGTTACTTACCTGGCCGCTTAAGCCCCCGGCGCCGCTTCGTAAGCCCAAAGCTCTTCCGCGCCGCCTCAAGGCGCCGTTTCCGAAGGGCTGCATCATCCGCCCGAAGAGAGCTGGCCGCCTGGAAAGCGCGCCGTTTCTTAAGGCTTGGAATCTTTGTATGCGCCAACCGACAAAAAACGCCAGGGCAGCGATCAGGATAACTAGCAGGATGCCCAATAATCCCTTTGTCCAATTACTGGTCTGCCTAACATCCCGCACGTCGGCCGGTTTGTTATTTACTTCAGCGGTGGTTGTGGTGTCCATATATTTATTTACTTATACTGTAGAATTCTGAAAAAACGCTGAAGAATATTATTCTTGGGGGGGAGTTTCCTCGGCCAGGTCTTTGACCATGGCGAAATAGAGATATTGTACATCGCGGCTATGGCGCCCGTAAGAGGTTACCCTCAGGCGCAACATATCACCGTGAAGCTCATAATATCTGGCTTCATTGATGGGAATAGCAGTTCCTTCCTTCGTAACCGGATCTTCACCACCGGAACGTTCATAATAAACATCTCCGACCCTAGGCAAGACTTCTACCCTTAAATTTCCGATCCAATGTAAACTGGCGTTCCTATAGAGAGGAAGCCGCTCTCTCTCAATTTCAAAAACTTCCCGTCTGATCTCGCCATGCAAGAGCCTAGCGGCTTTTCCTTTTACTCCCCGGACAAGCTCGGAAATTAACATGGGTAGACATTAACACCGGGCACAGGGCTTGTCAATGGTTGGCACCCAAATTTTAAATAACAGGCAATCCCTAACCCAATTTAGTAACCCAGATATTAATTGACACATACTAAAAAGCTGTTAATATGGCCATAACCACACGATATAAAGTGTTGAACGGCAACAGAAAATCTTGCAAAGGGCCCTGCGGGAAATAAAAGCCACCCCCAATATTAAAAGCATATCCCTACCGGAAGAATTATCGACCGCGCGGTGTTGGAGATATGGGATTGATTTGTTAATTGAAGCTACAGAAAATAATGGGAAAACAGCCCATAAAGCAATTTTAAAAGCATTTTCCGGTGCTGAACCGCCAATTGTTCATAATCGCGGCGAGCCCCATTGGGGCGGGCAACCCATCGCCGATCCCCACGGCGTCCGACCGTTAGTTTATGACGAGGAGCTTCTGAGTAAATCGCCGGGAGTGAAAGAATCGTTTATCAGAGCAAAGAGGCTATTCCCGGACCACGAATAAGCCGACTTTTAACTGTTAAAGTCCAACCCCGGGTCAGCGTCAACTTTTCCGACAGGAACCGGATGGTGATTAAAATAAGCCGCGGAGGCGATATAGGCTGCGTTGTCGGTGCATAACTTTATCTTGGGAACATGAATTGCGAATTGCGAACCGTCAAATTGCGAATTAAGTTTCTCGCGGAGGCGGGAATTAGCTGCGACGCCGCCGGCCAACAGAACGGACCGGGTACGGAATTTTTCCGCCGCCCGGAGGGTTTTATATACCAGGACATCGGTGACGGACTCCTGCAGCTCAGCAGCCAGGGCTGATGAAAAGAAGATTTCTTCTGCAGAAGAAATCTTCTTTTTTAGCTCATTAGCCACCGCAGTTTTGAGGCCGCTGAAACTGAAGTCAAATTGCTTGTCATAAAGCAACGGACGGGGCAATTTAATTTGGAATTTGGAATTTGGAATTTGGAATTTGGAAGCCGCAGCTTCTATTGCCGGGCCGCCGGGGTAGCCGAGGTTTAACAGCCGGGCACATTTGTCAAAACATTCGCCCGCAGCATCGTCCCGGGTCCCCCCAAGCCGTTTAAATTTTCCATGGTTTTCCATAAGCACTAATTCCGTATGGCCGCCGCTGACAATAAGAACGACGGCGGGGAATTCCGGCCTCGGGCTATTTGCCCCGCCCAGCCAATTCGCATAAATGTGGCCGACCAAATGGTTAACGGGAACAAGCGGTTTATTCCAGGCAAGGGCTAAGGCCTTGGCTGTTTCCACGCCGACGAGTAAACTGCCGATCAGACCGGGACCGACGGTCACGGCAAGGGCATCTATATCAGAGGCTAGCGGATGGCGGTAAGTATATAGACCGGGTAATATTTTTTCTTTACGCTTTACGCTAAACGCTTTACGCTCCGGATTTAAGGCTTCATTTATCACCGGAATAATCGCCCTAATTTGTTCCCGCGCGGCTTGTTCGGGAATAATCCCGCCGTATTTGGCGTGAATTTCCTGCGAACTGGCAACCACATTAGAAACAATTTCCGTGCCATCTTTTACGATAGCAGCTGCCGTTTCGTCACAGGAGGTCTCGATAGCGAGGATTGTCATATTATATAGGCAAATTCTACTACAAATGGTAAGATAAAATTATGGAGCCGGGAAAATATCTTGAGGGTAGAACCGAGGAAGAACAACGCAATTTTTGGTTGGAAGAAATGCGGGAAAAATCACCGGAAGAGCTGAAAAAAGAGCTAACGGCAGAAATTAAGTTTGCCACCGAAGATTATCCTAAGATCAACAGCAGCGGGCGGGTTGGTGCCCCCTCTGCTTCTAATTGGAAAATAAACGCTTTAAGAGAGCTACTTAACGAGGGTTAAATCCCCATTAATTTTATAAACCGTATCTTCTCCCCGGGAATAGATTGTCGGGTAGTTGGTGTCGAAGAAGGCTTTGTTAAACCCCCGGGAAATTTCTACCGGTCCGATAAATACGTAATCAATCCCATTTTGGGCCAAAAGCCTTTTGGCTTCCGGTCCGCCTTCCTTAATTTGTGCGACGATTTGCTGGCGCGGAGCATAATCAATCCCGTAGGACCAGAGCCAGCCGGGGAAACCCAAAAAAATTTTGCGCCCGGCCAGCGACGCGACCGGGTTGTCATGATTGTCGGCGGTTAAAAAAACCGCGTCGGAAGGCGTGTTCTCTTTAATAAACTCAGCGGCCGTTACCTGTTGGCGGCCGAAAAGACGCTGTTTATTTTTCTCAAACCGGAAAAGCTGGCTGACATCGTAAAAACCGGAAACGGTACTCAGCGCAAAGAGTACAAGCGCAAATACAAGAAAAAAAGGATTTTTAGAAGCAAACATTTTTTGGAGAAGGATGCCGGCAGAAATGGCAGCCCCCAGATACCAATAGGTTAATAACTTGGAATTGTCCCAATCCCAGGGTTGGAAAAGAAAAAGGTGGGCCAGGATAAAAAGAGAAAAAAACGGCAATAGAAAAAGACGCAGCGTTCGGGGCATGAAGAATAAGCCGACAAGAGACAAAAAGAGCATCGGGCAGAAGTTTTTTAACCAAAAAAGGAAAATATTGCCACGGGCCATCCAGCCGGGCTTAAACTGAAAAAAACTATTGAGACGGCTGCCGAAATAAAAATAATATATTGCCGGCAGGGCCAGGATAAGAATAGGCAGGGCAAATCCGAGCCAGAGAAAAACCCGCCGCCGGCTCCTTAAAAAATCTTTGAGAAATACCCAGCCGGAAACCAGGATGATTACTAGGAAGCTGTGGGCGTGGACTAAAACAACTAAGGCAGTGAGCGTGCCGGCTAAAAAATAAAGCCGGAAACCGGCTTTTCCTTGCCAGATTTGCCAGAGGAGATAAAAAACTATCAGGGCCAACGGAAAAGCGAGGGCAAAACCGCGCTGGGGAACGAACTGGGTGGTCAGAACGTTAGCCCACTGGATATTTTGGCTATCGATTTTTGTCGCCTGGGAATAAATATCCGGTTGCTGCAGGACATAATAGATTCCTAAACCGCCGTTGCCCAAGAAGAGAAGGGCAGCCAGAGCCGCGCTCCCGAATTTACCGCTTAAATTTGCCGCCAGCCGGGTAAGGAGAATGATAGCGCTGAGGGTAAACAAAAGGCTGGGGAAAACCAGGGCGGCCGTAATGTCGAGGTTCAGCTTAAGCAGGAAAGCGGAAAAGAGGTCAGTTAAGAAAGGGTAGGAAAGAACCTGCCCGGCGAAAATAGGCATCTGCGGGGGAAAATTGCGGCCATAAACAAATCCGGTGGTATAGGCCAAATGGGCCGCCCAATCACCCCAGACGGTAATCCAACCGGAAAAAAGTTCCCCGCTTTGCCAAAACAAGAGACGGGGGAAAATAAAAAATCCCAAAACAGTCAACCCCCCAAAAAAACAGGTTTTACCCAGAGTTTTCCGGGAAAGCGGGGGAGCTATAAAGCGTTTTCTTATTAAATAAAAGAAAGAAAGAAGAGTTGCACCGAAGAGGAAAAGAAGAAGCGGCCGAGCAGCGATTTGTCCTAGGGCTAAGGACAGCCCGAGAACGACCCAGGTGAAAAATACGGTGCCGATAACAAAACCGCCGACCAAATCATAAGTGTTCCATTTTTTCTGCCCCGAACCCCAAACCCAGAGGGCTAATCCGCTGGTGGTTAGCGGCAAAAGCAGCGAAATAAATATCAGGATTTCAGCCATAAAGTTAGTTCGGTAAGAAAAATAAACAAAACCAGGAGCAGACAGTTGCGTAGGGCCAGAAGCCAGAAGACCCAGGCATCGTTGCCGGAAGTATAAAAGACTCCCAGTAACTCATTGTAACGCAGGGGGTAAATATATTGGCTCAGGAGCGAAATAAAAAGAATTAGAAAAAAACCGAGAGACCAAAGGCGGGTTTCCCGATTATTCCCGCTCTCGGTGGGCGGGGTGAGCGCCGGGAAAAGAAGGAAAGCCCAGAGAAGATATTGGGCGGTGAGGATTTTAGAAAAAGTTAAAAAAAGCAGAATGATAGTTATTGCCGGCAGCAACGGAGAGATTTGACGCGGCGCTTTAAAAATCAGCCAGAAATAATAGAGGCCCAGAGGAACGAGCCAGAAGAAGTTATAAAAAAACAAGGGGCCGGGAGTATACTGCGGCGCAATTCCGAAAATACCGGTAGCCCCTTTACCCAAAGCATACGTACCGGTTGTCAGCCAGGGAATGAGGGTAAGAATCGTGCCCCAAAGACTTTCCGCATGGACCGGTTTTAAAGCGTGAACGTCGGCGTTAGTAATAAGGTCGGCGGGGGGTACCTGGAAAAACAAGAGGTAAAGAAGGATAACCGCGGCTGCGCCCATCAGAAAGATTGCCGTCTGGACCGCGGCCGTCTTAATATGCCGGCTTTTGACCGCCGGAAGGAGATAGTAGGGCAAAAGCAGGGCGGGGTAGATTTTGATACTGGTCGCTATTCCTAGCAGGAAAAAAGCCCGTCCCGCCTTTCGTTTTACTAAAAACCAGAGGGATAACAAGGTAAAAAAGACGACATAAAGATCAAAACGATAGAGAACAATCGGTCCCATAAAAAGCAGGATTAAAGCGAAGACCAGGATGCTTAAATTGTTTCCCGAAAATTTCCGGTAAAGACCGGCCAAAGCGATGATAAAAAGAATATTGGCGGCGAACAAGCCTGCCAGATATAAATTATTGCTGTTTTGCCAAAGAAGTAAAGGGGAAAGCGCCAGAAAAAAAAGAACCGCGCCCGGCTGGTACTCATTGTAGCCCAGACCGGTGAGATTATGGTTGACTAAAAAATAACGTGCGCGGGAGAGATAAAAACCGTCAGCATCAACCCGTAGGTGGTAGGACCAGGCGGGGTGGGTAGCCAGGAGAACCAGAGTAATTATGGTCAGGGATAAAAATAATTTGCTGAAATGTTTATCGGGCATCTGCGGTTAGTTTTTATGAATCTAATTTGCTTTGGTTCCCCTGAGAAAACGGGCGGGCCAGGGGACGTAATCGGAAGTCACGGTTTCATCGATAAGAACCTCTCCGTTTCTCGTTACCGTCCGCTTAAAGAAGACCTTGGCACCGCTGTGGGCGGTATCAACTTGCTGGACAATACCCACGGGAAGGTTGGGGGCGTCTTCGTAAATGGGGTCGGGCGGAGGGGTGGAGGAGAGAATAACCGGATCGGAAATTTTAGTTTTTCGCCCGTCGGCAGTGCCGAAAAGATCAAAGGTTAGTTGCGATTTTTCCTGGTCAAAAGTTGCCTGGAGGAGAATCCAGCCGGGCGTATCATTTTCAAATTTTAAATCCGGGGAAGGGGGATAAACAGTTGCGTCTAAGCCCGGCTTAAAGCCGCCTTGTTCATAAAATCCTACCCGGTAGCTGTGAGCTACCCGTTCAATAATGGGTAATCCGGCGTTAAGGGCGGCTCGATAGAGAGTGGTTGAAACCTGGCAGACGCCGCCGCCGTCGTCTAAAACGGTTTTATTATTTTTAATAATATAGGCTTTTTGAAAACCGAAAACGGCGGAAATGGTTCCGATGGAATTGTCAAAGGAAAAAGTTTCCCCGGGGGCGATGAGGGAGCCGGAAATCTTTTCCGCGCCGATACGGATATTATCCACCCTGCCCGGTATAGAGTCATAAAAATAGGAAGTGCCGCTGCCGAGGAGATCTTTAAGGCCCAGGGAGTCGGCCGCGGTAGAGTTGACCTTCGGCGTTATGGTAGTTACCGGCAGGGGCAAAAGGCATTCCGTTTCCCCGGCGCAGGTTTGGCCCGTAATTAAAGAGGTAAAGATGTTTAATAGTTTTTCGTGATCGATTTCCCGACCGTTTCGGGAGGGAGCAAAGGCGACCACCCGTCCTTTGTGGTCCGGTCCGGCTTCGGGTTCAAATTTAAATTGGGCATCAACGGGGGTAACGGCAATGCTGCGGTTATAAAGGCCCTCGGTCTCCGATAGCAGATTGCCGTCGTAAGCAATTTCCGCCGGCAGGTCAATACCGCCGCTGAAAGCGGCAATTTTCTGCACCAGGTTGTTATAAAAGTTATCCGTTTGCCGGCCGACGGAATAAGCGCGGCTGCTCATTTGCCGGGTATTAAAATGCAGATTAAGCGCCGGCAGGTCTAAGGGATAAGAGTTGTCTTCATAAATAAAAGCGACCCCTGACGGTAGTACCAAGCGGGCCCGGAAATAAGCGGTGAGCTCTTCGGGCGTCCGGCCGCCGAAATTTACCCCCGCGACTTTTACCCCGGGATAGATTTTCCCCCGGAAGGAATATTCAAAAAGGTAATTTGCTCCGACGGCCAAGAAGAGGAGAATTAAAATAAAAATCTCGCTAACCAAAATCAGCTTCTTGAGCAGTTTTTCAATTTGTGATAACTTAACCATACAGTCTCTATTTTAATCTATGGCGGTCGGAAAATTAATTGCTGTTCTTTTGGGGGTGCTGGCTTTTTTAATTGTGGTCGTTTTGATCCTGGCCAAGGTTTTTTTTGGCGGCCTCTCCCCGGTTACCTTAGAGTATTGGGGCCTTTGGGAACCGGAATCGGTGATGAATGTGGCGATTACCGATTACGAGCGACTTCACCCTAATATTAAAATCAATTACAAAAAACAATCGCCGATTCAGTACCGGGACCGGCTGGCTCTGCTTTTGGCCGGCAATAGCAGCCCGGATATCTTTCGCTTTCATAATAGTTGGCTGCCGATGCTAAAAGACGATCTTTCTCCCGTGCCGGGCAGTGCTTATACGACTACAGCCTTCCAGAGCACTTTTTATCCCGTTGCCCAAAAAGACCTTTATTTAAACGGCCGCTATTACGGGATTCCCCTGGAGGTTGACACCTTGCTTCTCTATATAAATAATGACATTTTTACCGAAAGGGGGATGGTAGCCCCGCTTCTTTGGCAGCCGGATTTTATTGATGCCGCTAAAAATCTGAAAGTGGAAAACGGGGACCTACTAATCCGCGGCGGAGCGGCTTTAGGTAACGCCGGCAATGTCACCCACTGGCAGGATATTTTAGCCCTGATATCGCTGCAGAACCGAGCAGACTTTGGAAAATACACGGACAGCAGCGCTAAAAACGCCCTCGGCTTTTATACTGATTTTGAAAAAGTGGACAAGGTTTGGGATCAGTCTCAGGACGAGAGCAAAATGGCTTTTGCCCGGGGGAACCTGGCGATGTTTTTCGGTTATTCCTGGGACTATTTTGATATTGTCGAAATGGCGAAAAATAGGAACACCCCGCTGAATTTTAAAGTGGTTCCCGTTCCGCAATTACCGGGCGGAAATGTTAATTATGCTTCGTATTGGGTAGAGGGGGTAGCGAAGCGATCCCCGCACCAGCAGGAAGCCTGGGAGTTTTTAAAGTTCTTAAGCTCTAAAGAGGAATTGGCCAAGCTATATGAAGCGGAAACTAAGCTGCGGGGATTCGGGGAACCTTACGGGAGAGTGGACATGGCCGGTTTGGTTGCTGACCAGCCGGTGGTGTCGGTAGTTTTGAATCAGGCGAAAACGGCGCAAAGCTGGTATTTAGACAGCCTTACCTGGGATGGGGATACGGGAATTAACAGCCGGATCGGCAATTATTTTGCCGATGCCGTCAATTCCCTTCTCCATGGCGGGCAGATCGAAAGCGCGCTGGATACCGTTTCCCAGGGAATTGGCCAGGTTCTTACCTCTTATGGTGTAACCCCGGCAGCCGCAAGATAATTTTTTTAGCTTAGGGTCCCGGTAACCGCTTTTCCCGGAAAGATATCCTGTCGCGCGGCAGTTTTAGAAGGCTTCTATTTGTTTTTTACTTTTTCCTGATTTTATAAAAAGAGGGGGGGCAAGCTGCGACCATCCGGGGTTCTCTGCGGTTGCTGCCCTTTCTGGGGTTAAAGTAGTTGGCAATTATCTTCTGTCTGCCTCCTCTTTCCAGTAGAGGAGAAGGTCGCGGATAATAATGACCAAAGCGGAAATGACCGGGACGGAAAAGACAGCACCCCAAACCCCGGCTATTTTATAGCCAACCAAAAAAGAAATTAAGATGATAATCGGGTGGATTTTTAGGGCGGTGCCCAAAAGCTTCGGAGCCCAGACGTTATAAACTATCTGGGCGGCGATAACAATAATAATCACGGCAATAAACATTTTTTGGAGCGAGACGGTAAGTGTGGCTAAAATTACCGGCAGGAGAAAAATAATGGGGCCGACTACGGGGATGAAAGCTAATATGGCGGCGATGACGGCGGTGGAGAAGGAATAATTAATACCCAGGGCAAAAAGAGTTAAAAAGACCAGCAGGCCCAAAAAAGCGCCCATTAACGCCTGAACGCGTAAAAAAGTGGCAAAGGTGGTGTTTAAAACGTTTTCCAGGAAGCGGTAGTCGCTTTTATACGCCTCGGGGATAACTCTTAAAATAAATTGGGAAATTTCCTCGCGGGAGATAAGAACGTAAAATGAGAGAATAAAAACGAGCAACAGGCTGGTGGCAGTGGAGGCGACTCCGGTAGCCAAAGGAGCGAAGTTGGCGGTTAAAGAGGTGAGGAAATTTTCCAGGCGGATAGCCCAGACGGAATTTTCGGGAAAATATTGCGAGAGGAGGGGAACGGCTTGGGAAAATTGAGTCACCGTCGCCGGAATAGCGACCCAGATAAGGATAATGGTAATGATAGCCAGGATAAGATAAATAGTGGCTGCCGCCCAGACGCGCGGGAAACTCTTGGCAGAAAGTTGAGTGACAAATGGTTCCAGAATAAAGGCGAGAATCCAGGAAAGAAAAAGGATCAGAAAAATGTCCGCAAAAATTGCCAGGAACGAGCCGAAAATAGACAAAAGGTATATGCTAAGAGCAATGATGCCTAAAAAGCCTAAAATTCGCCACTCGGGAAACCGCGATAAATTCATAGTTTCACATCCGCCTTGTACTTAATGGATAATAACGCCAATGCAGTTAAAGCGCAACCAGATTAAAACCCTGGCCTATTCCGACTTATTTAACTATCCCCTAAGCGGCAAAGAGCTGAAACTTTGGGAAATCTCCGTGGGCCAGAAGGAGTCGGGTGAAAGCAAAATAAAAACCGGGCACCGCGACGGCTTTTATTTTTTGCCCGGAAGAGCGGGCTTAGTGAATTTGCGCCGGGAGAGAGAAAAATATACGGCGGAGAAAAGGGTAAAAGGACAGGATGTTGCCAGGGTTCTGCAACGGATTCCTTTTGTTCGGGCAATATTTTTAACCGGCTCGGTTGCCGCCGGCAGCGCGGAGGAAAACGCAGATATTGATTTAATGATTGTGGTTCAACCCGGAGCCTTATGGCTGACCAGGCTTTCCGTCGTTACCTACCTGAAAATTAAAGGAATTTATTCGGGCCGGACTGGCCATAACCGGAATAAAATTTGCCCGAATATTTTTTTAGACCTAAATCATTTGCCAATTGCCGAGAGAAATTTATTCACGGCGCATGAAGTGTTACAGGCCCAGTGTCTTTTCGATCGGGGAGGAATAGAAAAGCTGTGGTTTAAGAAAAACCCCTGGACAAGGGAATTTTTACCGAACATTTTTCAGCTTAAAGTAAAAGGCTTAAAGCAAATAGCCAAAACCAGGAATGCAGGCAGGGGGGACTTTTTGTGGTATCTAATTCTCCCCCTTGAGCTTTTAGCCTTTAGCCTCCAGTTGGTTTATATGAAGCCGAAGATGACAAACGAAAATGTTGGACTGGGTTTTGCTTTCTTCCATCCGCGGAATATTTCCGCTATTATTTTGCAACAATGGCAAAAAAGACTAGAATTACTAAAGTGAAAAAGCTCGCCGCCGTTGTTGGCATTCTCTTTGCGCTTTCCGCTTTCCGCCTTACGCTTTCCGCTCCGATTTTTTCTGCCGAGTGTTCCTCTTCCTGTTCTAATGATGATTTGGATAACTGCATTAAAGAATGCAATAAGCTCTTGGATATATCTATCAATGCCACCAAGCCGCACGAACAGCGGATGGAGCAGCTGCAGGAAACGATCGCTAACATTGACGCAAACGTCGAGACTTTAACCGGACTGATTGCCCGCAAAAAAGCCCAGATTGAAACCCAGGAAAAAAAGCTCGGGGGACAGCAAAAGGATTTTGAGGTAAAAGTCCGTAATTATTATGAAAAAAGCTACCAGTTCGGAACCAATTATTTATATACCGTATTATTTTCCCACCACAATACCGGGGATGCCGTGCGCAACATTTCCTACCGCCAGAATTTTATTAACAGCGATAAACAGACAATTACCAATTTGGTTTTGCAGTTGATTGATCTAAATAAAGCCCGGGAAACCCTGGAGGAAAACCAAAATCAATTAACAAATCAAAAAGCGCAGCTGGAAACGATTTTGGCCCCGATCCGGGATCTCGTTAAGGGAGCAAAAGCTTATCAGTCGCAATTGTCGCAGACAGCAGCGGGCTTGACGAAACGCCAGGAGGAATTGTTGGCGCAGAAAACCGGCAATTTCCAGACCAGCGTCGGGGATGTGCCGCCCGCGGATGATCCGGCCTCCCGTCCGGACTATAATCCCGGTTTTAGCCCTGCATACGCCGGCTTTTCTTTCGGCGCCCCGCACCGCAAGGGGATGAGCCAATATGGAGCTTTCGGCCGGGCCAAACAGGGGCAAAGCGCCGAAGATATTTTGAAAGCTTATTATGGCGGCAGCATCGAGATTAAAAAAGATTATTCCACTTCCGTAAATATTGCCGTTCAGGGTTACGGGACATATAAAATTGAAGATTACGTTAAAAGAATTTACGAAGTGCCGAACTCCTGGGGCGACGAGGGCGGTTACGAAGCGCTCAAGGCGCAGGCAGTTGCGGCCCGCTCTTATGCTTTGGCATATACCAGTAACGGTTCCGGTTCCATTTGCGCGAGCGAATCCTGCCAGGTTTTCCAGGCTGGAGAAAAAGGCGGGAACTGGGGAAGGGCGGTAGATGAAACGCGCGGTTGGGTACTGGTAGCAAACGGCCAGCCGTTTTCCGCCTGGTACGCCGCTACCTCCGGCGGGTATAACTACTCTTATGCAGCTAATGGTTATAGTACTCCCGGCGGCTGGGATACCAAATGCGGCAACCAATCCTGCTGGACTAACGACGCTTATGAAAAAATCGCGGGCAGCCCCTGGTTTTATAAAGCTTGGTACCGGCCGCGCTACACAAGTCCCAGCCGTTCCCACCCGTGGCTTAATAAGGAGGAGTTTGTCGATATTGTTAATGCGGTACTCTTGTTTGTCAAAGATAACGGTACCCTTTCTCATTTATCCCAGACCGACAAATCCAATCCCGATACCTGGTCACGCGACGAGGTCCGCAGCCACCTGGGCGGCGATGCCGTTTCCGAAGTAAACGGTATTTCCGTAACTTATAGTACCGGCGGCTATACCAGCAGCGTGCATCTGGAAACGGATAAGGGGGGAAAAGACATAGGCGGCGATATTTTTCGCCAGATTTTTAATATCCGGGCTCCGGGCGAAATCTGGCTGGCCAGCGCTCTTTTTAATATCGAGAAAAAATAGAAAAGCGCCGATCTTGTCAATCTGATTCCGATCTGCTAATCTCAGATTGTTATGGCTCGCATCAAATTGGCCCCGGCTGCTGAGTCGGAATCGGCCCCTCCGGAACCTACGGCCTCGCCGGTTGCCGCGCCCGCGGAAGTCACCGCGTCGCCTGCAAACGGCGTGGACCGGGAATTAAAACAAAAATCCGGGGGCCGCTTTTCCGCTTTTGCTGCTTTTCCCGACGGGGTGAGTTTTACCGGCGAGGAGACCGGTGAAAATGTAATTTTACTTTTACGCCAACATATAATTACCAACGTTCCTTGGATTTTGGTAACAACCCTCCTTCTCTTAGCCCCGCTGGTTTTATTTCCCGCCTTTTTTATGGCGGGTATTATTCCGCCTGTTCCCGCCGGTTTTCGCCTGGTAGCTCTGCTTTTTTGGTATTTGGCAACGGGCACCTATGTCCTTTTAAATTTTCTCTATTGGTACTTTAATGCTTATCTTTTGACCAACGAACGGGTGGTGGATATCGATTGGTTTTCCATTATCTACCGTCGGGTAAGTTCTGCGCAGGTGAGTAAAATTCAGGATATCAGCGCGACGCAAAGCGGGGTGGTTGCCGGTATTTTTGATTTCGGCGATGTCGTGATCCAAACCGCAGGGGAGTTGCCGAATTTTGATTTTGAAAACGTCCCGCATCCCCAGTTGGTAGCCAAAAAACTGAACGAAATGACGGAAAAGGAAGAAAAGCAATGGGAGGCTAATCCGTGACCGTAGAGAATATTGCCGCCATTATTGCCTTGTTAAATATCTGGCTGTTTATCAAGTTGTTTGTTTTAGTTTTATTGTTTTTCTATTTTGTTCTTTCGCTGATTATTACCCGGCAGGTTGACCTCATGAACCAGGTATTGGGGACGAGAATTTCGCCGGCCATTCAAACAGCTGTGGTTTTCCACGCGATTGCCGTGGGCATTCTTTTTTTCCTGGCGGTAGTCTTAATATAGGTTTTTTGCCTTGCTCCGTTGCGTTATACTAAGATATGCGAAAGCTCCTGTCCCAGACCTGCGTTAAGGTTTCCGGTAACCCCGCTCCCGGCAAGCTTTCTCTTGCTTTTGAATTTTCTCCGGAGGCGGAAGAAATCAGAACCACCCGGGGCAAACTTTTCGGGGCTCTGGAAATTTTTGACGGAGGAGAAGAAATCGATACGGCCCTGGGTAAAAGCGCCGTCGATTTTCTGGAGGAAACTTATTTTACCAACCTGGCTGGTTCCAATCTCACGGCGCTTAAGGAAGCTCTGGGTAAAGCGGTGGAATATGTTCGGGAACGGTTTCACGGCGGGACGGTCAATATCAATGTCGCCCTGGCGGTAGTCTGGGGAGAAATTGTGTATTTAGCGATTGCCGGGAGAGGGAAGGTAAACCTGTTGCGTCAGGGAAATTTAACCACTCTTCTGTGTGATGATAAAAGCGAATTTGTCCAGGGGGCTTCCGGATATGCCGGCGATCGGGACATCCTGGTTTTACAGACCGACAGCTTCGGGCAGATTGTTTCCGGGGAACAGCTTAAGAGCTTGCTGACCGAGAGAGATCCGGCGGAAGCAGCGGAAGCTTTGGTGCCGCTGATTCACAGCGAAGCGGCGGAAGGCGGGGGGGCGGGGGCCGCGGCGGTAATTTTGCAGTTTAAAGTAGCCGAAGTTCCGTCCGAAGAGGAGATGATTCGTTTTACGGTTCCGGAGGAAATGGTTCCCCAGCAGATTATCCCGACGGCTTTACCGGTTGCGGAATCGGGGGTGAAACTTGCGGCGCAAATGACCGGTATCCGGCAGAAAATAATAGGGAAGACGGAAAATTTTTTGCATACCCTTTTTGCCAAAACCCCGGCGCGTCGTCCGGTTTATCTAATCTCCGGTTACCAAAAAACAAGCAATAAAAAAGCCATCCTTCTGGTTTTGGCGGTCCTGGTTTTTCTGGTTCTGATTATTGCCGTCGTGCAACAGTTATTTATCCGCCAGAGTATCAACCGCTCCGGTTTGTTAAAAGAAGGCATGGCGCGGGTAGAGAAAAAAATGGACATCGGGATGTCGCTTAAGGGACTGAACGACCCGCTCGCTCGCAGTACCCTTTTAGAAGCTAAGGGGGACCTGACGGAGCTGGCGGTCCGCTTGTACGGGAAGGAGTGGGAAAGCAGTAAAAATGCCGATTTGGCTTCGGTGCGCTTATTGCAGGAAAAGATTGGGAACAATATTGCGGAAATTGCCCGGATTTATAAAGTCGACTCCCCTACCACGTTTTACGACGTTAGCTTTTTAAAGGATAACGCCAAAATTTCCGCTGCCGTGCTGCGCGACGGGAGAATTACAGCGATAGATCGCGATTCCGGAACCGTTTTTCAGGTTGATGATAAAACTAAAGCTGGAACGCTCATTGCCGGGGACGAAAACTTTCGCGGAGCCAAATTTGTCGGCGTTCGGGCGGATCTGGTTTATATTTTTGCGGACAAGGGCATTTATCAGATTAATACCTTAAATAATAAAAAGAGCCTGGCCATATCTTCCGATTCTCAATGGCAGGAAATTGGCGATTTGGCGACTTATGCGGGAAATATTTATTTATTGGATAAGAAAGCCGGGCAGATCTGGAAATATATGGCGACGGAAAACGGCCTCAGTACCGTCCGCAATTACCTTAATACTGATATCAAACCGGATTTTAGCCAAGCCCTGTCGCTGGCCATCGACGGCTCAGTCTACGTTTTACGTGCTGATGGGAATATCGTGAAATATACCCAGGGGCAACCGGATCCCCTAACGCTTTCCGGTTTGGACAAACCCCTTTCCAATCCCCGGAAAATCATCGCGGCCGACGATTTGGATAAAATCTATCTTTGGGATGCGGGGAATAACCGGATAGTGACTTTTGACCAAAAAGGAGAGTACTTTTCCCAATATCAGTTTAAAAACGATTTTAAACCCGCTGACTTTTTAGTTGACGAAGCGGCAAAGAAGCTCTTTCTCCTCTCCGGCAGCAAAATTTATAGCGTGGATTTGAAATAGTCTTATTCGGTATTGAATTCGCGAAAATTTCTTTGGGATGTCTCCAATTTAACGGCTGCCTCCTCTACCCTAGCCGCCGGCGGGCCTTTTTTTAATAGCCCGAGAAACTTTGCTAGATTTTCTTTTTTTCCTTCGGCAATAATTTCTACCCGCCCATCGGGAAGATTTCTTGCCAGACCTGTTAATCCTAATTTATCCGCCTGCGTTTTTGCCCAGGCGCGAAGGAATACTCCCTGGACCCGGCCGGAAAGGAAAACATGAAGACGGGAAGGCATAAGGCGGAAGGTACAGGATTCGAACCTGTGTGAGCCTATTCGGCTCAAGGGGTTAGCAACCCCTCGCTTTGGGCCACTCAGCCAACCTTCCAGACCCCAAGATTATATCATCTAGCTTTTATCAGTTCTCCAATAAAGCATTCGTATATCCCTAATAATTTCAATTGGACTTTGTAATCACCATACTTTAAAGTGCAGGTTCCCTTATAATCTTCTCGATGTTTTCCTCCATGAGGGGTGGTAATTGTAGGCTTGATGAAAACCTCCGTTGGAAGCTTAAGTAAATTTGACCAATAACTTTTTAGGGAATCAAAATCATGATTCGAATGGATTTGCAGATGAACCGAAAATTTTTCCTCATTTAGGTAAAACGATCTCCTCAGAAGATTTATAAAGGTTGCAACAAGGAAAGGGTTACTATTGGAAAAAGCTACTCCGCGATTGTTTGGATATTTCGATCCCTCACAACCATATAATAAACCCGCAAGTAACTTGGCCTTTGGCGAGGATAGAGAACAAACTTTGGGAACTATCCCAATCTCTGACTCTTTGATCTCACCACACTGTTTCCTATGTCGCCCAATTAAATAATCTCTAGATGTTCCGACCAATTCAAGATTCCAATTGCCAATGGTAGTATCGGGAATATTAAATCTTTTACCAAGCTCAGAAAACGAGAGTTTTTCCTTTATTCTTGTTTCTTTGATTTGATTAACCAAGCTGTCGCTATATCTTTTTAGTGGCTTAGAATTCATAATGGTATATAAACCATTATTATATGACAAAGATATCATGTCAACGGGCTAAAGTAAGCGCGAAGACTTTCGGAAATCCCACATGTTTTAAGACTGACCCGCAGCTTTTTAGGGTCGTCCCTGTTGTCCAAATGCCATCGACAAGAATGAGCGTATAACGGTTAGCGGAAAGCGTAAAGTTGAAACTGGGATTAATAGCGAAAATACCGGCCACATTTTTTGCCGCTCCTTTTCGGAAAGGCCCCGCTGTGATTCGGTCAGTGTGGTTCCGTTGAGTAAATTTTCCGCGACCGGAATACTTAGTTGTTTACTTAATTCCCGCGCCAAACTCGTTGACTGATTAAATCCGCGCTGTTTTTCCTTCCACCAATGCAGCGGTACCGGAATAAGAAGAAGATTGTCAAACTGTCTTTTTAAAATTGTGATCTACGGCTGAACAGCGCTTTGCTCCAATAAAATTTTTATCAGCCCTGCGGAAGCCGCGAAAGTGAACGGCCGGAATTTTAAACGGCTGATAGCGTTTTTGATCGGTTGCTGATAAATAAATCCCGATAACAATCCGTCGAGGGAATATTTTGTCTGACAGCGGAAATGGGTCCGGCCATGAATCGCGGGATATTCACAAACCGGGCAAACCCGGGGATTAACCGAATAATTTTCCCGGCAATCCTGACAAAAATAAACCCCGGTTTTCCACGCCCCAAACACCCCAGGAGAAACAGAAAATTTAATCTTCTTCCCCCAAAAGGATCGACTGTTATAATCATATTATATGCGCGTAATTAATCGCACCGCCAACTATAATTATGACATTTTGGAAAAATTAGAAGCCGGGATTGATTTGTTGGGGCCGGAGGTAAAATCCGTGCGCGCCGGCCAAGTTTCTTTAAACGAAGCTTTTGTGCACATTCGGGACGGCCAGGCGTATTTGGTTAACGCCCACATTCACCCTTACCAAAATTCCCAGGAATCGATCCTTCCTACCCGGGCGCGCCGGTTGCTTTTCCATAAAAAAGAAATCATAAGTTTAGCAAGTAAAGCCGCCACAGAAGGTTTGACCCTTATACCCCTGGCGCTGTATAATAAGGGCAACATCTTTAAGGTTGAGGTGGGACTAGGCAAGGGGAAAAAGAAGTGGGATAAGCGGGAAGCCTTAAAGAAAAAAGCCCAGGAAAGAGAAATCGATATCGCATTACGAGGAAAAGAGTAATTAGAGCAAGCGATTAAAAATTATCGTTTGGGGATGTACGAATCGACGGGAGAGCACTTTGAAAACGGCAAGCCGAAGAAGAAACCTACTTCGTAAAAGATGGTTTCAAAACTTAAGTGCTGATAATCATCAGTACGCGTACGCTTACGCTTAAAAACGTAGACTAACGCTGTTCCCTAAATCTTTTTCCGGTGAGATTTTCGGAGCATAAACAAAGCCGGGATGCTGAAGACAAAGTTTGATTCTCTTTATCTTTATAAGCCGAACAATCACGCAATAATTTTCTTGTCGGCCCGACCAATTATTGCAAGAGTAAGAACCGAATAAGCTTGTAGATGTTTAGAAGTCACTTTCTCGCACGGGAGCTCACCCTCCCCATCTCCACATCGCGGAAACCCAGTTCAGAAACCCTCTGGATTAGCTGTATCGAATAAGACAAACCAGGAGATCCAAACCCATTGCCGACAAATAGCCAGCAACCTAATCTCTGTCGGGGTTTCTAACACGAACATCCTCCACCTGTATCCCCCGAAAACAATCGGTGTAGTCAATAATCCGACCGCAATTAGGAATAGACCGGAAGCACCGATTGATTTGACCAAGGAAACTAAATATACTATTCATAGTTCATGAAAAATTTTGGAACTATCTTCTTGGTTGCAATGGCTATTTTAATGGCATTGCTGGCGTTTGGAAGCCTCAGTACGCCTGTTCCTGCCGCCGAGAAAGCGATAACGTTTCGTGATTTTATGATAATGTCCGGGTCGCTTTTAGCGATGTTGGTAATCTTTAATGTTGTCAAGACGCCTGCAGCCCCTCTTAAAATTTGTCCAAAATGCGGGACAAACAACCTCCGGACTGCAACTATTTGCGTACAATGCGGGCAACAGCTTGGCGATGTTACCACTACTACTGTCCAAGGCGTAGCAACACCCATTCAATATCTAAGCTCACCGCAAATGATTGTGGGAATTGTCTGCATGGCGTTTCTGGTAAATAGCGGCTTACTCGACAAAGACCTTACCGGCTTCTTTGCCCTCACGGGGGCGATCCTTGTAATCAAGACATGTGCTTTGATGATCTGGGGTTTTATAAAAGCCAGGCCAAAATAACCCTCTTATGAAGTGTCCAAATTGCCAATTTGAAAATAATCCAGACACAAAATTTTGTGTCAAGTGCGGAAAACCGCTATCTGACCAGACGGCGCAAGGCGAAGTTCCTACAAACCAAGTTTCCAGCCGGGTTACTTCCCAAACGGTGCCACCTACCCAAAACGGAGCTCAGCCAATAAATAATCGCAGTCCTTGGATAATGGCGTTTGGTTCGATTTTGATCGCAGGCCCGCTGGCCGCAATTCCTGTTTTCCTCATTTGGCGAAGCTCGTGGGAAAAATCCACCAAGGTAATTGCCACAGTGGCGGCAATAATTATTTCAATAATACTTTCGCTTGTGTTTGGCGTAGCTAAAGGCAAGTTCTAAAGTAGTAGTTCAAAATCAGCGACGGAGACAACCGCTTTGGCTAACAATCAATCAAGTCAACCCCCAGCCCCGGCCCAGAATTTGGTTACGGTCTAGACTAGATAACCGGGTGCAAACTAGTTATTGGTGCCCTTATCTAGCCCTAAACAAGTAACGGTAATTCTCCGGCGAATTCCCAGGCAGAAATCCTGCCCATTATCAGGGCCACGGTAAAAAGCGGGGCGGACATCTTTACCGATGGCTGGAGATCCTCTGATGCCCTGGCCGCCTATGGTTACGACCATAAGAGGGTTCACCATGAGAAGGGTGAATTTGTCAGAGACGACGTCCACATTAATGATGTGGAGCCGTTTTGGTCTTAGACAAAAAGGAGACTGGCTAAATTTAACGGCGTTCCCAAACTCCTATTTGGAGCAAATCTTTTAGAATCTGAGTGGCGGTTTAACCACCGGAGCGATATATTAAAAGCAGTCAGAAAACCGACACGGTTTAGAAGGAGAAACTTGCTCCTTATCTAGTCAAGGCCCTAAACGAAGTTAGTGTTCCTAGACGCTGTTGTGGCAAGGGTCTGGCACAAAGGCGGTTAAATATTTACTATCTAACCAGCCACATGAATGATAGTTTGCATCAGATTCAAGCGTTGGAGACCATTTAAGAACATAACTTTGAAGTTGGTTCCGGTTATTTTTCAACCTGTCCACCGAGTTTAACTAAAAATCTAAGATCAGTCTCCGAAAAACCAGATCTGCTACCTTCGCCTTTTGATATTTCGGGATAAGACCGGGGATTTCCGGCAAAATTACTTTTCCCGCTTTTTTCGACTGGAAGACCCAACCCTCAAGGGAAACATCGTTCTTTTTAAGGCGCGGATAACAATAGCCATTATAAACGGGGTTGTTTAAGTCCGGGTCGTGAGGATCGTCGATACCCTCCCATAAATTAATACCCAGGGTCCTTAAATCGGCGCCCAGTTGGTTTATCTTATCCGGCGAAATCCTCCGGTGGTCATATTCATAAAAATAAAAATCCCGTTGGGTCGCATCTTCATGAAAAGAGACAAACAGGGGGAATTTATAGGGCTTAAGGAGCCTTACTATTTCTACCGCTTCCGGCTCTTTGGGTTTTGCGGAAAAACAGCGGTTAAGATCCAGTCCTCTGCTGTTTTTTCTTCTCCCGGCGGCCAGAGCAGAAGGACTGGCCTCCGGAATAAAAAGAAAACCAGGGAGCCGGCTCTGATATTTTTGCAGGAGTTTTTCCAGGGCGGGGATTATTTCAAATTCATCCCCGTGGATGCCGGAAGTTATAAGAAGCCGCGGATCTTTTCCGCTAAAATAATATTTTTGCCCGGTGGCCCGGATAATTTTATAGTCAAACATAAGTAATGGTGATTATATTCAGAAAGGGATTTTCTACAATCGGGCTGGTATAATTTGGTCTCAGAGGAAATTAAATATATTCTACGGCGGGATGCTGGAGTGGACGATCAGGCTAGTCTTGAAAACTAGTATGGCCGCAAGGCTATCGTGAGTTCGAATCTCACTCCCGCCGCCCCATGTTTAACAAAGGATTAAAAATAGTAGCCATCATTATCCTGGGTATTTTTGTCCTGTTTCTGTTCCTTTCCCTGGGACGTCGGGCCTTCTTTCGGGGGTTAGCGCGTCGCCTTTATTCCCCGCAAGCCGGCCAACTCTTTCCGAATTCGACGGCCAATAAACCGGTAATTTTTAATCCCAATATCGCCCTGGGGGCGGGGGTAATTATTCAGCAGGGTCCGCAGTATTGTAACCAAATCCAACAATACGGTTCCCGATTCAACTGGCTGGCTCTCTCCTGGCAGAACATCGAACCCCAAAGGGGGCAGTGGACGTGGGATAAATTCGATAACTGGGTTAACGGCTATCGCGATTGCGGACAGGAAGTAGCAGTACATGTCTTATCCGCATCCTCTTGGGCGACAGAACCGATACCGGCTGCCTCCCGGGGTAGCAGACACAAACCCTCTATGCCGGCAACCAACCCCCAGGATTATTATGATTTTGTTTACCGGGTAGCTTTGCATTATAAAGGCCGGATCCGGCGCTACTCTATCGAAAACGAAGCTCACGCCCAGCAAAATTGGGGGGGAACACCGGAGCAATACTTTGCCGAGCTGCAAAGTGCTTACCGGGCAATTCACGCGGCAGATCCCGGCGCTATTGTCGAAGACGCGGCTATGTCCCATGAGGGCTTGGGCTACTTAACCACCGCCTGGTTATATCAGCAGGGCAAAGTGCAGGAAGCGATGGATTTTGCCAACAGTTATGATGCCCATTTCCAGCGCAGCCAACAATCACTGCACGTTAACACCCCAGCTGATCTGCAAAATTATCTCCGAACGCCCGGCATTCAAAACCTCATTAAGTGGGAAGGTCAACTTTTCCAAAATCATCAGTATTACGATCGCATGCAAATCCATAATGGGGCCCCCTGGGAAAATTTGCAAACGGTTCTGGATTATGTGCATACCAATCTTCGGGCCCAGGGAGACGATAAAACTCTGGACCTATGGGAGGGTTGGTATAGCTGGTGGGGGGCACCGGGCAACGGTTTTGACCCGCAAGCCCAAGCAAGGGATTTGACGAAGCAAATTAGCATCGCCCTGGGAAATAAGGTTACGCTATATAGTTACTGGCTGTTTAACGATTACGCCCTGGGCTCCGAAGGACACGTGGGGCTGGTCGACAACCAGGGCAATCCCCGGCCGGCGGCAACGGCTTTCAAAGTAGTTTCGCAGAAACTAACGGGAGCTGCCGCAGGCCAGAAATTAGATTTGGGAAATAATATTTACGCTTTCAAATTTACCAATAACGGCAAAGATATTTATGTTCTCTGGAGCGCTGTGGAGACAACCGTTTCCCTGCCTTTTACTGGCGGAGCAACCATTACGGATATTTCCGGGAACACCACGAAAACCTTAACAAACAGTATTCCCGTCGGCGCCTCTCCTGTTTTTGCGGAACCCTAATATTTTTCCAGGCAATCCCGGGCTTTTTGGAGAATTTGTTTGTCGGAGGAAAAAGTTAATTTCTTTTTAGCCGCTTCAAAAGGGAGCCAGAAAACCTCGCTAGTCTCAATACCGTCCGGTTGCGGGTTGCCGGAAATATACTCCAACAAATAAAAGCTGACGATTTTAAAAATCCTTTCCCCGCCCTGGCTAAAAAAATATTTAGAGTCCCCGATTTTTTGGACGGTTTTCCCTGTAATTCCGGTTTCTTCAGCTACTTCACGAACGGCAGTATTTACCCCTTTTTCTCCCCGATCGATTTCGCCTTTGGGGAACTGAAAACGGGTTGAGGGAAACTCTTTACTGGGTTTCGGCTGCATCAGAAGCCACAAAATTTCCCCGCCTTCTTTTTTATAAACCACCCCGCCGGCGGAAAATTTCCTGACCATTTAGCGTTCCCGAGAGGAATCGAACCTCCATCACAGCCTTCGGAGGGCCGTGCTTTATCCGTTAAGCTACGGGAACAAGTTAAACTAAATAATCTTTCAAAAGTTTTTTAATACTCCTAAATCCCTATCCACTCTTTAATTATGTTCCCCCCTGTTTAGCGTCTTTTTCTGATACGAACGTTTCATACATGACCTTCAGTTAGCTTTCTCTTTAAATCTGTTGTAAATCCTATATATAATCTCCCGCTCTTTTTACCTTCTAATATATAGACATAATTCATCGCGAAACGTAAGAATTGCTCGGCAATTCTACGTTTCAGCAGCGTAAAATTTGCATTGCAAATTTGTACGTTGCGGAGGATAGAGGAGTCGAACCTCTTAGTCCTTGCGGACATCGGTTTTCGAAACCGACGTATTACCGTCCTACCCATCCTCCCAATTTAGTGTCCCCGAGTGGAATTGAACCACCATCCCAGCCTCCGCAGGGCCGTGCTCGATCCGTTAAGCTACGGGGACATAAATATCTCCGGTTATCCTTCTTTGCAAAAAATGAGCCAGGTGCATAACTTCCCGTCGGAGATACACGCTATTATACCTTATAAAACATATTCCCCCAAAGTTTCTTCTAGAAGTTTTTTCTTTGCTTCGCTGCTTCCAATAGGTCTTACCGAATCTTTCCAGGGGTATATTTAATAAGCTAGACCAAAAACTCTTTGCAACCGCTTCGTTATGATAATCATGCAGGTGCACCCGAACGCGAAATTTTGTTTCGTCTAGCGGATAACAATCTCTTAATAAAGTAATAAATAGAAGCAATAGTTCGGGATCAGTATTCGCAAAAGCAAGAGTATCATGCTCTGTTTTCGCACCTTCGGCCCAATAGAGCATTGCCAGCATTGCCCTTTTGGTTGAATCATTACAAGTAATATTCTTAACCTCCTCTTTAACTTTATTTTCCAGCCCTAATGCGATTTTCTGATACTTTTCTTTATTCTTTTTTATTGCAAGAGGTCTAATTTCTTTAAGCCGCTCTTTGTTATTTGCGTTTTTAAACTTTTCTGATCTTTCCATTGCTCCAATCCAGGTGAATAAAGTACTTTTCGCCACACCAACCTCCTGACTAATTTCATGAAACGATTTCTCCTCCTTCCGAAGCCGCTTTGCCCTTTCGATAATTTCTCTCGGCCAACGTCTATCTCTCATATGATCCCCGATTGGTTGCTCTACACCTTAAGATTAGTTCATATAAGAGTATGCTTCAAGGATCCTAACAGAACAGATTGGGAGTCCAACAAAAGATTAAGAAGCTTTTGGTGACCTCTCGAAGGAGAATTTTTGGACCAGCCATTCGGAGACTTTGTCGGAAAAAGTTTTCTCCGGGACTTCCCAATAGGGGAGATATTTGGCTAGGGTATCGCGGATTTTCGCCTCATCTCCGTTTCCGAGAAGTAAAACCATTTGCCCGAAAATATTACCCCGCGAAGAAACTTTCAGAACTTTTTCCCCGCCGCTTTCCATAAACCAGAAAGGGCCGAGATCGTCCCAAAGATAAGAATGGTTCATCGTCGTAATCCCCTGGGTTGTAATTTTGTGTTCTACTTCCTCCGGCGGCATATTGGAAAGTGCATAAACTAAAAAGACGCCGGCCCAAATAACAATAATGAGGAATATTTCCTTAATAAAAAAGAAGACGATGGAAAAAAGGATGGCTACGGCAATGATGGTCGAGTAAAATTCTTTGTCGTGGCGCTTAAAATTGCGGGTCAGGGCCCTCCAGGTATAAAGCGTTCGGAACACCGGCTCGGTCGGTTCTTCTGCCGGTGCCTGGGGAGACGGGGAGGCTTCCGTTTTTCCGTTCATCAGCATTAGTATAAAGAGATGAAAAAGAATTGTAAAGCCGGTGCGGTTAGCCAATAGCTACCGGCAAATAGCAAATAGCCGATACTTAAAGCTAAACTTGCGGCAGACCGTAGAAAATGTTCGCACCTATTTCCTTCAGCTTCCTGCCGTTGAAGAATATTATATCCCAAACTTATGACTTCTCGTTTGCTGCTGGCTTTAACGCTTCAGTTACACCATTTTCCCTTATAAAGGGAAAGTTGTCTTTAATGAACTGGAACCTCCCAGGATAGTTATTCTTCAAATATTCAGCGTTAGTTGTGTAAACGCGAATCGCCTCGGCAAAGTCTTCGTCAAAAAGCAAATCTGGATTGCTGCCATAAACTTTTTCGTGTTTTAGGACGTAATCCGTAACATATTTCTCTCTTTGAGGCGTCGTTTCTTGTTGCATGAGTTCCCGATACCGATCGAATACCTGCTTGGGGATCTGGTCTTCGTAACGGTGGGCAATTTCGTGAGCTACGGTTCCCAGGATATAGGCTCGCAATTTATCAGATTCTTCTTCTAATGGGATCCCTGACAAATAATCAAAATCTGCTGATTTTTCGACACCGAAACTGTGCAGTTGAATTTGGAGAAAACCATTACTGTCACCAGCCGTGGCTCGTATTTTATAAAGGTGTTGAATCTTGTCAGGGTCCTCTGCCTTTTCTAAATATATTTCAGCCCGAAGATAATGTTCTTTATCTTGGGTAACAATCATTCCGCCTTCACCCCAGCTAGCTACCCCTTGTCTTAAAAGTTCGTTACCCTCTTCGGTGTGCCTGTCATTAGAATAACTCCGATATATTAAATAACGATCGTCTTTGGAAATTCTACCAACCCTTGCTCGTCTAACCGCTGCCATGCCGAAAGTATCTTTTAGAAATTTTCGAACTAATTCGTTTGAAATCTTTGGGTCCTCTGTTTCTTCAAAGCCACGAATTATTGGCCCTTCGACCATAATGTCTCTCGCTTCAAACAAATCAGTTGCTATCCCGCATAAAAGCACCGAATCAATGTCGCGAGATACAGTTTCGTTTGGATCACCAGTTTTATCGATTACTTCTTGGACAATGCCATTAAAGCTAGATCTTAATTCTTTAAGCTGTTGTCGATCTTCTTTGTTTGCTAGATTGAGATCAGCCATTGCTGCCAGTCTATTTCTCTCCGTTACTAATCTTCTGTTTGGATCCTCGGCATAGTGAATGCCATGAAAACGGTGATCGTATTTCTTTTCAGCTTCCCAAATCTTTTCACTTGCTTGCTGTGCTGTTAAGCCTGGATTCGCGGCAGTTACTTTATCAACAAGCTCGTTGTACTGAAATTTGACTTCCATGGGAGTAAAGTCGAATTCGGGAACACTCTTGGCAACCCATGATTTTCCGTTTTCCAGAAATCTATGTTGTTCAGGATTAAAACCTTCTGTTTTATCTTCCATATGTAAGATTCTCTCATGATCACGATAAAATTAGAACTATGAGTACAAGTTTATTCGTCACTATTGAATGAAAAGTACTATTTGGAGGAAAAGGTTCGAATCTCACTTTTGGGATAGGCATGAAGGTTGTTGCAATAACTCAGGGTTTGCTGCGGTCTACCGTAGAAAATGTTCGCACCTATTTTCTCACACTTCCTGCCGTTGAAGGGTATTATATCCCAAACCTCGGTTAGACTGTTCTTTCAAAGAATTCGATTAGGCGCTCGCGGTGATCGAAGGCAATGTCGAGAGTGTCTAAATCTTGCCGAGAGGCGAAAGTAACGTCGACTATTTCTGCCGGATCAGGATTTAATTCACCCCTGATCGGACCGGTGTAGTAAAACACTTGCCATTGTTGCCCCGGAACAGAACTTGTATCCAGTTCTTGTTTATAAAACCCTGGCGCAAATTCTACGCCTAGTTCTTCTTTAACTTCGCGAATTACCGCTTGTTCTTCGGTTTCACCCTGATCGGGTTTACCGCCAACCAAAGCCCACTGATTCTCGCCCACGTCACGACCGCGTTTGCCAAGAAGAACTCTGCCTCGCTCGTCAGTGATAATAGCCCTGGTTACTTTCCGTTCTGCCATATGGTTTTTTCAAGGAAACCCAACGCCTCGATCGTACATGGGTCAGTGACCAACGCTCTGGCGTCAGAAATGTTTGCCCATTTTGTTGTGTAGAATTCTGTATCTAGTTTCTCTTTTTCCGGCAGAAAATTGTCTTTCCCCACCGGGATTAAATGCCAAATATCGTAGTGCTCTTTACATGGCCGACCATTCGGGTTGCTGACAATTTCGGTGATTGTCAGTAATGACGGGGATATATTGTCCAGGTTAATGTCGATACCCCATTCCTCGCTAATTTCTCGTCTCAATGCTTCGTCTGCTGTTTCGCCTTTGTCTATATGGCCGCCATTAAACAACCATAATCCTGATTTTTTGTGGTGGCCAATAAATACTTCTTTATTGTTTGGATCAAAGGCGGCGAAGTAAACGCAAAAGTGGGTTACTGGATTTTCGTCACGGGTTAGTTCGCCTTCAGAGACTCTTTTCAAATATCTTTTTAATATACCGTTCCCACTTTTTGTTGTTTTAACAATCTTTTTAACCTGTTTGCCTAATCGGTCAACCATATCTACTGGGTGGCAGGTTTTCTTACATAATAAACAAGCCAAGTGTCCTTTTCGCCTTTGCGAGTTTCCTTATCTGCTATCTCGAAACCGTTCTTTTCCAGAGCCTCACCGAACCCGGCTTGGGAATAAAAGGCAAACCACCGGTCAGTTTGGGGATCGGTGCGTTCCTCGGCACCCGCTTTCATAGAGATAAAACCATAACCACCAGGTTTAATCACTCTTTTAATTGACTGCAGGGCTTCGTCAATTCGATCCTTGGGAATATGAAGTAAGACTGCGGCTGCCCAGAAACCGTCAAAAGAATCGTCCGGAAAATCTAATTCGTCTACTGCGGCGTTCATAAATATAGCTTCTGGGTTTCGTTTTTTGGCAACTTCAATTAATCCTTTTGACGCGTCAGTTCCCGCGTAATCATAACCCATTCGGATTAAGGCAGAGGCGTCTTTACCCGCACCCGATCCAATTTCAATTACTTTTCCACCGGGCAATAGTTCATGAAGTTTGTCCATTTCTCGTTGCCAGTAAGATTCCCGTTCGTTACCACCATGGGCATCGGACCAGTTTTGAGCTTCGCGATCGTAATAATCAATTGTCTTTTGTTCTTTTTGGGTTTTACCTGCCATAAATTTATGTATAGCCACCGTCGACGACGATCACAGTACCATTAACGTAACTGGAATCTTCAGAGGCAAGAAAGACGGCCACATTGGCGATTTCTTCCGGCTCACCAAACCTCTTAACCCAGATTCTTTCTGTTTCGACTTTTACAAAGTCCGGGGGCAACTCGCTATTCATTTTGGTATTGATCCAACCCGGGGCAATAGAATTAACTAAGATTTTTCTCGGCACTAATTCTTGGGCAAGGGCTTTGGTAACAGCTATTACCCCGGCTTTTGAGGCGTCATAATCCATTGATTCCGGGTGCATGCTATAAATTCCATTGGTTGAGGAAATGTTAATAATCCGGCCACCGTCATTCATTTGGGGAACGGCATATTTGCTAGTAAGAAACTGTCCAACAAGGTTAACGCCAAGGGTTTTCGTCCACTGGTCAACGGTTTTTTCATTAAAAGGAATGTCAAAGACAATTCCGGCATTATTGACGAGAATATCAATTTTTCCAAGTTCCTTAACAATCGTCTCGATCATTGATTTGACCTGCTTCTCGTCAGACACGTCGCAACCGACCACAATAGCTTTGCCACCCAGTTTTTCAATTTCCTTAACTACCCGATCGGCTTCGTCTTTTGAAGTGGAATAATTAACGGCGACTTTTGCCCCTTCCCGGGCGAATGCTATCGCGGTTGCTCTACCAATTCCTCGGCTAGAACCAGTTACTAAGGCTACCTTACCTTTTAGTTTCATACAATAAGTTTAACTTAATTTTTTATCCAGTTCTAATCCTGATTCATAAAATCCGTTGTCCTTGTAGAAGCTAATGGCCTTTTTGTTGTTCCAATAAGCCGAAACCCAAAGTTTTGTCGCCCCTTGCTCTTTTGCCCATTTACCCGCGCTGTCAATCAAAAGTTTGCCAATTCCTTGAGAGCGGTAGTTAGGGTCAACACCGATATTTTCTACCTCGATATATTTGCTTTTTCTATAACCGAAATCTTTAACCGAGAGGGCGACATATCCAACTGGTTGGTTACCAGAATAGGCAACCAGACATTTACCGTATTTACCATTAGCTAACCTTTTGTAGTAGGAAACCCCTTTTTTCGAAAACGGCCAGTTCATATCAAGGTCGTCGTCATTTTGCTGATCCCACAGAAAAACTTGGTTATTGAGGTTTTGGATTAATTTTCAATCAGTACTTTTAGGTGTTTTTATGATTATGTTCATACCCATTTCCCGGGATTACCGTTTTCCGTTTTTGGTTCACCTTCGACATAATGAACAGTTAATCCCAATCTCTTTGCTGTTTCGTATTCGTCCTGGGCACCCGTTGATTGTTCCCACCGCGGTGTCATAAAAACGTCGGTAACGTGACCGCTGCCGAATACGTCTTGCCAGAAGTCTAGCCAGGCTTGGTTAGGCAGACCGTGGGCATGGATTTGATCAAAAATAGCTTGGGAAAAGACGTCGGTGGAAGAAAAAACTGGATAGCCTTGCTCTTGACGAATCTGTTCGGTATATGCCTCTAATCTTTTAACATTATCGTTAATCTTAGCTGGACCGTCTGAAGTAACGATTCCGGCCACATATCCCAATTGCTCGGCTTGTTCTTCCTCACGTGCTGCTCGAAGTACGTCAATCACACCAGTTTTAACTGCTTCCAGACTAGCGGCAGATCTTAATGCCGCTCTTATCTTCTCTTTCATAGGCTTATTTAAACGCGATAATTTGGTAACCATATTTTTCGATTTCTTCCGGGGTCCAAAAAGTGAAGTCTTTGGTTTTGCCAACATAGGTGACGGTTTTTTCAATTTGTCGACCGGTATGTTCTTTGGTTTTCGGGTCCCATTCTTTGAGGACAAGAATATCGCCTGGGTTGCACTCGAAATCGGCCAAACGTACCTCGTAGGTCTTATCACCGCTTAGGATTTTTTCAAAATATTCCGGCCAGACTTTTTTTTCAATTTTCATTTTTCACCTTCCCGATATTTTGCTTTTTGCTGACGGTAAAAGTCTTCGTTGTGTTGACCGTTAAACTTTTCGGCAGGATACTTTTCTTCATTATGGGCGATTGTTATTTCAATGGCTTCGTTGGGGTCAATACCCGCTTTATTGCAGAAGGTAATCCAATACCAGAAGACGTCGCCAACTTCTTTTGCTACCTTTGCCCAGTCTTTTTGTTTTGAAATGGTGGGAATGTCTTTATCGCTTTCGTCCCATTGGAAGTGCTCTAATAGTTCCGCGCCTTCGATAACGATAGATTTTGCGGAATCAACTAGTGCCGGGTTCCAGCCGCGGGCTTTGTTGAAGTCTATCATCGCTTGGATATTATGAGCTAATCTTTCACCGTCAACCTTCATATTTTCTTAATCTAATCTACCGGAAGTATATCACCAATTTTGAATTTTATAGTGCTTTGTATGAAAGATTTTTCGTCGCGCAAGGAAAATTTGGGATAGGTTGTGGCTTCACCAAACGCGTTGTCGTGTTAACATGCAAGAGACATTTTTATTTAAAAACGATTTGGTGTTTCTTTAGAAACGCTCTTCCGGAACCGGATTTTAGATATTTCTCAAAATTAAAGGCAGTCTATTTGTTAGAAAAAGCGAAATAAGTAACTAATTTTACAGGTAAACGATTCGATGTTGCCGGTACTTGGCCTTTATTATGTCGCAGTTTTCGGTCTTTTAAGTTTTCGGTACAACCAATATGTGTTTTGTGGTCTGAACACACAAGGAAGTAAAGATACTACATGAATTTAATTATAACGGACTTGTCTCGCCGAAGCCGAGCTGAAAAAGGGCGAAGCCCGCTTTCGTCCCGCTCTTGGCGGGACTTCGGCGAGGCGAGGGCGGAGGAGGCGAGATTCGAACTCGCGCGTGCTTTCGCACACTTGCTTTCCAAGCAAGCGCCTTGGGCCTCTGGGCCACTCCTCCCGTTCGCCAATTTTATCATAGTGCTGGCGCTCTGTGGGTGATATGCTCGAAACAAGCAGAATAGGATATAAAAATAAAGACGCCCAGCAGAAATGGATTTTACATAAGGGGTTTAAAGTTAGATAAAAAATTATGAGCGGTAATACCCAAAAAGAGCTAAGTACAATTGATTACTACGACCGCGCGGCTCAAAAATGGGCTAAGGACCACGGAGGTGACGAGGGGGGATCGTGCTGGCGAAGAGAAATGGAAAAGTTCCAGGAGCAATTGACTAAAAGGGATTTGGCGGCGCTCTGGACGGAATCGCATGAAAGGCTTCAAATACTTCAAAAAGAAGATATCAAGATACACTCGCCAAAGGATCTTACTCAAAAATACTTGATTTATATCGAGGATATAATTAACCGTCCAGGACATGTCTAATTTGGCTTTGTCAGAGACTTCTCGCGATCATCTTATTGAAACGATGCTAGGCCAGGACGGTTGTCTTAGCCCGTTTGCCTACCAAAACTATCCCGAAATTAGCGGACAGGACGCTCTTTCTTATCACTATATCGGTTTGGAAGCGGCTTACGCCAAGCGGGAAATTGCCAGAAGATTAACTCTGACAGGTAAATCAACCAGTGGAGAGGGCAAGGAAACAATCGGGAACCGAAAAATTGATGCTTATAGCGACGATCTAATAAAAACACATAGTGAGAGCCGCGGGAAAAATAAACCGGAAATTATTGCGATTCTCGGGAAAATTATCCCAGCTTATGGCTGTATCCAAATTGATCCCGCCGACGACTATCAACCACCGTACGGCGGAAATTCCCATCATGTGACTTCTTATCAACGCGGGGAGGATTAACGGTTATAATTTAGGAGCGCCCAGGGGGTGTTGGTATCTTGATGGGGGTTTGTCCCTCTGCCGGCGCGATATCTGCCTCTAACTATGTGTTTTAGTTTTCCCGCCCGACCGGCGGTCGAAGCGGTAATTTCACAAAAAAAGTGCTCCCGTGACCCCTTCGGCTTTTAGCCCAAATTTGCCCCGCGTGCGCTTCCACAATGGATTTGCTGATAAATAAACCCAAACCGGTTCCGGCAATCTTTTTTTGCTCCAGATGCAGCCGGGAAAAGGGTTGAAAAAGCTCCTTTTGCTGTTCCGGCGTCAGCCCCAGACCCCAATCTTTGACGGATACAAGGAGAAAATTCTGCCGGTACCGGGCGGTAATTTTTACCGGTCCGCCCGCCGGGGAATATTTAAGCGCGTTGGAAATTAAATTGTCAAACAGTTGGCTAAGGCGTTCTTTATCCCAGTTACCGACCAATCCCGGGGGCGATTGCAGAAGCAGTCGGCGTTTCTTATCAGCCAATTTTTGCCCGGCGACGACTTTGGTTAAGAGGGCGGAACAATCAACCGGTTCCGGGCGGATGGTAAATTTGCCGTTATGAATTTTTGCTGCGTCCCGCAGATCGCTAATCAATACACGCAGCCTTTCCAATTCCTCGCGCACCCGGACTACCGGTATTTCCCGCGGATATTGTTTATAAAGGTCTGCCGTATAAAGCATGGCGGCGGTTAGGGGTTGCAGTAAATCGTGGGCAACCATATTAAGGAAAATTTGTAAATTATTTTTGGCGGTTTCCGTTTCCCGGGCGGATTGTTCGGCGCGTTGCCGCTGGACGACGAGTTCTACGGCCAGGAAAGCAACGAAGGCAAACCCCAGGTCTTTAAGGGCAATGTTGATTACGGAGTTATTTTCCGCTAGGGCCTGCAGTGAATAGACCAGTATGGTGGCCAGAGTAATGGCGGTGATTGTCCGGGAACCGAAACGGTAGGCAACAATTAATATCGGAATCGTATAAAGGGTGGCGATAACCACGCTGGGGGGGAGGACGGTATCAACGAGCCAGGCGGCAAAAAGGCTGGCAGCTGCCAACAATAATATGGCAGTGTCAATTTTTTGTTTTGTTGGCAATTCCCCCATAGTTTTCGGTGGCGCAAGTTTAATCAGCATTTCCCCGGGTGTCAAGATATAAAGCGGAAATTTTAGCGTATAATCGGGAAACAAAGAGGATATGGGGCGAACTTTACAAATCGCGGTTATTGCTCTAATTGTAATGCTGGCGATTGTGGTTCCGGCGCGCGCGCCAAAAAAACAGGCAGTAGCGGTCCAGGGCGAGGCGGTAAGAACAGAACCGACCAGGATCCCGTCACCGACTCCTAAAGTTACCGGCGCGGTGGCTGCTTCGTCCGCGGCTTCCGGTTCCCCCCCAGCGAAATTAACGGTAAAAATAGCTACTAAGGCAGCAGTTTTAGCTGCCACCGTCAGCACTACGGTGATACCTAGCCCCATCCCCACGCCGCTTCCTCCGCCCACACCAACCCCTCCGCCGCCCTCCCCGTACGAAGTTTTTTTTAACCAATATGCCCAGAAATATAATGTTTCGGCGGATTTATTAAAAAAAATTGCCTGGTGCGAGACCCATTACGGTTCCGGAGCCCGATCCGCGGACGGCAAGTATTGCGGCATGTTTCAGTTTGATGAGGAAACCTGGGCCAATACCCGCCGGGAGATGAACGCCGACCCCAACCTTAATTTGTGTTACGGCGTGCCGGAATCTATCGAAACCGCCGCTTATAAAATTGCCCACGGGGGAATTAATGCCTGGGTCAACTGCAGTCGATGAATTAGGAGCCGGATTCTTCTGGGGGCGGTGGCGTAGGTGCGGCGGAAGGTTTATCAGCTTCAGCTAAGTAGAACTTAACTTTCTCTACCAGTTGGTCCAGCGGGGTATTGGTTTTAATCAGGACCGCCTTAACCCCTGGCGGACGCGTTGCTTCGGGAAGATTGGTTAAGATAATGACCGGGATGTCTTTCTGGAGGATATTTTTCAGATAAGCGTAGAAAGAAAGCCCATCCATTTTGGGCATAAAAATATCGAGAAGGATTAGGTTGACGTCTGGCTGTTCCCTGAGAAGGTCAATGGCTTCTTCACCGGTAGCCGCGATAGCTACTTTTATATCCGCGTCCGCTAAAACCTCGCTTACCGCGTCGCGGAAAAGGACGTCGTCTTCAATAATTAAAACCTTGGACACAATTTCTTTCAGTATAACACAGAAAATTAACAGTCTCCGATAATTTCTTTCACTTGTTTCAAAAATTCGTCAGGCGCACTGTCCGATTTAATAATGTAAGTTTTGGCGCCCAGTTTTTGCGCTTCGGCCAAAACCGGATCATTAGCAAGGTTGGTAAGGACGACAATGGGCCCGTTAGGTTTTGCCGGTCGTTTTATTGAGAGGCGGCGCAATACTTCCAGGCCGTCCACTTTGGGCATCATAATATCTAATAAGACCAGGTCATATCCCCCCTCCAGGAGCATCCTTTCTCCCTCCACCCCGTCCGCGGCAGTATCTACATCAAAGCCTTCATTTTTCAGAATTTCTTCGTAAACATCGCGGATATAAAGATCATCGTCGATAATAAGGACTCTTTTTCCCATAAAAAAACATAACACACCCGATACCAGTTCGGTTAGACCGCAAATCCTTGTGCCATATTAATCTTTATGCCAAGGCAATCTTGCATTCGGGCGCCCGAATAACCAAGCGTCAGCTGCGGCCATAAAGAGACCACCGAATAGAAATGTTATTAATTTATCTTGCATTAATACTGAAGATAAATTTAAATTTAGTAAGATTACAGCTAAAAAAATATTGCAAAATGCCCAAAATATATTAAGCATGGGCGAAGACACTCTTTTAAAAGGGGTCATATGTGTCTGCCCGGATATGCCTTTCACCAGGTGCGGGATTGCATTAAAAGCAAATGCACCGGCGAAAAAAGTTAATAGTATTTCCATACCTCACCCCCCTTCTTTAAGATTAATTTGCTCTTAACTAAATTTATACATATAATCGAAAGACATTCAAGTTACAAGCTCGTAATTACGAGCGGATTCTGGCTTGGTTCGATAATATGTTGAAAATAGAAACAACAGGCGAGGGTGGGTCAATAGAAAGAGCAGTAGAATCTTTACGCGATAACCGGACAGTATTAGTACCGGGACCGGCGGTATGGGGATGGGTAGCGGACGCAGCAAGCGAAAAGGCCACATCGGAGATGATTAACTATAAAGGGGGCGCAAGGAGAAAGCAGCCGTTTGCCATTCTTACCCTAGCGGAAAATGCTATTAAATTATTTAATTATCATGGCGTTAAACCCTGCGTGGCGGATATATTATCCGATCCCAAAGAATTGGTATCTAGAGCAGGCGGGTTAAATTTTATTAGGGTACCGGTAAAAAAGGACGTCAATTTACCCTCTTCGGTTTTGCACAAAGATAACGATGGCAATTGGAAAATCCAAGTATTTCTTGCAGATGGTAGTCCCTGGCTTGAAGAGCAAGCAAGGCTGGCGGAACAACAGAAAATAATGCAGGTAATTACCTCCTTTAATTTTCATGGCAAACCGGAGAGGGTTTGGCTTTGGGAGGGGGTATTATACGGAGCGCTTGCCGGCGCAGGAAAGATATTGATCAATAAGGACGCGCTCAGGCCGCGTAGTAAGTTTTGGGGTTCGTATACAATTTTAGAAGCCGGGGAAGGCGGTTTATCCTTAAAAAGAAACGGCAACATATCCGTGGATATTTTAGAAAAAATATGGGGCCTTCCCATTGAAAAAACGCATGCAAAATCCAGAAACTATTTCGGAGGGCAACTTACCTCCCGCGAACTAACCCCCAATATTTCCCGTGATACTTTAAGGATAGAAGCGCTTAATAAAATCGTTTCCGGAGGCAATAAGAGGGTGGCGGTAATTTAGACAAACACTTCCTTCCAGAAATTATTTATTCCGAGGGTGTAAAATATTGTTATGCTGGGTATATTTAAGCCACGCGATAGTGCCATAAACTCCCCCGACAGTATGCCAACACCCCAGACCAAGCAGATGATTCAGGCGCTTTGGCGTTTACAGAAAATCATCCTCGACTCCCTGGATTTTAACCGCGTAGCTGAGACCGTAGTAAACGGCTTGTTAAATGAGTTGGGTTACCTCAAGCTTGGTTATAGGATAATTGTTTTAACGCTGATAGACGCAGACAAGCAGGTTTTACAAAGAATATCTCTTTCTCAGACCGACGAAGCGGGACGCGCCATGTCTCTGTCTCCCATCGCTTTCCACGATATAGAAATTCCCCTCGGTGAAACTGAAAATTTGCTGGTTAAATGTGTAAATGAAAAAAAGCCACAAATTACTCACGAATGGTATGACATACTGAGACCCGCCTTGAGCCCTAAGGAGGCGCATGATAGCCAGGAGGCATCAGGTATAAAAGCGAGTATGGTTTACCCCGTGATGGTTGGAGAAAAGGCGATCGGAGCGCTAATTTTCAGCTTGGTCAAAGAAGAACAGAGGGTTTCAGAAGAAGAGAAGGAGCTAATCCGGGGGTTTACAGAAATAGTCGGTTTGGCTGTTCAGAATGCCCGCCTTTATTCGATACTAAACAAAACCTCAGCGGAATTAAGCATCGCCAACGAACGGCTAAAGGAGCTGGACAAGAAGAAGGACGAATTTGTCTCGGTGGCCTCGCACGAACTCCGAACACCCATGACGGCGATCCGTTCCTATCTTTGGCTGGCGCTGGCCGGTAAAGGCGGGGAACTAAACGAGAAGCAGAAATATTATTTGGACCGCTCTTACGGTTCGACGGTGCGCCTGATAAAACTCGTTAACGACATGCTCAACGTTTCCCGGATTGAGTCGGGGAGACTGCTTTTACAAATGGGGAAAGCGGAAGTAAAAGACCTGGTGGAATCAGTAATCGCGGAAGTTAAACCCCACGCCGACGAGTCGGGCATCAAAATTATCACCCGATTTACTGACGGGCAGGGGGTTCCTCCGGTGCTGGCGGACGTCGATAAAATTAAAGAAGTGCTTTTAAACCTGGTGGGCAACTCTTTAAAATTTACCCCCGTGGGCGGCAGCGTTACCGTGGATTCGGATTGCGCCGGCGGTATGGTCAATATCCACGTTACCGACACCGGCGAAGGCATCCCGGAGGAAGATCTTCCCAAGTTGTTTCAGAAATTCGGCCTGGTCAGCGGTTCTTATGCTACTAACCAAAAAATTTCCCAGGGGACCGGCCTAGGGCTTTATATCAGTAAATCTTTGGTGGAGATGCAGGGCGGCAAAATCTGGGTGGAATCGGCAGGCAAAGGGAGGGGGGCGACCTTTAGCTTTTCCCTAAAACAGTTCAGCGAACAGGAATTAGAAAAGTTTCGTAAGCTTTACGAAGGCAAAGAGGGCTTGGGGATAATCCACAGCAACATAGATTAGCTTCCAGAAGCTTTCGGATAGCGCTTACGCTTCTCAGACACTTCTTTAGCCCGGCTCTGGTCATATTGCCGGTTAATTATCTCCGAGAAAGTTTATGAGCGGGTGGCGAACCGGTTTTGTCTGCTTCTTTATCCTGCTTTTCCTGACGGCGGGATCGCTGGCTGTTTTTCCGCCCGGAAAGGTCTGGGGGGCGGTTTCCCCGGAGAAAACCCGGTTGGCCGGGGAAGCCCTGTTTAGCCCCGAAGCGCAGCTTCTGAATCCTCCGGTAGTATACGCCGACGTTCCCGGGGCTCTTTTTACGGATCAATTGATTTTGCCGAAGCCAAAGCCGCGAAAAGCAGTCCTTCTCACAGCGGCGCCGCCGGAGATAGCGCCTAAACCGGTGATTCGTCTGGCGATTGTCGTGCCTGGTAATCTGGACGAACTTTTTAAACAATACGGCGGGCAATACAATGTGGACGATAAATTGTTGGCGCGGATTGCCAAATGCGAATCGGATTTTAACCAAGTAGCTATTTCCGGTCCTTACGGCGGGATGTACCAATATCTTGCGAGTACTTGGATCTCCACCCGCCGGGATATGGGCTTGGACCCCAATCCCGAACTCCGGTTTGACGCCCGGGAAGCAGTTCTTACTTCCGCCTGGAAGATTGCCCACGGGGGTATTGACGCCTGGCCGGTCTGCGGCAAAATCTGATAAAATAACATCTTATGGATTATGCTGTTGAGGTCTCCGGCCTCGTAAAAAAATACGGGGATTTTGCCGCGGTAAACGACATTTCTTTTGCCGTTAACCCCGGCGAGATTTTTGCCTTTTTAGGTCCTAACGGGGCCGGCAAATCGACAACGATAAAGATGTTGACCACTCTCCTGCAGCCGACTTCCGGGAGAATGGAGATTAATGGCTATGATCCCGTAACCCAGCAGGACGAAGTAAGGAAATCCTTCGGGATTGTTTTCCAGGACCCCAGCCTTGATGACGAGCTGACCGCGTACGAAAACATGGAATTTCACGGGGTCTTATACGGGGTAGCGAAAGAAACCAGGGAAGGCCGGATTAAAGAGCTGCTGGGTATTGTGGAACTGACCGACCGCAAAGACAACCTGGTGAAATCTTTTTCCGGGGGGATGAAGCGGCGGCTGGAGATTGCCCGCGGTCTTTTGCACCATCCGAAAGTTTTTTTTCTGGACGAACCAACCCAGGGGCTGGATCCGCAAACGCGCAATCACATCTGGGACTATATTAAAAATTTAAGCAAAAAAGAGGGGATTACCATTTTTTTTACGACCCACTATATGGAGGAAGCGGAAAAAGTTGCCCAGCGGGTAGCGGTTATTGATCACGGAAAAATTGTAACCACCGGTAGCCCGGCGGAACTTATGACCCAAACCGAATCGGCAACCCTGGAAGAAGCCTTCTTGAAATTGACCGGTCACGAAATTCGGGAAGAGGAAGCGGGGGCGGTTGACCGGATGCGCGCGGCGCGCAGGATGTGGCGCCATTAATATGAACGCTATTTATATTCTCTGGCTTAGGCAAATAAAAAGATATTTAAGATCCCGGTCGCGGATTATCGGCTCTTTGGGCCAGCCCCTCTTGTTTTTGGTGGCTCTGGGTTTTGGTCTCGGGCCGACTTTTGCCAAAGCCGGACAGGGGAGCTATCTGCAATTTTTAGCACCCGGCATTATCGCCATGAGTGTTTTATTTACCGCCCTTTTTTCCGGGATCGAAATTATCTGGGACCGGCAGTTCGGTTTTTTGAAAGAAACTTTGGTCGCGCCGGTGCCGAGATGGCAAATTATGTTCGGACGGACTTTAGGCGGGGCGACGGTGGCAACCCTTCAGGGCCTGATTGTTTTTTTAATTACTTTGGTAATCGGTTTCCGACCGCAAAGTCTCGCGCATATTATCTCGGCATTTATCGTGACTATTCTTATCGCGCTTTTGTTTACCGGGTTGGGGACGGCGATTGCCTCGCTTCTTGACGACATGCAGGGTTTTCAGCTGATTATGAATTTTTTAATCATGCCGATCTTTTTTCTTTCCGGGGCGCTATTTCCTTTGACCGGGTTACCGGACGTGTTGACCAAAATTATTTCCGTCAATCCCCTCGCCTACGGCGTCGACGGGTTGCGGGCTTCCCTATCCAACACGGGCGTCTTCGGCCTGTCCCTCGATCTTCTTGTACTTATACTTGTTACTTGCGCTATCGTTGCCTCCGGCAGTTACCTTTTCTCCAAAATCCAGATCTAGTTCTCGCAATTTTAGCACTTAAGGGTTATATTAATTTCGTGGTAGACGCTGAAAATTCCCGGGAAATGTTTTTGCGGGTTACCCTGAATAGAGCAAGTCTGGGAACTTCGGAAAATGTATTTGCCCTAATTCATGTGGAGTCCGAAAATAGCCATCCGCGCTATGTCGCTTACGTTCCCCGGCGGGATATCCTGGTTGATGAGCAACCGGTAATTAACGAGGAATTGACAGGCAGGTTGCGGGTGCATATAGTAGCGCGGGATGATTCGGGAGAATTTTTGGTGGAAACGCGTAATGACGGCCGGACAGTTCGTCTAAAAGCAACAGCCGACGGAGAATTAAAACCTATCCGTCTGGTTCCCCGCTATGAGATGTAATGATTAAAATCATTACATCGTTGATGCCCGCAGAGAAAGAATGGAGCCGATTGTAAGGTAATTTTCCGCCGTGGTCAAACGGGATCCGCTCCCTATTTCTTCAATATTGAAACTTTGTAAAACTTTTTTGATTTTTTCCGGTGTTTCTGCCATCGGTAATTCCGAGCAAACTTTTAATGCCTCATTTTTATAATATTTTGCTTTTTTCGGCTTTTTCTCCAATAAATAATGTGCCGCTCTTTGCAAGTCCAGTCCGATTGTTTGGCATTGTTGTTTGACACTCATATATTTAATAAATGTTTTCCAGCCCTTCGAACTCTTCCCGTATTTCAGGATCCAAAATTTCCTCACTGGAATTTTCTCCGGGCCGGTTATTAATAATAGAATCAAGGGTTATTTGTTTTTCGTCCAGGTCGTAACCGCCACCCCACAAATCCTGTTGTTTGCTTCCCGATCTTAGCAATTCCTGTTCTTCGTCGAAATGCATCCGTGAGCCGGCGCAAATTATTCTTTTATTTAAGTCCGCAACGACTTTAATATAAAAGCCCTCAATTTCCTGGGCTAGTGCTTCCGCCTCCGTAGGTTTTATCGGTTTATCAATAACCTTAAACATATATTGATAACCCATTTTACACCTGATACAATGATATTGTGGGCCCCCGAAGAGGCAATGTTTTAATGGTGGTCGCTGGCGGTGTTGCGGCTGTAGCTCTTTTGGCTCTGGGCTATTTCGTCGGTCTGAAAGGAGCAAATTTTAATAATTTAAATTTAGGCAATGTCCCGTTCGTATCTTCCCCTCCTACTCCTATACCCCCGCAATCTGCAGATCCAACGGCTAATTGGAAGACCTATGTTGACAGCCAAAAAAGATTTTCATTCCAATATCCACCAACTATGTCCGTAGAGGAGAATAAAACAACGCATTCAATTTATAGAATTACCAATACAGACACAAACGAGAAACCTGGAATGCCTTTAAATAGTTATCTAATAGAAATAAACCTTGCTCCTGCTGATGACCTAAAAACTTTTAAACAACGTGCCGGTATTGTTGAAATGACCGGCGAGAAGATAGCGGTTACTATTAAAGATATTAAAATTGATGGATATCCGGCGGTGGAAGTTGAATACCCTAAGGGTTATGAACAAAACAAGAATTATTTTATTGAAGGCAAAAATATTAATGTCCTTATTGCCGGCACAGGAACTAACGGGGGGACCTATCACCAAGTTCTTGACCAAATCCTCGGGACTTTTAAATTTACAGAACAAAACAATAATACTCCTACACCCTCACAGGTTCCGGTACTTTCCAAAAAGCTTTTATCTACTGTAGGTTGGCGGATTGCCTCTAATAATACTTTTTCAGTCAAATACCCCGCCGATATCTACAATCCCCAAATAATGGAAAAATCAATACAATTAGTTCCTAAAACCAATGTCGGCAATGACCGGACAAAAAGTCCGGATTTCCTGGTAGCGGATAACTATAGCGGGGGTTCAAGAAGAGGGTGGTATGCGAATACTTATTCTTTCTATCCTTCTGAAGTGGCGGCCACGGAGGTTTTACTTGGTAATATAAGCGCTTTGGAGGTACGGCCTAACAGCCAGAAGACAATAGATAGTATTTTGGTCACAAAAGGAAATACTTTGTTGGGTATTAAAGTTCAGTCTGCAGATTTACAGACGGTGGAAACGATGGTCTCCACAATTGTTTTTAAATGAAATCTTCTGCAAAAGCCAGAAATATATTAATGATATTTCTGGTGGCCCCTCTATTAGCTTACGCTTCCGCTGCGGGATATTTTTATCTCCAAAACTAGCAGCTAAAACAACCGCCGTTAGTTATGCCTCCGATTACTGTAGCTCCGCCTGTTGATCCTACAGCTAATCCCGGTTAAATCGGAGCCAATTGGAAAACATACGCGAACTCTAAATATGGTTATGAATTTAAATGTTCGGATAAATAAACTCATAACACAAAGGTTACAAATGGTAATGGCAAAACCACCCCTTTGTATCAAGAGGGTTGTTTTGAAGGGCAAAACCAATTTAGGACTTCTGTTTTTAAACGACGAAATATTAACCAATTAAGTAAAGACGAAATTGAGAGGGAATTAAGCGACGGCACCGCCCCGGATTTACGGCGGAAGTCGGAACTTACCCCTTTTAGAATTAAAGCGGTAAAAGCCGGCAACGGGCCGGGTTCCTGGGGGGGTTTGGCCCTTCCGGGGAAAAGCGGGGTTACCCGTAACTTTTTTATCTCCGGGCTCACGAGCTTAGTGCTTTTGCGGTAAGATTTAACCGGACCGTTCGGGAAGAGCCTGCCGATGCCCGCGTAGAACATCTGTGGGATATGGAAATGTTTTACAAAGGCCAGACACCGCTTCTTTATGCATGAACATTTAGAAAACTTAAGTTGTCTGACCCCTGATTCCAAATTCTATTTTCGAATTCTGTCACGCTCTACCGTAGGCACTTTTTACGGGAGAATAATTTTTAAACTATCGTCCGCCAATAGAATCAAGCGCTTTACCGATAGCTCCCATAACCCGGGGGAAGCGTTGCTCAAGATTGTTCCATGTTCTATCCAGCAGATCTGACTGGGAAGACTTATGAACATTATCTTGCAATGCGGTAAACTTAGTTTCAAATTTATCCCCCTCTTGTTGCCCGGCTGAAGCTTGCAAGTCGTGTCTAACCTGTTCCATCTGCCTAGATGCCGGCGTTCCGCTATACTTATCCCCGCGGCCTTGCTCATAGCGCCTTATTTTTGTTTCTGCTGCGCGACTGGACTGAGAGCCTCTAATTTCTGACAATGAGACGGGTTTTCCGTTGAGAGTCGACTCGCCATCGACCATTCGCACTCGGGATATATCTTTTTCCGAAAGTCTTCCAAACTCATCTTTGCCTTCAGCCATAGCTAGATTAGTATAAGGCTGCCACTTGGAAGAAGTCAATTAGAAGCGATTGGTGGGGCCAAACGGCGGAATCGGAAACCGTTTTAACAACACCATTCTTGATTACTACCTTTTTGGCTTTCTTTTGTGAGCTCCCCTCTTTGCCCGCCGAAACTACGTTAATATCCCCTTAGTTGTTATAACCATCTATATCGTTTTTAAAACCCGTGGTTTTTATGTTAAAGGGGGATCAAAAGTCCAATAGGTACCGGACAGGACATTATATTGACAACCTATTTTACGCCTGACACAATGAAACTGTGATGAAGAATAGGGGGAATATTCTGGTAGTCGTGCTTGCGGTTTTTCTTTTGGCTTCAGTTTCCGCTGCGGGCTATTTTTATCTTCAATACCGGCGCATAAAACCTGAGCCTACCAAAACCCAGCTTGTCCCTTCGGGGACCCTGATTCCCACCCAAGCCCGGGATAAAACGGTTAACTGGAAAGAATATACGAATTCTAGATTTGGATTTAAGTTAAAGTATCCTGATTCCTGGTATGTCGACGATAAATCCAATAATAATTATGTTTTTATAAATGCGGAAAAGGAGAAACAGATGACACTTGCGAGTTCCAGCGGGAATATTGTTATTTGGCTTATGTCGGAGGATGTGAAAGCTAAGACCATTGATGATTTCATGGACAATTTTATGTCGTCAATTAATCCAGCAACCGGTACTAAAGAGAATATAGTTTATAAGTACCTAAACAAAACTACGGTTGGTGGTAAAAATGCCTGGCTGACAACCGGGGGCTGTTGCGGATCAAACGGAAAGAACATTTTTGTTCTGGGGGATAGGAAATTATTAGTTATTACCCTGGAAGAAATAACTAACCCCGACTTTTCTAAAAATATACCTATTTATGACCAAATCCTCGGGACGTTTAAATTTATTGAGGGAACTCCCGAAGAGCCCCGGGTAACTGTCCCGGTAGCAAATAGCAAAGTAACCAACCCGCTTACAATTTCCGGGACGGTACCTCCCGGCTGGATGTTTGAGGGGGTATTCCCCCTGAAACTTACGGACGCAACCGGAAAAGTTATTGCCGAAGGCCGGGGGAAAGAAACCGTTCCCGGTTCCTGGCAGAGCGGCAAAGCGGCCGTTTTCTCGGCAAAAATTACTTTTTCGACTACCGCTAAATCCGGCCTTCTGGTTTTAAGTAACGACAACCCCGGCGGTGATCCGGCTAAATTAAAATCTTTCAGTATCCCGGTAAATTTTTGACCCCTAACGCCGTACTGCGAATCCCCCCGCTTTTGTGGTATATAATCCAGCTAATTAGCTAAAAGCTAAAATCTTTTGCTATTTGCCATTTGCTATTGGCTATTTGCCGAAGGTATGTCCGATTTAGATTTAATTAAACAAAAACTCGATATTGTCCAGTTCATCTCCGAATACGTGCCCTTAAAAAAGGCGGGCCGGAATTTTACCGGACTTTGCCCTTTCCATTCCGAAAAAACCCCCTCCTTCGTTGTTTCTCCGGACCGGCAGATCTGGCATTGTTTCGGCGCCTGCCAAACGGGGGGCGATATTGCCGGTTTTTTAATGCGGATCGAAAATCTGGAATTCCCCGAAGCCTTAAGGACCCTGGCTAAAAGGGCGGGGGTGGCCTTAAAAACTTATGAATCCACGGAAACTTCCCGCCTGCGGGATAAGATTTTGGAAATCAACCATCTGGCCGCGGAATATTATCATTATATTTTAACTTCCCACCTGGTCGGCGAGCCGGCCCGGGAATATCTTACTGACCGCCAAATTTCCGAAGGGTCACTTAAGCTTTTTAAAATCGGCTACGCCCCGCGGGCCTGGGACAGTTTAATTAAATACCTGACCAAAAAAGGTTATACGACGCCGGATTTAAATATTGCCGGTTTGGTATCTCTAAGCGACAAAGGACACGCTTTCGACCGTTTCCGGGGGCGGGTAATTTTTACCCTTTTTGACCACCGCGACAATGTTGTCGGTTTTGCCGGCCGTCTTTTGGATCCGGAAGCTAAAGAAGCCAAGTACATCAACACCGCCGAGACCCCGGTTTATACCAAGGGTAATGTTTTATACGGTTTAAATGTTACCCGCGAAGCGATCAAAGCCGCGGGCAGCGCGGTAGTGGTCGAGGGGGAAATCGACGCCATCCAAAGTTTCCAGGCGGGGATTAAAAACGTGGTGGCGATCAAGGGTTCGGCCCTAACCGAAGGCCAGGTAAGTTTGCTGAAGCGTTATACGGAAAATATTATTCTTTCTTTGGATGCGGATTTTGCCGGCGACAGCGCCGCCCGGCGCGGGATTGAAACGGCGGATAAAGCGGGCCTAAGTATTAAGGTAGTCCGTCTGCTTTACGGCAAAGACCCGGATGATTGTGTTAAAAAAGACCCCGGGCTTTGGCAAAAATCCGTGGATTCCGCCGTCCCTTTTTACGATTTTATTATCGATAGCGCTTTAAGCCGTTTTGATAAAACCACCGCTGACGGTAAAGGGAAAATTGTCTCCGCGGCGGCTAAATATTTAGTTGCCGTGGAAAATATGATTGTTAAGGACCACTATGTGAAGCGTTTATCCGCGCTGCTTGCTATCTCCGAAGAAGCGATTAACGCGGAAATGGAGCGTGAAGCCCGGAAAGCGAGCCTGGGAACCGGCCCCGAAACGGTTGCGGCGTCTCCCGACATGGTCGGGACAAGCCGGGCCCAAAGTGTCGAAGAGTACCTGCTGGCCTTGCTTTTACAATGTTGTTGCCCCTGGGACCATGTGGTTCTGATTAAAAAAAGGCTCTTGCCGGCCGATTTTGCCAGTCCCGCCCGCGGGCGCATTTACGAACTGCTTTTGGCTACGGATGAAGCCTATAAGGCAGCCGATTTTATTAAAAACTTGCCGCCGGAGTTAATGGAACTGGCGGATAAACTCTACCTACTAAATGTCGGGGATATCCCTGATGATCCGGTGAAGGCGGGGGCGGAAATTTCCCTGGCTGCCTGGGAGGTTCGGGAGCTTTCCCTGCGGGAAAAATTGCGCCAAATAAGCCTGGAGATTAAGGCTCAGGGGCTCGCGGAAGAAAAAAAGCTGGAGACGGAATTTGACACTATCTCCCGGGAATTGCAGACGCTTCTGCGGTCCCGGGCGCTGGTAACGGAAGGTTCCTTAGCCTTGAAACAGTAAGGGGTAAAGCGTAGAATTGCAGTTGCTATGCCAAAAACGCCCAAATCCGCCAAGCCCAAAACTTCTGATAAACCAGCACGCACAACGATTCCCCTGCCGCTCGGAGCTGAGGAATTGCTGAAAAAGGGCAAAGATTCGGGGTTTGTAACCCAGGAAGAAGTTTTAACCGTTTTCCCCAAAGCCGAAGACCACCTTGTCGAACTGGACGAATTCTATGACCGGCTGTTAAAAACCAATATCGATCTTTTTGAAACCACGGCCGGGGAGTTGGAAGAGGCTAATAAATCGGTTTCGGACCTGGAGAAAGAGTTGGAAGCCCTTGCCGCCCTGGAAGAAGTCGGCTCGACGGATCCCGTTCGCATGTATTTAAAGGAGATCGGTAAAGTTAAGCTCTTAAACGCCAAGGAGGAAGTGGATTTAGCGAAAAAAGCGGAAAAGGGCGATAAAAAAGCTAAAGCAAAACTGATTGAATCCAACCTGCGATTGGTTGTTTCCATCGCTAAGCGCTACGTCGGGCGGGGGATGACCATGCTCGATTTGATTCAAGAAGGAAACCAGGGCTTAATCCGGGCGACGGAAAAATACGACTGGAGGAGGGGCTATAAATTTTCTACCTACGCTACCTGGTGGATCCGCCAGGCTATTACTCGGGCGATTGCCGACCAGGCCAGAACAATCCGGATTCCAGTTCACATGGTGGAAACGATCAACCGTTTTATCCGGACCAAAAACAGGTTGACGGCGGAAATGGGGCACGAACCGACACCGGAAGAGATTGCCCGGGAAATGCAGGTTGATATCGGCAAAGCCCGGGAAATTATGAAAATTTCCCAGGAACCGACGAGTTTGCAGACCAAAATCGGCGACGATGAAGACAGCGTTCTGGGCGATTTTATTCAGGATGTTACCCAGCCGTCGCCTTACGACCAGACGAGCAAAGTACTGCTTCGGGAACAACTGGAAGAAGTTTTAGCGACGTTAAACGACCGCGAGCGAAAAGTTTTAATCATGCGTTTCGGTCTGGAAGACGGCCGGCCGCGCACTTTGGAAGAAGTCGGCAAGGCTTTCGGAGTTACCCGCGAGCGGATCCGCCAAATAGAAGCGAAGGCAATTAGAAAACTAAAGCACCCTTCTAGGGCTAAAAAATTAAAGGATTACCTCGAGTAAATATTCGCAGCACGAAGCACGAATTCCGAATCAGTTTTCCGAATCCTGAACCCAAAACGTTTTTAACATTAGAATCTCCGTCATTTGAATTTGTTTCGGATTCCGATATTCGGATTTATCTTGCGAGCGGGCAGGAATTCCAGAGCCCCCTATTGTTGTCGCGCGCTTCGCGTTCCGCGGTTAAAAATTGATCGGCGAATTTAACGTCCGGCGGAAAAGTAGCCGCCCGGGCAAAGCCTTCCCGGACTAAATAATCGTTGACGAAAATGTCGTCTACATAGACGTAGCGCAGCAGTCGGCCGTATTTGTCGGTTTCGGAGACATCTTTTACCATGCGGACGGTTTTTCCTAATACCAGCTGTTCGTTTTTGGTCTTTGCTTCTTCCCCGAAGCATTGGACCGGCTTGCGCGGGTCCACCGTTTCCGGGGTATCAATCCCGATATAGCGGACTTTTTGGCCGTTTTCTAGTTCAATTGTATCTCCGTCCACTATCCGGGTAACCAGCGTCCCGGAACCGGAAGCAACCGGCGGCGCGGGGATAAGGGAAAGATGAGGTGTCTGGCTTAGCCCACGGGGAAAGGGGAAATAATAGGGGACGAGGACGATAACGGCAAGAGCTACGAGAAAAAGCGCCGACAATTGTTTCACTAGCCGTAATATACCACGTAAAAGCTTTATGAGAACGGCCGCTAGGGGTTTTGGCAGGCTTCCAAAACAGAGGCCCCGGGGATTTTTTTAAGGTCCGCGGTCCGATACCGGAAGGTTTCCGTAAAACTGCCGGTTCCCCCGTTTAAAAATTCCCGGCTGAACACTGCCGGGTCAATATAGGTAGGAAGATTCGGGATATAGGGGCGGGCGGCGCCGAAAGGCAAGCCGGTCAACTTTTCAAATTCTTCTTTTGTCGCAAACCGGAGATCGCTGATTTTTAGTGCCTTTTTAATTTTTTTAAAATCCAGGCGGTCATCCCCCTTTTTGAGAATTAAAATGAAGTGGTCGTCGGCTTTCATTACCAACGAAGCAACGCAATCGGCAACGGTTTTACCCAGATATTTTTGGACTTCTTCCGGGCTGACTAGGTAAGGGTGGGTAAAAACCTCGTGGCCAATTCCCAGCGAGGTGAGAGCTTGGCGGTAATCGACGACTGCCCGATTCATTTTAGTTTTTGCTTTCCCGCTCAACAGTGATGGAGCACTCGGTAACTAAAGCGGCTATAGTACCGACCGCGGCAAAGGCGGGAACGAGCACCGCCCCGACCACACCGACGGTCAGGGGAAATTCCACCAGAGTTTTCCCCTCCTTATTTTTAATAATAATCTTGCGGATATTTCCTTCGCGGACCAGCTCTTTAAATTTTTTCAGCAGTTCGTCGCCCTTGATGTTAAAGGTTTCCGTTTTCGGTTTTTTCAGCATGGAGATATCTTACCACCAAAAAGACGACCGGAAAAAATTTGAAATTAAAAGTGAAATACCGTTTTGAGAGCGGAAATAAATTGCTGGACTAATAATTCCAAAGAATTTTGTTTGGACTTAAGTTCTTCGTTTTCCTTCTCCAGCCGGGATACTTTAGTTTCTAATTCATTAAGGGCTTTATTGGTTTCGGATTGCTGATTGTCCGCGGCTTTTTCTTCTCTTCCCTTATTCTCCGGCACGGGCGTGGGGGATTTGGTTACCGTTATTTCCGTCCTTTCCTGCTCGTTAGTTACGGTGGGGGTAGTTTCCGCCTCCGTTTTATAAGTGTCGCTAATTCCTTTATTGCATACTTCCTGCATAACGGAGGCTTTTAGGTTTACTTTTTCGGAGTCGTTACTTTCCTGAACTACCGTTAACTCGCCGTTTCTTTCCTCCCGCCTTAATCCCTGAATTGTAATATAGGTATCCATTTTTAAATACATCTCTGTTGTTTTAGAGGCAGATTCGGCTGGTTCGCTATGTAGCAGTTTCGAAGAGGTATCCCAAAATTTAATCCGGTAGGCGTTTGCTCCCGCTACGCTATCCCAACTTACGGTGGCCCAAGGCCAGTTATTCTTGCAGAAAAAGTTTCCGACCGTGACATTTTGGGGGTTTGGCAGGGCTACGCTTTGTTCGCTCAATACCATAGGTCTGTTGATCTTGTTTATCAGAAGAATTACCAAAGCAAATACTCCTGCTAAAATGAGACCGTATAGGGGATTGGTGTAAAGCCGTACGGAACTGCCTTTTCTTATGCCCATGTGTTTCTTAATTTAGTTTATCTTAGGCTGCCCGGCCGTGTCAAATTATTTTTCCTTAAATTCTATTCTCTTCTGGGTTCCCGGAGGGAAAGGTAGGTAGACCTACGGGGAAAAGCGGTTGGGGTTTTCGATCCGGCTCTTAACTTTATTGACGGCGTCATAAGCGCCCCGATAATTTTCTGTTTGCACATTGTCCACCCCGCTGGTTAATAATAAAGTCTTCCCCATCAGAAGTGCGGCAATTATTCCCAACGCGACGAGTACTATTCCAATTACCAGCCAGGTAATCATAGAGCCGGAGTTAGCTTTCATCTTCCACTCTTTTCATTTTACTCCCCGCCCGGGGAATGGTAAAATTACAACCGCAACTTGGAAATATAATAAAAGTTAATATTCCCCTGCCTGCCCGCCCTGGTCCCAAGCTTGTCGAGGGACGAAGGAGGGTAGCTAGAGGGATACTCAAAGAAAAAGAACATTTAAATTTTAATATTCCCCTGTAGCTCAGTTGGTAGAGCGCCTCGCTGTGGGGGTTCCCTGTCTGGTATACTCATATGTGTATGCCGGAGAAAAGAACATACGCTGATCGAGCAGAATACCTTAAGAAAGCAGCCACTGCCAGAAGGCGAAAGCTGAAACAGATGGTTGCAGAATATAAGGGCGGTAAATGTGGGCTCTGTGGTTATCGTCGATGTATTTGGGCATTAGATTTGCACCACATCGACGAAAGTATGAAGGAATTCAGTATGTCTGTCAGAGGCCTAACAAGATCTTGGGAAAAGATTAAAGCCGAAGCAGATAAATGCATTCTTATTTGTGCAAATTGCCACAGAGAAATTCACGCCGGCGTAACGCAGCTTCCCGTTGAAAAGCGGGAATGAAAATCAGGCTAATTCGGGGAAGACCCGGCTTTGCGGGTTAATCCCGAGCTAAATAAAATGTGTAGAGACTATATACCTGAGACCTAAACCTTAAAATGGCATGGTCAAGAGATAGTCCAAGCCTTTAAGTAATTAAAGGGCACTTGTAACGAGGATGTCGTAGGTTCGAGTCCTACCGGGGGAGCACTAGTGGATTTGACGCCCATTCGTCCTCTAATTGGGCAGTCAATAAGCCCTGATTATCGGTTCCGAACATTGCCGAAGTTGATGGCACCTCTTCAACGACAGGTTTTAGAAAGCAATAGGGTTTTTGCAGATTGAGACGCAACGTTTTGTCAGTAATAGTAAAGTCCGAACCTAAAATAATTAACATCTCCCGTTTCTGCATAAGGGTAGCGTTTGCGAACTTATAACGGCAGTGGACGGCAAAATCAAAAGCCTTTTCTGCATCATTCATCCATTCATCAACTTTTTTGCCTGCGTTTCCCATCCTTTGCTCAAGAGAAATTTTTTCGGCCATAAGCGTGTCTTTTTGTGATTTAAAATCAGTGTCCGAAAGTAACGAGCCGTCCGAATTTGCCGGGGAGATTTTTAGCTGAAGCAAGTTATCCAACTTTTTAAGACAACCATTGTAAGCCTCTTGGATTGCCCCTATGGAAGCGTTGCGAACTTCAACCTCTTGATCGTTAAGTTTGTTTAAGTGCTTTATAGCCCAATCTTTGAAACGCTCGCTTATGCCCACCTGCGACATTAAAGCGTCGATCTGTTTTTCCAGATTTCCTACTTCTACTGACCCCTGAGTGCAATTGGGGTTTTTCCGTTTCGTGCAGTGGTAGTGCACATAATGCCGGATAAGAGGGTTATCCATTTCGCTTATTTTGGTATGGCATTGCTGACAGGTGTTATTATTGGTGCAGGTGAATTTATAATTGCATTTAGAGCAAACGCATTGCCATCGTTCTTCCGCCGTCACCATCGCTCCACATTCGCCGCATTTCATTAATCCCGTAAAGGCAAACTCTCTGAAATGAGGACTTGGCGATCCTTTTCTTCCCAAAATAATTTGTACCTTGTTAAATTGTTCTTTTGTAACCATAGGTTCATGCTGCCCCTGAAACCACTTGCCACTACCGACCGGAAACTCGAATAAGCCGTAGTAAAACGGGTCTCGTAACATCCGGTAAATTTGGCTTCGTGCCATTGGTTTCCCACCGATAGATTTTCGTGTTGGTGAAGTGTAGCCCCATTCATTATTTAACATGTCTAAAATTTTGGGGGGCGTATATGCTCCGGTAAGCATTAATTCCCAGCATTGTTTTATAAGAGGGAATCTTACCGGATCGTTCATGATTTTCTTGCTGCCCTTTTCGGCGTACTTGTCGTTCATATATCCCGGCTTTGCTCCGGAGGGGAGATATCCTTTCTCGGCTTTCGTTTTAAGGCCCTCTTTGACGTTTTCTCCTTTGTGGTCGTTTTCAAATTTGGCTTGCATCATAAAGAAGCCAAGCATAAATTTATCCATTGGGTTATTTCTGAATGTTTGAGACGGGGTACAAACTTCAACCAGGTCGCCGCTATCCATCAAAGAAATAATTGTGGCCGCATCTTGGGGATTCCTTGAAAGACGGTCGGGGTGCCAAACCAAAATCCTGTCGATTTTGCCCTCTTTAATCATTGATACCAGTCTTCCAAATTCGGGCCTTCCCAAGTCTTTGGCTGATTTTGCTTCACTAAAGATATTGGTGATCTTGAAGCCTAGCTTCAGGGCAACAGCTTCCAGTTCCCTAGTTTGGGATTCTATAGAAAGCATCTGCCGATCTTCTGATTCGGAAGACTTTCTGCAATATGTTGCGTAGTTACTCATAACATTAAGCGCCCCCGCCGGTTGTGCTCAGAACGGTCAGGTTCTGTCCGACGGAGGCGCTAAAAAACCCGACCTATTTATCTGAGCACAATATTATTATTCGCTTATATTAAAACTTTGTCAAATATCGGAAACCCTTGGACTTGTTTTGCTTTTTATACGAAAGTCGGTGGCAAAGTCGGCAAGCCATTATTTCGCTATTAGCGGGAATATATAAGAATCTAGCGCGACGGCCGCAGAGATTACAAAGAAACCAAAAGACATATCCTTTTCCCAGATTCGACAGGCTGTAGGTAAGACCAACCTTGTTTTCAGCCGAAAGATCAACTTGTCCTTGTGCTTCCCGCCTAAGATTAATGGTAGTACCAAGCCTGACAAAATCCACCAACTGTTGTATATCCTTCTCGTTAGTCAAATTGAGGGTTGGCTTACCCTTTTCGGTCAAAAGTCGGTTAAATTTTCTTATATCCTCACTTACAACATTTGCCACATTTATTACCTGTGAGTTTTCAATTAGTGGCCGCTTACTCATATTAATCGGATACATATAAAAAACCTAAATCACTAACAAACATTACTAATCATTAAGTTCCATCTGCTCCATGTGTGTTTCTTCTTCTTTAATATTTTCTGTTACCCCACCATCTAACTCACTATAGTTTTGTGGTGAAGATATAGTGAGTGGCACGGTGGGGTAAATAAGAATCTTTCGTTTATCCAGCTTGTCAGCTTCGGAATAGATTAAGCCTGCCGTTTCTAGCATGGGAATTATCTGCTGACGTAGTTGCCAATCAGGGATAAAACGACCATAAACACGGTAGTGCTCCTGGGAAATTTCTTGTCGGGTCAATCCGGTTTTCTCTCCATCAGTCAACTCACTATTCTTTTTATTGTAGGCTGGGGTAATCACGTCATAGAAAAAATTAAACACATATGGTGGTAGGTTCAGCTCTTGGCTCTCGGCTATTTGATCCCAAACAGCAAACGCATCGTTAATGTCCGTTTCGTTGGCGACTATTCCTTGCTCTTCCCGGTCCCTGAACCACAAATTAAGTAGGGCAAAAATCTTAACAAGATTAATCACCCGGCTGATGTCCCTTTGGTGTCTGGGTTTAAGCATCTTTACCCTTTCCATGAATTTGCTGATTACCAAATTTTCAGCGGGGATACGCACGTTCTGAATCTTTTCCTGTCTGATGGCTCTAATCCTATCAATCAAAAGTTTTCGTTCTGGATTGTTAATCAAGGCAAGCCGGTACGCATCAGGGTTAACCTCTTTTTTAATCTTTTCCAACACCGCCTGACGAATTTTTTCTTGGTTTATTTCTGGAGAAAGTAATAAAAATCTCGTCGCTTCTTGTTCGTCAATCCTCAATCCTGCGGTGCAAAACACTACAACCGGATAACCAATCAAGAGTATATTTTTTGTTCGCAAACCAGCCTTCTGCGATTTGTCAGTTATTTTAAGGTGAATTTCCTTTTTATCGTGGGAAAGAATAGGCCGTAAATGCTGAAGTAGTAAGTCATGGGGTTGATCCAGAAAGATAATTATTTTCCTGGAGAGATCGACAACATAGCCTTTTCTCTTTTCGTCAAAGACACCATAATCATGGAAGAAGGCGGTGGGGCTACAATAGCCGACTTCAATAATATCCTCTTGGGGAAACAGTTTGGCTACTTCGGTAGGGATGAATGATTTGCCGGTAGACGATGGGGCATTGAAACTGATGTTTAATTGGCTGTCACCAGTGTAGGCTGACAGTTCAGTTAAAAAAGTAAGGAGTTTATTGATCTCGTCTTTTTTGATGGTCTGGCCTAAGACAGAAACCAAATCGTCCACACAAAGGGGCTTAATATTGGAAACGTCGACAAAGGTTGACTCTTCCACCATTTCTTTTTCCGGTTCGATTGTCAACGAATCGACTATTTCTTCTGCTTGTTTAACAATTGCCTCGTCGTTCATAGTAAATATTTCATTGCTTCGGTAAAACTTAACTCTTTTGTCTTTTCTATAAAATTGATCGAGTCTCCGTGTGCTCCACACCCAAAACAATGATAAGTGTTTGTATCTTCGTATATAACAAACGATGGCGTCTTTTCCTCGTGCAGTGGGCAAAGCCCTGTTAGTCTTCGGCCAATTCGTCTCAATTTGCCTTCATAAAGCCTTTCTAGGGGCACTTGGCGAGCTTGTTGAACCTCAAAATAGCCAAAACGATTTAATTTATTCGAAAGTTGACGCGGTAGTGGTTTCTCGCTAACTTTTCGCCAAATTTCAGTCCAATAACGCAACCATTTTCTAATCATTAGATACTCTTCCGCATGGTAGGTTGGAAGAATTTTTAATACACTTCTCTCAACCGATTCTCTGGCAGAATTTTCGACGGCGATGGCCATTTGCTCTTGAATCAATTTCTTTGTCTCGTTGGCTAGTTCAAGCAGCTCCTTTATTTTCTCTATACTGACAATTTTTAAGCCGTCCTCAAATCCCGTAATGTCCGGTAAAGTTGACGGTGGATAAACAAAATGCCGTAACTGTTTGCCTAGTTTAATATGGTCAAATTTATTTTGATTTTGCATATTTTTTGTCTAGTTCTTTTTGCCAATTCTTGGGAATTGGCTGGTAAATTAACTTAAACAGTCGTAAAAGTGCGTTCGCCTTTTCATAAGCCTCGCTGTCCGACAGGTTTTCATTGAACTGCGCTTTATAAATGTCTTTGAACTCGTTGACGGTGCTATGGCTTAACATATTAGGTTCCGCCATGTAGCCTCGTCCGAAGTTCGTTTATCGCCTCTATCAAATCACGGCTAGCTATGCGGTTTGAACGATTCCAGTGGCTTGAAATTATCTCTGGGGCAAGGTTTTTGGGATCATCGAAGACAAAATGAACAAATTTTCCTGTGCCTGGTTCCAGGCGTATAAGTTTTAGCCCCGAAGCGAGCAAACAGGCACTTATATAGAAGTCTTTGGACTTGTAAACTGTTACATTTTCCATAATGCGACTTTAGAAGGCACGCAGGGGGGTTATCAATAGTAGTAGTGGGGAGATGTTAGCTAGAACTTGGGGAGTTGGAAGGTAGGATTTGGGGAGATGTTGGCTTCAGGATTGCAGAATTATTTACAAAAATCCCAAAACCTTTTTTCTGAATAGGGATCAACGCTACTCCTAACACTGGATGCTTTTCAATTTCTCTCTGGATTTGCTTATAGGTATCCTCCAACCTGTCACTAACTTTAGTTAGTCTATTTCTATTTTTTTGCTGTTCATAAGTTGTCACACTAGAGTCTTCCCTTAATTCATAAAATTGTTCTTTTGGCACGATGGAATTTATGTTTTTTATCATCAAATCGACGGTTTTTCTTTTCACTTCTCCTTCAAACTTGAGGTTTTGACCTAGAAAATAAAGATCACCGGTCTGTAATACAAATTGAGGTGAAGTGTTACTGTACCAACGTGTAAATTCGACTAATTTCTGTTTATTAATTAGAACAGAATATTGCCCCGCCTCAACTGGCCCCCAATTTTCTCTACTATTTCGCCATTCGTAATAAAAATGCGCGACTGTCTGATCGTTTGGCAACTTTAAGAAGTTTAAATACCCTTTGTCCCTGGCGATCGTAGTCAGGAAATCTTTTCCGTTTGCACTATAACTTCCAGATATGGCGTTACCCCATCTTGTAAACCAACGATTAGGCATCAATGCTTCTATCACGCCTTGTGCTAAGAGCTCTTGAGGCACGCGGTCATAACTATAACCGTAAGAGGTTGGGATTTCTTTTATAGAGGGGTAAGTGAATGTTCTATTGGCCGTTTTTGCAATGTTAACAACTGACCAATATTCGGCTGGTGGGAGCGCATCGTAAATATACGAACAAAGAGTCACGCAATCGTTGATTAAACCATTCATATTACATTTTCATTTGTAGTAACGGGAAAAATCCTAGTTCCCAGTTTGCACAACCTGATTCTGTCCAATTACAGCAGTTTGCGCATTTAAATTTAAACTTAGAGTTGGTTGTCGCATAGACTTCAAAGCAAAAAGGGAAGTTTGGAATTGTTTGTTGGCTCTTTCTAACTCCTTATTAAACATTTCTAATAATCTGATCCCAGAATCGCTGATGAAGCCTTTGGAAAGAACATTATTAATTTTTTGTTGGGTTTGGAGTACTAAAACAAAATTAAGCACGACTATTTCTGCGCGAGCATTCTCGCTGGGGGTTTGGCATTGGTATTCTGTGCGAAATTTCCGAAGCAAATCGACGGCAAATGTTTTATAACAATCTTCAACAGAAAAGGATAAAAGCGTTCCGTTATCAAACTCAAATAATGTCATTGCCTTAAAAGTGCTATCTTCGGGGCGTGCTTGATGTTCTCCACTGCAGTTTGAAAGCTCCTTGTCCGCTTGCCTCAAAACGCAGTCGGGGTCTATCGCTGTCTTACACGAAGCTAGAGATTTTCTGATCTCTTCAAGAGTTTTTACTGGTGCAACTGCCTTATCCTCCATAGCCGCATTTTACTACGATTTCCCCCCTTCGCTAGAGGCCCATAAACAACTCCGAGAGGCTAATCTTCATTTTTCTGCAAATGCTAATTAAACGACTCAAAGTAACATTTCTTTCCCCTCTTTCTATAAACCCCATATAACTTCTATCAACTCCCGCTTCAAAGGCTAGATCTTCTTGTGTCATGTCTCTCTCATCTCTGAGCTGTTTTATTCTTTGCCCCAATCTTTTGTGGGTGACCGAAATAGCTTCCATAACACCCACAACTTATTCCAAAAGGGACTACTAGACCAGCTCCTGTATGTAGCATTATGGCCAGTACTCGTGCTATATTGGGACAAGTAGTAGTCAGTATAAAATATGGCAAATAGTAATCTTGCCAACGCAAAAAGGACAAAAAACGACGAGTTTTATACCCAGTACAGTGATATTCAAAAAGAGATTGAAGCGTATCTGGACCGAAACCCTGATGTGTTCCGAAGTAAGGTGGTATATTGCAACTGCGACGACCCGTTTGAAAGTAACTTCTTTCGTTACTTCGTGCTTAATTTCAAAAAACTTGGGCTGAAACAACTAATCACTACTAGCTATAAACCTTCACCTATAGCTAATACACAGCTGCAGTTATTTGGTGACGATAAAACACTCACTAAATCAAAAGGTCGTCCCAAAATAAACGCCAATAAATTCATTATTAACGAAGTGCATGATATTGACGGTAACGGCGAATTTAATTTGAAGGATATTGCCAAACAGTTAAGGGCAAACAAACACAATGAATGGACTCCACTAGAAGGTGATGGCGATTTTCGTAGCGATGAGTCTATAAATCTGCTGAAACAATCTGACATCGTGGTAACTAATCCGCCGTTCAGTCTGTTTCGTGAGTATATAAAACAACTTGTTGATTTTAATAAAAAGTTTTTGATCATAGGCAACATGAACGCGATTACCTATATAGAGGTATTTCCATTACTTAAAGAGAATATGGTTTGGTTAGGTAATAATTACAAGGTCAATGCTGGGGCAATGTTTTTTGAGATACCAGAAAAGATTGCTAATTTAGAGCAAGTTCGTGAAATTAAGACAAGCGAAAGTGGTAAGAAAGTTTATATTACACGCGTGCAAGGCATTCGTTGGTTCACTAATCTTGACCATGGCCGTCGTCACCAGCCACTACAACTAATGACGGAGGCAGAAATAATAAAGTTTTCAACGAAAAAACCGTTTGAGAAATATGATAACTATGATGCGATTGAGATCTCGTTAGTTAAAAACATTCCAAGCGACTATAAAGGGGTAATGGGCGTACCGGTTAGTTTTTTAGACAGTTATAATCCTGATCAATTTGAAATTTTAGGGTCGAATCGTGGTGTTGATCAAGATCCAAATAAAATTTACGGCAGAGGGTCATACCTGAATGGAAAAGAAATTTATAAGAGATTATTTATAAGACATAGGAAAAAATAATATGGAAACAACATTTAAAACCGACATTACTGTCAAAGACATTTGCGAGGGTTTTGTCTATAACGAGTTAGAAGGTAAAGGATTGTTTGGTCTGGCTGGCAAACTTACTATTCAGCCGGAATATCAGCGCAACTATATCTATGCTTCTGACGGAGGCAAAAAAGAAATGGCCGTAATCGAATCGGTTCTTAAGAGATACCCAATAGGATTGATCTATTTCAATAAAGTAAGCGACAATAATTTAGAAGTTTTGGACGGACAACAACGCATCACAAGCCTCGGACGGTTCTTGACTGACAAATTTGCCATTAAAGATGAAAACGGCATGGAGCAATATTTTAGTGGTATGGCAAAAGATAAACAGGATAAAATTTTAAAAACTCCTTTGCTTATTTACGAATGCGAAGGAAAAGAAAGCGAGATAAAAGAATGGTTTAAAACAATAAATATTGCCGGTGTCCCACTTAGTGATCAAGAGTTGCTTAATGCAGTATATTCAGGACCGTTCGTAACGCTTTGTAAGGAGGAATTTAGTAATAGTCAAAACGCTAACATCCAAAAATGGGGTGCTTACGTATCTGGTAGCGTAAACCGGCAGGAGTTTTTGGAACGCGCTTTGGATTGGGTAAGCAAAGGCAACATTGGCGATTATATGAGCCGTCACCGCTACGACAAAAGTATCACCGAGCTAAAAACATATTTTAATAGTGTGATCGATTGGATTTCCAGCGTGTTTACCGATGTGGAGAGCGAAATGCGAGGACTGGAATGGGGGCGACTATATGAACAGTACCATTCTAAAACTTATGATCCTGCCAAAGTGTCGGCAGAAGTGCAAAAGCTCTATGGCGATCCGTATATCAAAAGTCGTAAGGGTGTTTTTGAGTTTGTCTTAGGCGGTTCAGTCGACACGAAACTATTAGAAGTCCGAGTTTTTGATGAAGCAACAAAAAAAGCTGTTTACACAACACAGACTGCTGATGCTAAAACCAAAGGGAAGTCAAACTGTCCGCTTTGTGCTATTGGACATGACGCCAATAAGAGTAAGATTTGGAATTTTGACGAGATGGACGCAGATCACGTAGCAGCATGGAGTAAAGGTGGTGCAACTTCAGCTAAGAATTGTCAGATGCTTTGCAGGACACATAATCGAGCAAAAGGAAATCGATAATGTAGTATGTTTTTAATATGGACGATCAACAAAAAATTATTGAGGAACTAAAAAGCGAAATCGTCTCTTTAAAGGTTCGGTTACGTCGGGTTGAAAGTTTTATTGAGTCAATGCCAAATCCAGATGAACATCTTCAAAGATTGGATGACAAAGGCGTAGATGTACTTCTTGAAGCAGCTCAAGAGATCGTTTCCCAGTATGATAGAGCCAGTGCCAGTTTACTCCAAAGAAAGTTATCTATTGGTTACGCTAGAGCTGCAGCCCTTTTGGATTTACTGGAAGATAAGGGAATTGTTGGGCCAGCCAAAGGCTCCGAACCAAGAAATGTGCTGGTCAAAAACGAACCAAAATCTTAATTCTGAAGTTGATCTTATTCAAAAACCAGTTACCCATAAACCAGCTAAATCTTACTACTCCTAAACCAATAAAAGCGCCGCCCATAAAGACCGCATTACGAAGTTCGTTAGGAAAGGGTACTATTTTTTGAATCTCCCGCATAACAATATCTATTGGCTCGTTGCTAGACCAGTTGGGATAATCCTTATAGACCTGAAAGAGCCAAATGCCAATTACTACTAAAACGCCAGACCAAAATAACTCTTGGAAAAACCTCGGCCAGGTGCGAAACCAACGAGCGACAAAAGAATTGTGAATTACACCAGCAATTTGTTTCTTTTTAATAACGATTTTCGGAGTAGCCCATTTAGCCGTGTCGAAATTTTTAGCCTCTTTCCAATAGTATCGCGTTCCTCGTCTGAAGCCAAATTGTCTTATTCTAACAGGCCATAATGCCAGCCAAGAAAAACAGAAAGCTAGGAGAAGACCAAGACCCCAATTTTGAGACAATACAGTAAAGAATAGAAAAATAGCCCCAGTGAAGATTAAGAGCCAGTCCCGTTTCCCGTTTTTTCTTTGGATTAAATAGTCAAAACTCCGCAATAACTTCGGAGCATCTCCACTTCCATACCGCCAGTTAGCTTTAATCATCATCTTAAATATACATCTAAAAGTATGGAAATTCGTATATTTGGCTCATCCTGATAAAATAGCCTTATGAAATTAAGCAGATTGGGGTATTTTTTAGATTTAAACAATGCCAATCAGCAGGGATTTGGACCCGCTTTTCGTTTAGTGGTAGACGATAAACAAATCGACTACTTTATAATCCCAGCAGCTTTAGAATACAGTCTGAAGAATAACGGAATCCTTCCAATTTTTAACTGTAGCTGTGGTGTAGTAGGCTGTGGCGGAGCATATGTAAAGGTTGCCCATAAAAAGGACCGGGTTGTGTGGGAAAAGTTATATTCCGGAACAAGTTGCGGTGAGGAAATTGACGAGAAGGATGACGAGGTGTCGCACATGAATTTCCGGACTTACGCTTTAGTGGCAGAAGACAAATCCGAACTAAATCTACCCTTGGAGTTCAGTGCTAAAAATTACAAGGCGGTTATTATGAAGATATTGTCTTCTCCGGAATTTAAGCAGTATGAAGAACAAGGTTATATCCATGATAAGAATAGCTTTGCTAAAAAAGACTTCTTTATGCCTTAGGGCGTTATAATAAAGCAACCGTTGCGTTGCTGATTACTGGTTACGGCTGTCGTTGAACCAGTATTGTCGAAAGACTAGGCAACGCAAAAAATTGTTTGTGACACAAACTCCGAAAAGGATCGCGATAAGACATGAGGCTATTTATATTTAGTTGTATGATTATAGATAGCAACGGTAGTCCATAAATTGTTGTTATATGAAAGCAACCGAAAAAGCTAAGGGCCCCGCAATAACTTGGGCGATTTCACTTTTTATCTTCATAGCAAATATTGTTGTTGGGACAGAGTTCTTTAGAACTACAATTGACCGATCTGCCTATGGAAAATCACAACTGGCAATACTAGTCGCCCTAGTGTCTTTTATTGTCGGTTGTCTATCTTTTGCTTTAGGCTTTATTATTTACGTTGGGTTCAGATTGGAAAGAAAAAAAGGCGCGCATCTACGGACAAGACTTGTTAGACAATTTATAAAGTTAATTCTTGTATCTTTGTTTCTCCCCATAGATGTCATTGTTCAAGCTGTCAGATATAAACCTGCAAAATCACTCAGTCCGGGTACGAAATATCGAGTTAGAGGGCTACTAATTAAGCTACTTCCTGTTCTCTTCTCTCTGGTTTTATTGTTTCCAATTTGGTTATCAGCTTACTTAGCTACCGGCATAATAGGAGTGACAATAACTGAAGAAAAACTGGGCTACAAAAGTTCTGATTACCCTATCGTAGGAACTGGCTCTATGTACCCCACTTTTCCCAAAAGCGATAAAAAGAGCCCAATCGAGCAATACAAAGATATTGTCGGCTCCTATGCGGCGCTTCCATATCCTAATGGAGTAGTTCTTTTCGGAAAGCGATATCTTGGTCATGAAATTCAGCGAGGCGACATTGTGACTTTTCGTAACGAAGCGACACTGGAACTAACTAAAAAGCTGTATGGTGAACCTGGTGGATTTTTGAAAAGAGTGATTGCGCTGCCAGGGGATACAATAGAAATTAAAGGTGGCGTTGTGATTTTAAATGGCCAACCATTAAAAGAACCGTACACATTCAAACCCCAATCTACCTTCGAAGAAAGTTTTCTGAAGGAGTGCAAACAAATTACCGTTCCGCCAGGAAAGTTTTTTGCTATGGGCGACAACAGAAAAGGTAGTGGTGACTCAAGAGAAATTGGTTTTGTCGATCTGAAAGATATTGACCATATGATTCCTATGGATAGTCAGAAAGGAATATTAGACAAGAGCTGGCGGGATACTTCCAAAGACTTAAATGAGGAATCAAAAATCAAGTTAGATAAAACCCGCTATTTAGACTTACTTAATGAAAAACGGAAGGAAGCAAATCTTAGGCCTCTTAAGTACCAGCAGTTGCTAGAGCAATCCGCGACTAAGAGGGGAGAAATAATGCTGAAATATAATGATTTTTCCTGGGAAGCTACCCAAAGTGGAAAAACCATGCTATGGGCGATGAATAGTGTTAGATATTCAAATATTGTTTATGGCGAAGCCCCTGTCCTTGGCTACTACGAAGCCGATGAGCTTATTGAAAATCAATTCCAATTTCCAAAAAGCAAGGAATTTCTCTTGAATAAAGATTACCAGGAAGTCGGAATATCTGAAGTTGCTGGAGAAATCAATGGTTGTCCAACTCAAGTTATCGTCGAACACTTTGCTGGTTACGTACCCCCCAATTATAAACAGTCGGACATTGACAGTTGGAAAAAGGCTCAAAGTAATTTGCGCGACATTCAACCAAACTGGGAAAGATTAAAAACATACGAATCTTTTTACAAAGACAATAAAGATGACGTTGATAGAATAACCTCATTAATCGGACAAAGACTTAATAATATAACGGTAATTATTTCTCGAATGGAAGCAAATCAATGGTTAACTGCTCAAGAAAGAGGATTGATTGATGCAGACAAGGCACTGTCAGACGAAATTAATCAACTAGCTGACAAACTGAATAAAAAATAAGTTAATTATGAAAATATATTTTGACGAGTCCGAGGATCAAGCAAAAACTCTATTCTTAGTTGGTGCTATTTTTATTTATGGTGAGGAAAATATTAACTTACTTCGTGAAGCTATTAACAAACTTAAAAATGAAAATTCATTTACCGATGGGAAAGGACAACCGCGCGAAATAAAGTACAACAAAATACTCACGGATAAAGACATTTTAGTTGCGAAAAAAGCAATCGATTTATTTTTTGCGAACAAAAATACATACTTTCGTTGCTGTGTTGTACCGTGGCGGGAGCAAGATTTGTTCAAGTTTGGTAGGAAATATCAACCTCTCAAATTAAAGAAGGCAATTTTGTATACAAATACGACAAAAAAACTTATAAAGTTAGGTATAGATGGTTTCGTTAATGCGGTACTTATTTACGATGATCTTGTCCGATGTAAGGGAGATAAATTTGAGGAAATAATTGAAACCAGCTTCGGTCGGACAGCCCTTTCCTCTGATGGAAACCGGTCACCGATAATCAAGAACATTGCCTCAGCAAAGTCTAATTTAGATATAAACAACAGTGTTCAGCTTACAGACCTAATACTGGGCTGTGTTTTAAATCAAAATCGACCTGCGAGTAAGCAAAAAAATAAGGTGCGTGACTATCTTATTAAAAAGCTCGGGGTTAATGATTTATCAAGATCAACGTGGATTAATAAATCTTGTCCTGCAGACGAAAGAGGAATCGGTCCAAAGTTTTACATCCACTATCTAAACATTGATGAGCTAACCGTAAATAAAAAATCTAGAAAAAAGATAAGGATGAAGAGGAAAAACAATTTGAACCGCAGTCGGTAACTCTATTAGCGATAGCTGACCAAGTCAACATCATCGAGCTACTACTTACGGTTCTATGCTTTTATTATAGCATTTGAAATTATAAAGAGATAGAAATTCGGTAAATAATGAGAAAGAAGAACCTCAGCTGGGTTAGAACCATCTAAATTTGAGCGTAAAAGTTCCGAATCGAGTCTACCGCTCGGAGCCAGTTGGCACTTAATATACCCAAACTAAGTGTAAATAAATATGTCTATATTTAAGAAAAAAATTGATTTTGGTCAGTTTGTAGCGAATTTAATATCTTTTCAGTTGGATTTCATAGAAAATAATTTCGACAAGATGGCTGTTTTGGCAGATGAGTTTAAGGTACTGACAGAAAGTGACAAAAAAGATTTATATGAAAAACTACATACGCTTTCCGTTGCAGACATTTTGCTTGAATGTCACATAAACCTTAGTAATAAGGTATCACCGCAGGAGATAAATAACTTTATTGCCGTGATGTATAGGAGATGTCTTGTTGAATATAAACACATGCAAGAAAAGGAGGCCATTGATAAGGCAAAAAGAGTTCTTGATTTAATAGACTGTATGGAAGAAGCGAGAAAAGATCCGGATCAGACAAGGGAAAGAGCGAGTAAAAAAGGTTACGAAATAAATGGAGTAAGTGAGCATGACGAACAAAAATACTTACTTTGTAATGGTTTCAGTGACTATTTTGCGGGTAAAGATATAAAGTCTGAAAATTGGGAAGGTAAGCATTTTGCAGCCTTCAAAATGGCTAAAGCATTAGTAAAAGCAGACATCGTCAGAAATATGCTTAAGGAAACCACCGTTGTTTGGAGTTAGAAAAGAAGTATGTCTATTCACCCGAATTTGGAGTCGATGCTTCAAGAATCACTACCCGAAATGCTTTTAGTTGCAAAATATTGCATTGAGTTTAATAAAGATACAAAGATATGGCCTGCCCCAGGTTGTTATGGTTATCCCGCAGCGGTTCTATTGCTATCTATTGCTGATAGTATCGGTTCGTATGTTGAGAAAGGTAAAGTAGAGAATCATTTTAAAGTATTTAATAATGCTGATTATTATGGCTTGTATCTATCAGATGAAGAGCTTAGGGTATTAATTGATAATTATCGAAATTTATTATCACATAATACTGTCATGGCAACTAATGCGGGTCTAAATATTGGATTGCCTTCAGATAATGTTTTAGAAAAGAAAGATGATAAGTATTGGTTAAACTTAGTCGCTCTTTATAATATTAGCGTTAAGGCTGTGAATTCGTTTCTTGATAATCCCAGTGTATTAAGCATCAATCTGACAATATTAAATATTTACAAGAAGCATTAAACAAACTCCTTTATTGTTATATTGATTTGTTTCACTTTCTCTATTTCCTCTCTGATTTGAGCAACTAGCCTAAAGTCAGAGAAAGCCTTTATACTACAAGCTAATTGCGTAGCTGTATTAGAGTTACGATTCTCGAGCCGAATATTTTGAAGCTAATTTTCATTCTCCAGGCTTATATCCCTCACCCGGACGGCTATTTAATTTCATTCTACACACCGACCAAGTAAAAAGTTCTAAAATCATCCCAATAAGCGAGCAAAAAGTTTTTTATTATTACCCCATGTCTCTTCCTTTACTATAACAATAAGACTTCTCTCTTGTTATGCTAAACTGATTTAAGGCAAGGAGTCTATGGAAGAGGAAACCGGAACATCTGCTGATAAAGCAGCGGATGTTAAAAGTGGGGCAAAACAGGTAAGGACGCCTTTTCTTAAGCGGCTTTGGTGGATTTTCCCAATAATATTTATGATTTTTAGCGGCGTTGGGATAGCCGCTTTTCTTGGGGCCCAACACGATAGTGGAAGAGACATAAAGACGTTTAGCAAAAAGGTTGGGGAATTTGGCTGGCCCGACCCAACGGCAAAATATATTACCGCTGTCCCTGTTGATCTTAGTCAAATCCAAAGTATTTCGAAATACCGTAGCTGTGCGGGCCATAACAGGGACGGCTATAATTTTGACCGTGTTCTGGAACTCGACCGCTCCATGAAGCATTATTTTTATCCCATTCCCCGGTTTCAGGGAACTATGGATAAAGTTAAAATGTTCGCGCCCTTTGACGGCACAATAGTCCAAATCAGCTGGGAAAAGGACAAGGATATTCCGCAGAGACCGCACCACGGAAACGGTATTGATTTTGGAACGGATAAGGATCCCAATGTCAAATTCAATTTCGGACATTTATATTTCGCCAGGGATTTTAAAGTCGGTGACAAGGTTAAATCCGGCGAACTTATCGGTTATGCGGCCCTGGAAAGCAAAATAAACGATTTTGATATTGATCTGGGAGCCAGACAATATTACGGCAGGGATAAAGACGTGAAGGAGGTTTTAGGAAGCGCTTTTGACCATATGACGGATAATGTTCTGGCTGAATTTGCAAAATACGGGATCACTCCCGATAATACCAAGTTCACCAAAGAATACCGCGACGCCAATCCGTGCCATTTTGATGATCCTGATTTATATATAGACGCTAAATATAAAACAGAAAACGATCCGACCGGACGGCTAGGACCGGATTGGGTTCAGCTGAAGCATTAAATGGACGTAAACCTTCAGACTTCTCCAATAAATAAATCGAAAAAAACATTTATTAAACGCTTTTGGTGGCCAATTTTAATAACAGTCATCCTGCTGGCGGGGGTGGTTGGCGTCTTGAGTATGGTCGAGCGGAGGAAAAGTCAAGAAAATGAATTTCCCGGTTTGGAAAATGAACGGCGGATAACCCTGTCGTTACCTTTTTCCCGAGACAACGAGCCCTTTTCCATAATGCCTTACGGGGAAACAATAAACCACCCGGGCAAGATTGGCCATCCGGGGTTGGATTTTTTCTGGGAAAAGCGTGTTCCCCTATTGTCTAGCGCGGACGGTAGGGTGCAGGATATAACAACCGATAACAAATTAGGGATTGGCACCTGGACAGTGGTCGTAGTTAATGATTATTACCAAATGGTCTACGGGAATATGGGAGATTATAACCGAAATCTTAAGATGGGCAATGTTATAAAAAGGGGAGATTTAATCGGTTATCCGATGAATAAAGCCGACATTGGCTTGGGTAAAGATTTTGCGTTTCACTGGGGTTTCGGATATACCCACGATAACGAATTGATGCTGTGCCCCTACACATATTTCGATAGTGATGCAAGAGTAGGGTTGGATAAAATCTGGGCCAATTCGACCGGTTACCAGGATAAAGCTAAGTTTCCTAAAATCTGCAATGGGGTTTTCGACGGTTTGGATTCAATAAAAGATTATTATCAAGTCCGGGCGCAAGTAGAAAAATAAGGTTTGCCTCTCCGAATATGGGACTAGTCAACTCCTTTTATATCGATCTTTGTCAGGGCTAAATATCCTACTAAAACGATAATCATAGCGGTTAGAACTAAACTTGTTAGCCCGGTGCCATAACCCAATCCTCCTAAATCGGGAGTCCGGCCAAACCAATCGGCGAAAGAAGCCCCCAGGGGTCGGGTGACAATGTAGGCTAACCAAAAGGTTAAAGTTTCATTAGCACGCAAAATTTTTCTAGCTAAAAGCGGTGACAAGAAAAGAATAATAAATAACACCCCCGAAGATAAATAACCCCAACCCAAGGTAATCGCGGTCATGTCTCCCAGGGCTGTTCCTAAGGCGAAGGTCGTCATCACGGTGGCCCAATAAAATAGTTCCCGTCCGGGGTTATTAATGGTATGAATGGACAGACTATGTTCCACCCGATACCAAATATTAAAAATAATTCCTAGGCAGACGGCAAAAAATATTGTTGAGATTAAGTAAGGTACACCCAGGACGATATGGACGACATCAGCGGCCATAGTGCCGAATATGGCTACCATCACTACTGTCAGCCAGTAAACCCAAGCAATGTATTTTCTAACCCGGAACTCCAATAGGAGGGAAATTCCTAACCCCGCCGCCCCCAACAAAACAGCCACCACGGGATTAATGGTGTGTACTAAATAATCAGAGACCGACTCTCCTAAAGCCGTGGTCAAAAGTTTAATAATCCAAAAAAGGGCAATAATCTCCGGGACCTTCCGGGCCAGTTTCAAAGAAAGGATTTTTCCCAAATAGGTTTTTAATTTTGCCAAATCCATAGTCGTTTACTTAAGCCAAAGGCTACCCAGGTCATACTGACGGCAATAAGAACTGAGCCAACGATATCCAATGGTTGGTGGACGTACGCCAAGACCCGGGCAAGGCCAATTAGCAAAGACAGGATAAAAAGCAAGACTCCCCACCTCCGGTTAAAAACAAAAATAACCGAAGCAATAGTTGCGGTTAAAAGAGTGTGGTCAGAAGGGAAGCCGTTATCGGCCGCATGAGCGAATAGGGGTTGAATGTGCTCCGTAACGAAAGGCCTGGGGTTATAGACCAAAATAGCTGCTATTTTAGCCAGAAGGAAAGACAGAATGAAAGCAACCAAAGTTAGAACCATTAACCTTTTCCTCGTTTGCCCACCGGCTTTTACCAGGAAAACTACCAAAGTTAGAACGCTAATCAGAAAAAAATACTTAGAGGTAATAATTATCAGAAAATTAGCCATCTGCTAAATATAGCACACAGTTTAGTCAACCGTTCATAGCCTTGGGGTTTGGATCTCCACGCGACTCCTTTTGTTGTAATACAATAAAGTTGTGACGTTAAAAGAGGTGCACCGAATGTTTCCCGTTTCCCCAAAACATCAAGCGTATAGGTTTCTAGCAGTTGGACCCGGAGCTTCGTAATCTAGACCGTCTGGGCTCCGGGCTTATTGACCGCCACAGAATTCGGACTTTCAATTTGTGCTGTGCTTTCCTGTATGCAAGGATTCGAGGATCTCGACTGAAAGGCCTGAGGCTATCGAAGACAAAATGGGCTTTTTAGTCAAAGTGATCACCCGCCCGAGCGTCGAGGGGGGTGAGGGGATTATCTTTTGTTGGGCGGTTAACGGGGAAGTTATTGTGGAAATTGGCGAATTATCATACATTTGAAATTTCCAGTAGTATAAACCTGCTATTTTATTTTTGGAATAGAACTTGATAACGTTATGACGCAATGAGATACTAAGTTAGTGTTGAGACGGGATATCACTAACTCCAGGTTTTTCCAGGTTTTTATACCCTTTAATCTTCTGACGATGTTATTTGCCGGTTGGGGAATGCTGGAAAGCACAGTCTATTTTGGGATGACGCTCTTTAGCCGTACGGATCAGGCACTCATAAACAAAAATGGCACAACCTTTGTCGCCATACTTACGGCCGGCACAATTTTATATTTGGCGATAAATACAATTGATAAATTAAAAACAAGATTGTTAAAAGCCCTGGTTTTTGCCGTGGCTCTTTGGCTGATGTCAGCTGTCGATATAGCGATGTTCTTTATTATCTATTTTTTGTCGAGTTTCGTTTTGGGCGATATCCATCACATTTTATATGGCCGGGGTATTTACGGGGAACCAGAGAGCGGCTTTACACTTATGGTGGGTATCGCGGGTTTAGTTATCGTTGTCGGGGTAACGACGTTATATTTCATAAAATTAAAAAGAAGCGGAAAAACTTTCCCGGAGACGATTAAATCATGTGCGATATTTTTCTATTTTATGATTTTTGTGACTTTACCTTTAACCATACAGCTTCTGATTACCGGCCCCGCCGCGTTTTATTCCCGGTAATGGATAAAGGACGAAGACGGAAAGCTGCCAAAATTGCCCAGGGCTCCTCTGGGCCTTATTGATCGGGAACCTCTAAGTACTAAAATACGTTTATCCCCGCGAACAGCCGACCCTGGAGTCACATTGGGCTCCATTATTTGCGATAAATTTTTTTATGCTTTGCGAAGGTAATGTTTTTATTGAAAATGAAACAAAAGGAGAGAATTTTGAAGGTGTCTTGTTCGAGAATTGCAGATTTAATAATACCAATCTTCGGTTTACCACCTTTAATAATTGTAGTTTTGAAAATTGCGATCTGTCCGGAACGTTAATGGATATTACTGGTCTCTCCAACTGCAAATTCCACAATAGTAAACTCAGGGGCGTTGACCTTTCTCCGGCCCAGCTAAAAAACTTCGATTTCTCGGAAGCTATCCTTAGAGACTATATTTTTCAACAACCATCCGGTCGCAGTTTTCATCCGAAAACAGTCAATGGGTGTATCGGCAAACTTAGCAAAAGATTCCCCGACAGGGTCAAGGGGGCTTTTCCTGAGATATTATTCCAATGACAGTCCCGGAGCTCGCTAAGGGATGCACTGCCCGGTGCACCCTAAGGCCCTAACGGAGGGAAGCGGCCAATTCCCTATCCGATCGTCCGCTCGCCGGCATTTAAACGGATTTGAGAGTCAATGACCCGATGGCCCACAATGATGTCCTGTTTCGTTTGGGCGGAGAGCGATAGTTTGGCAATTTCCTTAGGGGTAAACCAGGTAAAGGAAAAGTCTTTGGTGGCCGGAAAATCTTTCAGGATTTTTGCCTCGGCATAAACAATGGTATATTTTTTCCCCTTAGCAACATATTCATAAACCGGGCGGACTGCTCCTGCCGGCAGTTTCATTTTCAGAAGCTCCGTAATTACTTCGGTAAACCCCCCGCTATTGGTACCCCCCAACAGGGTCCATTCGGACTTTCCTGCAGAGGAATCCCGTTGTAGAAGTATTTTCTGAGACTGGGGGTGATAGAGAAATCCGCTGGAATGACGATACATAATCAATTGGCCTATTATACTCTTCTTGACTTTTCTTTGACTTTTCCGGCCTTGTCTGTTATAATCTTGGCACTGCTTAATCTTAAGTAAGTCTTAGTTTAGCAAGATAAAGATACCTCAGACATTCGTTCTTTAAATTTGTATCTTTTCTCCTAAAATACTTCTCAAGCTTTTCTTAAGCAGTAATTCGCAAATATTTATTTAAATTTATAGTTGGAGCCCAACAGGGCTCCAATTTTTATGCTGGAATAAAATTTAATGAACGCTTTCTAATTTAGGAGCCGTTCAATGACGGCGTAATTCCGTTTGCTCTCTTTACAATCAATACCGAATGGATAATGATATTTTTTTATGGGCAAGCGGGGGTTAGGGTTAATTGCCGGGGGAGTTATTTTTGCCGTTGTGGTTGGCCTGGCGGCGTTTAAGTTGGGCAGCCGGCGGCCGGCGGTTAGGGAAATTATCCCCGACCCCACGCCGATAGCGGTAGTTTCTCCTGATCCCACCGTTCAACAGATAGCGCCGGAGGAAACCGCGATGGCTTTTTACGCAAATTACGAAGATTGCCTGAAGAATCCCCCGGCGGTGGCTGCGGGGCGGGTAAGCACATACTGCCGAAGCCGTAATCCGTTTATTACGGCTGCTTTTGTAGCCAACCTGGCACAAGGCGGGATCGCCAGCGCCGGAGCGGATCCGATTGTCTGCGCCCAGAATTTCCCGACCGGTTTTAACCCCGGGATTGCTACTATATCCGGAAACCTGGCGAAGGTAGAAGTAACGGAAAATTTCGGCGGAGTAGAAAATATCAAAACTTTAATTAACTTGTTACAGGAAAACGGCAGTTGGAAAGTGGACAAGATTATCTGCCCCAAACCCTAAAAACCTTCTGTAAAAAATTATTTATTCTCCGTTTTATTCAATTCCGCAAGCAGGAGAAAGCCGGCATCAGTAGCGTCGGCAAGTGAGGGATAAAGTATTTCATCTCCCGTCTGGGTATTTTCAAAAGTCATCCTGCCAACCTCGATACGAAATCCTTTGGCCCCTTGTTTAATTTTTTCGGGGGGGAGTTTCCCCGGGGGGACAAACCCACCATCGGGCCCAATATTATCCGCCTCTTCAATGAATTTCCCCGTATCGTATTCAAAAATAAAACTTTTCCCCTGGGCGATGCAGGTGATAATTAGCTGCAGTAACTTGTTTTCAACATTCTCAGGATTTTGGCTCATTAAAGCAGATGATAATTTATACTTTGCTTGTTTTCAAGCCTTAACGCCGGCATATTATTTTTGCTTTCCGCCGGGCTTTTCGGTTTCTCCAGATCTTCTTTTTCCCAGAACCGGAGGGCAAATTATCGATCAAAATATTCCCCAAAAGGAATAACGGGAAATTAATTTCTACCCCGTTGGTATAAACAATTATTGATTCCTCCGGTACATTCTCCAAGAGAAATATTTTCCCTTCTGGCTCTAAAATTGACCCGCTTACGGAAGTGAATCCCTGCGGGTTTTAGTCTCCGCCGCTGCCGCGGAGCCTGTCTGGGGAAAGAGAAACCGGGTTTATATAATGCCCGTTTTGCCCTGGCGTTTCGCGAGAGCCGGATTGCCCGCTGGCCCTTTTCCGGGCCGATTATTATCGAGGGCGAACGTGTTGTCGACAACTGGTGCCTTTTGGGCGAAGAATTCGACCTGGATACCTATAAAATTTTACAGCGGTATTTTAAAAATATTAAAAACCACAAAAAAATCCGTCGCTATCAATTTCCCCCGCGGGTTTTTTCGGCGAATTAAGGGGATATTTAATTTCCCCTGGACATCCTCTCCGGTTTTGTTTTATGATAGGGCTCATGCGTTCTGGCTTGGTAATCGGCGGCAGCATTTTAGCGGTTTTAGCTATCGTCGCCGCGGTAGTTTTAGGAACTACTTTTACCAGCCAACAGTCCCGGGAAACACCAGCTCCGCTAACGGCGGAGCTTAAGCCTACAGTATTACCGGCAAGTAACAGCGGGCAAACGGCATCGTCTTCTGATACAATTAAAACACCCATCAATATGGACGGATTAAAAATTGAGGATCTTAAGACGGGGACCGGCGCGGAAGCAGTATCCGGAAAAAAAGTTACTGTCAACTATCTGGGAACTCTTACAAACGGCAAAAAATTTGACAGTTCCTACGACCGCGGGACTCCCTTTACTTTTAATCTCGGCGCCGGAGAGGTAATCAAAGGCTGGGACCAGGGAGTCGTCGGGATGAAGGTCGGGGGCAAAAGAAAATTAACCATTCCGCCGGAATTGGGTTACGGAGAACGCGGCGCGGGGAGTTCTATTCCTCCTAATGCTACGCTAATCTTTGAAGTAGAACTTCTCAAAGTGGAATAAATTTCCCCGTCAAGGTGGTTGCGGGGACGGCGCGAAAAACAAATACCGCGCCGGTAGCAGCTCCCGCCTCCGCGCAAGATGGCAATATCCAGGTAATCAAAACAGTCTATACTTACAGTAAAGATTTTGTCCTTAACCAATTTATAGTTAAAGCCGGGCAACCGGTCGGGTTTGAAGTTGAGGCTCAGGAAGACGTTCCCGGTTGCGTGGGCAGTATTACCGTCCCGGTCTTGACAGACAAGATAGACTTAATTAAAAGAGAAAAGACCTCCGTTTTGGAACTCACACCGGTCAAAACGGGAAAATACCCATTACCCGTGCGATGGGAGTGCCCAGAGGAGGGATAACAGTAAAGCAGCAAATCAGTAAATCAATAAAAAGATGATAACGAATTTTCAACTAAAAAATTTAAACCGTGAAGCACGTAAAAAGATTAGCGAAATGAAAATCGGGCAAATCCCCGGCGTGGAAAAGGTGAAGGCGGATTTAAATACCGGCCGGGAGATTTCTAAGGAAGAAGTTGGGGCGTCATTATCGGGTACAGATTACCGGGTTATGTAACTATGGCAAAACGGACCCAATTATCTTTATCGGGGATGCATTGCGCCTCCTGCGCGCTGCTAATAGAAAAATCGCTGCAGGATACCAAGGGGGTAAACTCCGCGCATGTTAATTTCGCGGCGGAGAAAGCCCTCGTGGATTTTAACGAAAGTGACGCCAGCGAGGAAGATTTAGTTGCCGCTGTAGAAAAAGCCGGTTATCAAGCTTCGGTCTACAATTCCCAAAATGCCGAGGCCGAAACACACCACCACCATGAAGAAATTGCCGGGCAGTTTCGTAAGTTCGTTGCCAGCCTGTTACTCTCTTTACCCATGGCCTATTTTATGCTGCTGGATTTCTTTCCCGGTCTGCCCGGCGGCGGAATTTTGCCTCCCTATGCCGGGCTTATTTCCCTGATTCTTGTGACACCGGTGCAGTTTATTATCGGCCGGCAATTTTACCAGGGCGCCTGGTCGGCTCTCAGAATGCGGACATTTAACATGGATTCCCTGATTGCCATCGGAACCTCGGTAGCTTACTTCTATAGTTATCTGAGTTTTATCCGCTATTTTGTCGTAACGGGTTCATTGGTCGGGTTGAACGGAGCTAAAATTCCGGATTTATATTTTGAAACAGCGGCCTTCCTGGTTACTTTTGTTATTTTAGGGAAGTTTCTGGAAGCAAAAGCTAAAGGAAGAACCTCTGATGCCATAAAGAAGCTAATGGGACTGCAGGCGAAAACAGCAAGGGTTAAACGGCCGGGGGATAGGGGCGAGTGGCGGGAAAGGGATATCCCGATTGAGGAAGTAAAAACGGGGGACATCGTGATGGTCAGGCCCGGGGAAAAGATTCCCGTGGACGGTACTATTATTAAAGGCTCTTCGGCGGTGGATGAATCAATGGTTACGGGTGAAAGTTTGCCGGTAGAAAAACAGGCAAGCGATATGGTTATCGGCGGGACGATGAACAAAACCGGCAGCTTTGAATTTAAAGCAACCCGGGTCGGATCGGAAACCACACTGTCGCAGATAATTAAACTGGTGGAAGACGCCCAGGGCTCTAAGGCGCCGATCCAGGATTTTGCTGACCGGATTTCGGCCTACTTTGCTCCCGCCGTGATCGGAATTGCCCTGTTTTCTTTTGTAGTGTGGTACATTTTCTTAGGAGCTCCCCTGTCTTTTGCCCTGATGGCTTTCACGGCGGTGATCGTTATTGCCTGCCCCTGCGCTTTGGGTTTGGCAACGCCCACGGCCATCATGGTCGGGACCGGTAAGGGGGCGGAAAACGGCATTTTGGTTAAGGGAGGGGTACCGCTGGAAGCGGCCTGTAAAATAAACACCCTTGTTTTTGATAAAACGGGCACTTTAACCAAGGGAAAACCGGAAGTGACGGATATGATAGCGACCGGGGGTAGGAAGTTAGGGACCGTTAACTTATTAAAAATCGCGGCGTCGTTAGAGAGGAAATCGGAACACCCCCTGGCGGAAGCTATTGCGGAAAAAGCAAAAAGTAGGGGATTAACCCTACGCGATACTAAAGAGTTTAAAGCCATACCGGGGCGCGGTGTGACCGGAAAAATCGGTAAGCAGGTTTACTATTTGGGGAACCGCAAACTAATCAGCGAAAACGCCGAATTAAAATTGGGAGATTTTGAAAAGCAATTAAAAATATGGGAAGACCATGGCAAGACGGCGATGATTTTAGCTGACAGGAAAAATATATTGGGGGCAATCGCGGTAGCGGATACGGTTAAAGAAACTTCGAAAGAGGCAGTAGCCGGTTTGCAGAAAATGGGTATTGAAACCTGGATGATCACCGGGGATAACGTCCGGACCGCCAAGGCCATTGCCGACCAGGTAGGAATTACCCAAGTGTTAGCCGAAGTTCTCCCCGAAGACAAAGCAAACGAAGTCAAAAAACTACAGGAAACGGGGAAGAAGGTGGGGATGGTCGGTGACGGCCTTAACGATGCTCCGGCGCTCGCGCAGGCGGATCTGGGGATTGTTATGGGCAGCGGTACCGACGCGGCGATGGAAACCGGCGGGATAGTGATTATTAAAAACGACCTGCGGGATGTGGTTAACGCCATCGATTTATCAAAAGAAACCGTGGGAAAAATAAAACAAAATATGTTTTTCGCCCTTTTTTATAACGTAATCGGGATCCCCGTAGCCGCGAGAGCTTTTATGTTTGCCGGTTTGGTTTTAAAGCCGGAACTGGCAGGGTTAGCCATGGCTTTAAGCTCTATTTCGGTAGTAAGTAATTCTCTGCTGTTGCGCCGCTACGTCCCCGGACGAAAAAATTACCTTTCCGCGATCGCGCCGTTTGCTATGGTTCTTGCTTTTACTTTCCTTTTTATCCAATTCGCCCGCTTTAGTTCCGGGGTGGCCGCAAAATAGATACAATGTTATACTGGTTCTCGTGAGGAATTTCTTTCTGGGGATGGCCGCGGTAATAATTATCGGCGCGGTTGCCGCCGGTGCTTATTTGCTCGGTAAGTCGGGGCGGACAATAACTTCCCTAGTCGCTCCCGATAAGGAAACAAATCGGCAGATTGCCAATACTCCGGTTCCTTCTCCCACGGGACAGATGCTGGGGGGTGACCGCGATGAACACGGCTGCATCCCTTCGGCGGGTTATTCCTGGTGTGAAAGTAAACAAAAATGTTACCGCCCCTTTGAAGAAGGTTGCCCGGCGGCAAACGATAGTGAATTAATAAGGCAGGCTTTATTTAAGAAGAATAATTGGCCGGAAAATAATAGTATCGCCGTGACAATTTCTTTTAATGACGGTCGGTATGCCAAGGGAACGGTTGCTTCTCAGGGCGGCGGCGGATATGTTTTTGCTGCCAAAGTTAACGGCGCCTGGCAGATTGTAACTGACGGTAACGGGGTAATTTCCTGCTCGGCTCTGACCGCTTTCCCCGACTATCCGACAACTTTAATCCCCGAGTGCTACGACCAATCTACCGGCAAAGAGGTCAAAAGATAAACCCGGCATTTATTCTCTTTATCCATAATGTTTCCATGAATTGCTTGGTGGAAAGAAAACCGGAAGCGATCATGGACCGGACTACTAGGGGGCTGTCGAGCGGCTCCTCCCGGGTTTATCAGTAATTGACGAAACTATTACCCGGCTCATTCCCAACTCTAATACTTCTCTGTCATAAAAGAGTGGCTTTATGCTGGGAATACTGCTGGTTGTTCTTATTATCCTTTGGATTCTGGGCTATATTACTATACCCGGAATCGTGATCCCCGCTTTTCCCCTGTTCTTTCTTAACGGCCATCCCGTTACGCTCTGGGACTTATTAGTTTTTGCCGTTATTGTTTGGGTGGCCGGCATTATGCCGAGTCCGCTGCGGGAAATTATCTGGGTGATTGTCATTTTATGGATTCTGGCTGCCTTGGGAATTTTAGCTTTTGCCGGCCTGTCGACAATTCTGATTCTAGCCGTGATTATCGGTTTGCTCCTTTCGCTTTTCCATGCCGCCTGATCCGCAGCAACGCGTATCTTCAGCTGCTATTCAGTTTAATTTCGTAATTTACAAGCCAATGAAAAGATTCGGGCTATCGGCGTTGGTAATTGTATCCTTTCTCTTTTACGCCGCCCACCGGCAGACGGAAGGCAGTAGCGCGCTGGGTGGCGTGGCATCCCAATTGCCGTTAACTACGCCGCCTGCCGGGCAAAACCCCACTCCGGTCGGCAGAACTTATAAAGACGGGACTTATACCGGCGACCCCGCAGACGCATACTATGGGAATGTACAGGTAAAAGCGACGGTTGCCGGCGGCAAAGTTACCGAAGTGCAGTTTTTAGATTATCCCCACGACCGACGGACTTCGCAGATGATTAATATGATGGCGACGCCATTATTGCGTTCGGAAGCGATTCAGACGCAGACCGCCCAGGTAGATATTATTTCCGGCGCGACGCAGACCAGCCAAGCCTTTATCGCTTCTCTCGGGTCAGCCCTTAGCCAAGCACAATAAACATGAAACAGACCCGCGACCTTTGGAATATGCCGATTACCGTGGAAATCGTTGCCCCCCGCGTTCCGGCGCTTATTTGGGACCGGGTCTATGATTATTTCCGTTTTATTGACCGCAAGTTCAGTACCTATAAGCGGGCTTCGGAGATCAGCTTAATCAACCGCGGCGAATTAGCTCCGGAACAATATAGTCCGGAAATGAAGGAAGTGCTGCAGTTGGCGGAGCGGACCCGGCGGGACACTCTGGGCTTTTTTGATATCCGGGAGGGGGAAAGACTGGATCCCCTGGGCTTAGTTAAGGGTTGGGCGGTCTTTCGGGCGGCTAAAACCCTGCGGGGCGAAGGTTTCTCCAATTTCTATATTGAAGCAGGCGGGGATATCGAAGCCTCCGGAGTGAATAACCGGGATAAGCCCTGGAAAATCGGGATCCGTAACCCCTTTAATAAAACGGAAATTGTTAAAGTGGTTTACCTAAAAGACCGGGGTATTGCTACTTCCGGCAATTATGAAAGGGGCCGGCATATCCGTAACCCCCTGAACGGCAAATGGGCCGAAGGGATTGCCAGTGTAACGGTTATCGGCCCGAATGTCTACGAGGCGGACCGTTTTGCCACGGCCGCTTTTGCCATGGGCCCCCGGGGAATAAATTTTTTAGCGACCTGTCCCGCCTTGGCGGGCTATATGATCGAGAACAACGGCCGGGCGGTTTATACCAGCAATTTCCAGAAATATTTAACGGAAGATGCGTGAATTTCTCGATCGGTTTTTAAATCGCACCACCACGTACCGGCTGATGCTTTACTACCTGATTTTTTTGGTCGGGACGGCGCTGCTTCTCTCGGCACTGGGAATTTTGCCGTTCAGCGCGGCAAGCCTGCTTTTTTCTGCGCTTTTCCTGGTCACAGTCGGCTGGATTACCAACCTGGTTTTTGCCTGGGTGTTTGGGGCGGTCACCAATGTGGAATCGGTTTATATTACCGCTTTGATCCTGGCGCTAATTATTTCGCCGGTGAACAGTATCTCCGGACTGGCTTTTTTGTTTTGGGCGGCGGTTTTAGCCATGGCGGGAAAATTTATTTTAGCCAGGCAGAAAAAACATCTGTTTAACCCCGCGGCGCTGGCGGTTTTTCTTACCGCGGTAATTTTGGGAGAATCTGCGACCTGGTGGGTAGGAAGTACTCCGATGCTTATTCCGGTGCTGGCCGGAGGAATATTCATCGTACGGAAAGTTCAGCGGGAGCAATTGGTATTGACCTTTATCGTTACCGTCCTGCTGGTGAGTCTGGCTTTTAACTTTTCCTCCGGTCCGGAACTGTTGCGACTTTTAACGGCCATATTTTTGGATACACCGATCTTGTTTTTTGCTTTTGTCATGCTGACCGAACCCCTGACCATGCCGCCGGTTGCTAATCTGCGATTGCTTTATGCCGCCCTGGTGGGTTTTCTTTTTGTTCCCCAGGTACATTTCGGCGGTTTTTATACAACCCCCGAAGCGGCGCTTTTAATCGGCAATCTATTTTCCTATCTTGTCGGTTCTCAGAAACGCTTGGTTTTATCTCTGGAACAAAAAATACCGACGGGGACGGACACCTGGGACTTTCTTTTTTCCAAAAACGAAGATTTTGGCTATCAGCCGGGGCAATATTTGGAATGGACGCTGCCGGGGGAACAGGCGGATAGCCGGGGGAACCGGCGCTACTTTACTTTGGCTTCTTCGCCGACCGAAAGCCATTTCCGCCTGGGAGTAAAAACTTATCAGCCGGCCAGCACTTTTAAACAAAAAATGCTCGCGATGCGGACAGGCGATACGATCACCGCTTCGCAATTGGCGGGAGATTTTACCCTGCCCGGGGATCAAAAGGAGAAACTGGTGTTTATTGCCGGAGGAATAGGGATTACCCCCTTTAGGAGCATGATTAAATATTTGTTGGACAGCGGGCAAAAAAGGCCCATCGTGTTGCTGTATGCCAATAAGACCGCCGACGAGATTTTGTACCGGGAGGTTTTTAGCGAAGCGGAAAGTACGGGAATAAAAACGGTTTATACCCTCACGGATACCAACGGGTTGCCGGACAACTGGAACGGTAGGACCGGGAGAATTAATGAGCAAATGATCAAAGAGGAAGTTCCGGATTACCGGGAGCGCCTCTTTTATCTTTCCGGCCCCCGTTTTATGGTCACCGGTTTTGAGGAAGTCTTAAAGCGAATGGGAGTATCACGGGGCAAAATCAAAGTCGATTATTTCCCCGGGTTTTAGATAAACTCCATCGTTTATAGAAGAATTTACCCCCGAGCTAAGCTCGGGGGTAGTTTTTCAGGCTGCGGAAGTGATTTTTTTACTGCGTCGGGGCAGGGGTCAACGTGGGTTGTCCGGAAGTTCCCGGGCGACCTAAAAACCCCTGCGGATTTAATTGTATATCCTGCGCGGTTATCGTTCCGTCGGAATTAACAGTGCCGAAGACAGCGATTTGCTTGCCGTTTTGTAAATCGCTTTTAGCGGCGCTGGTTGACTGGGTAATAACGGTATTTCCGGAGAGAATCACAATACGGCTGCTGCCGTCGGGCATTTTAATTGTCAGGTTATTGTTGCTGAGGCTAAGAATCTCTCCCCGGACTGCGCGGTTATTGTTGTTGCCGTTCGGGCCGAAGCGCCGTCCATCGTTGTTGCCGTTCGGGCCGTTCAACCGTTGAACAAGGGCGCCGCGCTGCGACTGTTGGTACTGCATCCCGCCGTAAAAAGCGGCAGCGCCGACGGTAACGGCAATAATGATGGTGAGAACCCAAGGATTTTTCATTAGTTTTTCACCTCCCTTCTTCGGGAGGGGCTTTTCCTTTCCCCGGCTAAAAAGGCGGGTAAAGGCAGCCTGGCCCAGATTTGTTGCCTTTTAATTACCAAATAAAAAGCGATGAAGGCGTAAAGAACACCGGCAGCGATATCAAAGAAATAATGTTCGCCGAGGTAAATGATGGAGAACCAGACCCCGGCAACGTAAGGGAGAAGAAGCAAGCCCCAGGCGCGAAAGCGGTTGGTAAGGAAAAGCAGCGTCAAAAACGGATAAGCGGCATGGAGCGAAGGCACGGCGGCAACCAGATTGGCCCCGAAAAAACTGTAAATCGTCGGCAGACTCATGGCCTGGGGAAAATTAACGGAAACCTTGCTGGCGATATTTAAAATGGGTGGGATGAAGCCTTGTTGCGCTGCCATCCAAGGCGGGACGGTCGGGAAAAGCAAGTAAGTAACGAAAGCCATATAAGACAATATGAGAATTCCCAAGTAATATTCTTTAAATATTTCCTTGCGGGAAAGCCAAAGAATAAAACCGACAAGAAGGAAAAAAACGAAATGGGTTTCGTAAAGCAGAGTAGCTAAGTAGTCGTACCATTGGAAATGGTTGCCGGCAAAAAGCAGCTTTTGTAAAGTGACGGTGGGAACAGTGCCGCCGAAGAACAGTTCGTCAAATTTAATCATAGGTAGGGCGTGGGCTTGGGTCGTTAGTTTCGGGACAAAATCGCGGAGCGACTCATAACCCAGAAAGAGGGCGATGGGAGAAATCCAATCCTGAAGAAACTGTCGGAAGCGGCCCAGGATCAGGGCGGCAACCAGGGCAGCGGCAAAAAATTGGTCCGGGGAAAACCACATCCGGTGCCAGAGAAGGTAGGCGCTCAGAATTGCCAGATAAAGAACGGAAAGAACGCAGACAACTTTATAACTTAAATTACTCATATCTCAAAGCTTCAATTGGACTTAAGTTGGCGGCTTTGCGGGCAGGATACCAGCCGAAAACAATACCGATAGCAGCGGAAACGCCGAAGGCAGTAATGATCGACGATAGGGAAATAGTAAACGGCAAACTGATGACCTTGGCGATAATATAGGATAGGGTGGTGCCCAAAATCATTCCCAGTACTCCGCCGCCGAAAGTTAAGATGATGGACTCAATTAGAAATTGCGCCACGATAAGGTTTGCTTGTGCCCCCAGGGCTTTGCGCAAACCTATTTCGCGGGTCCGCTCAATTACCGTCACCAACATGATATTCATAATCCCGATGCCGCCGACCAAAAGGGAAATAGCGGCAATGCCCGACAAGAGGGAGGTAAAGGTACCGGTTACCTGGGAAGCGGCGCCTAAAATATCCGCTTGGGAAAAAATGGAGAAGTCTGCCTGGGTCGGATCGCTGAGATGGTGGCGGGCTAAGAGAAAATAACCGATTTGATTTTGTGCCGTCGTCATGTCGTTCGCGTCCTTTGCCTGGACGGCAATGGAAGATATATAGTCGACGCCGAATAAAAGTTTTTGGGCCGAGGTTAAGGGAACCATAATCAGGTCATCCTGATTGCCAAAGCCGGTTCCTCCCTTGGATACTGTTTCCCCGATAATACGGAAAGCGATTTTATTGATGCGGACGGTTTGCCCTACCGGATCGGTACCATCACCGAACAGGTCGCTCGCGGTCGTCGGCCCGATGACCGCCACTTTGCTCATCGAATCCACATTATCGGTACTAATAAAATTGCCTTCCTGCAGGGAAATATTATGGACCGTTTCGTAGGCCGGTGTTACTCCGATAATTTGGGTATTGGTATTATTGGCTCCGGTAGTGACTTGCGCCCGCCGCTGCAATTCCGGGGAGACCGCGGCAACGGTAGTAATCTGCGGCGAACTGGCGATGGCTTTAGCATCTTCATAAGTTAGGCTGGTTGCCCCGCCGAATCCGGTATTAACTCCGCCGGACCGTTGCGAACCGGGGATGACAGTTAAGAGGTTGGAACCCAAGGATTGAATAGACGATTGCACGGACATCTGGCCGGATTGCCCAAGAGAAATCAGGGCAATAACGGCGCCGATACCGATAACAATTCCCAGCGCCGCCAGGAAGGTGCGCATTTTGTTAAGGCTTAAAGCCTCCAGCGCCGATAAAAAAAGCTCACCTATGTCCATAGAATTTATGCCCATTTAATTGGTCGCTTGCCAATTTGCCGTCTTTCAACTGGATGACTCTTTTAGTATAAGCGGCAATATCCGGTTCATGGGTAATCATGATAATAGTATGACCCTTTTTATTTAAATCGGTAAATATTTTCATAATTTCTCCGGCCTGAACACTGGAAATATTTCCGGTAGGTTCGTCGGCTAAAATAATTGCCGGGTCCATGGCTAGAGCCCGGGCAATAGCGACCCGCTGCATTTGACCGCCGGAGAGCTGACTGGACGTATGATCCATGCGGTCAGCCAGTCCTACGATAGTTAGCATTTCCTTAGCCCGGCGTTCCCTTTCTGCCTTGGGAATGCCGGCGTAAATCATAGGCAGCATGACGTTTTTCAAGGCGGTAGTCCTTGGTAAGAGGTTAAAAGCCTGGAAAACAAAACCGATTTTTTTGTTGCGCAATTCTGCCAATTTATTTTCCGGCAGCTTATTGACCTCCGTGTCTTCAATATAGTAGGTTCCGGAGGTAGGCTTATCCAGGGCGCCGATGATATGCATAAGGGTGGATTTACCCGAACCGCTTGGCCCCATAATGGCCACGAATTCACCTTTATTTACGGAGAAGGAAACATCCTCCAGGGCGACGGTATTTACCGAATCGTTGGCATAAATTTTTCCGAGATGGGAAGCTTGGATAATGGTTGCCATATTTTTTCATTAACCGCCACCGCCCCTCCGGAACACCGCTCCGCCGCCTCCGCCGAAACGGAAAGCGCCGAAGGGGGAAGAGGCAGATTGGCTGGCGGGAGTGGTTAGCCCGCCGATAATTACGGTATCACCCTCAGAAAGCCCGGAAGTAATTTCGGTTTGGGTATCAGAAGCCAGCCCCGTTTCCACCGCGACTGTCTGTACCTGGCCGTTTTTTAGAATCCGGACTGTCGATTGCCCGTTACGTGTCTGGATGGCAGCCGTCGGTACCAGGAGAACATTATCTTTAGTCTGCACGATAATGTTGGCGTTAACAGACATGTTGGGCAAAACATTATCGGGAGAGGTATCGAATTGAATGACCGCCGGATAGTTAGTCACATTGGAAGTAACGAGGCCGCTGCGGTTGATGCCGGTGACCGTTCCGGTGTAAGTCATTCCCGGAAGAGCATCTAGGGTTAAAGTCGCTTTTTGTCCTTCTTTTACTTTGGTAACGTCCACTTCCGAAAGATTAAAGGTGGCGGTCGGGGCGTTGTTGGTAACGATGTCTCCAACGGTAGTTGCCGAAGGGACATTGCTGCTGTTGGTTTGGCTGGTAATTGCCATGCCCGGGGTTAAGACTAAATCAGCAACCACTCCGGAGCCCGGGGCGGTAACTATCGGCGAGGAACCTTGGTAATTTAGCCAGGCATTAGAAAGAGCGGCTTGGGCTTGGCCGATAACATTGGCTTGGTTTTTATAAGAAGCTTCTGCGGCCAGCCAGGTAGCATTTTCCTCAATATAAATCGGGTCGCTGGTAGAAAGATCCCGTTCTACCGCGTCGTTCATAAACTTCTGATTAGCGACGAATTCCTGGTTTTGTAAGGTCCAAAGCTGTGTCTGGGCAGAAGCTAAATTGTTTTGGGCGGCAAGGACGGCGGACCAGGCCGAAGCGGTCCGTTGCTGGCCGGTTTGGTCCAGTGAGAGTTCTAGAATATTTTGCCCGGCGGAAACCGTATCGCCGTTTTTCACAAAAATTTGTTTAATCTGGCCGCTGCCCTGGGTGGTAATCGGCAAGCGGTTGGCTGTAGCCATTTGGCCAGATTCGGAAACGGAGGAGACGATCGTTCCGCGGGTAACGGTCGCGGTCTGGTATTGGGTAGCGGCGGTTCGGGCACTCCCCAATTTAGTATAAAGTACCCAACCGACGAAAAGAATAACGGCAAGAGCAGCAAGTTTTACCTTCAGATCTTTTTTCCAGAACCAGTAAAAGATATTTTGCACTCTGTTCATAGAGTTTTTACTATTAATATAGGAAAACAATAATGACTTAAACTGAAATTCTGCTGAAAAGGGGCAGTATTAAGATCCGGCGCGTATTAACGGCAGGGAAACAGAGATTGTTGTTCCTTCTCCCGGTTGGCTTTGCACGCTGATAGTACCGTGATGACTTTCTGTAATTTTCTTGGCGATCGCTAAACCCAAACCGTACCCCCCGGCCCCGGATTTTTGCCGGGCAGAATCCGCCCGGTAGAAACGATCGAAAATATAAGGCAGGTCTTCTTTATTGATACCGATACCCTGATCTTTAACGGTAATAACAAGCAGATGATCGATTTCCCGGGCAGAAATCCGGACCACACTTTTCTCCGGACTGTATTTTACCGCATTGTCCAGCAATATTACCAGCAAATTTATCAGCGCGTCTTTATTACCCGAGATTTTCCGATCGGCCAGTTCTTTGCGGAGCGTCACTCGTTTTTCCGAAGCTATGGGGGCAATTTTTTTTACCGCTTCATTCGCAATTGCTGATAAAGAAAGAATTTCAAATTGCATTTTATTAACCGTTTTTTGGTATCGGGTGAGTTGCAACAGGCTTTCGGTTAGAGATTGCAGCTTATTGACTTCACCGAGGTTTTGGGAAAGCAGGGTTTTAACTTCGGCTATTCTTAAATTTTTATCCCGCAGGTTAACTTCTATCGCCGCTTTTAGTGAGGTAAGAGGGGTTTTTAATTCGTGGGAAGCATCGCTGATAAAACGGTTTTGTTCCTCCATCATTTCCTGAATAGGTTTTAGAGTTCTGCCCGCCAGAAAATAACCCATGCCTGCGGAGAATAAGAGAATACCACCGTTGATAGCAAGCAGCGTCAGAAGGAGCCGCCCTTCTGTTTCGTTAACTAATTCCGGATCCGGAGGCGGCAGCAAATTTTGCCGCGGGGGTAAGGGTGAGCCCCGCTGATTTTCCAGATAGCGGCGTTCAATCCGGAAACGCTGTGCGCGGGCAAATCTCTCCAGTTCCGTTGCTTCCACCCGGTAAATTGTCAGACTAAAGACGGTGCTGACCAGCATGATCATCAGAAGGTACCAGGCAGTAAGTTTTAACCGCGCGGAATTAAACATAATTTTCTCCCAGCCGATAACCGAAACCCCTGACGGTATGGATTAGAGGTTTCTGGCCTTTAAAGGGCAAATCAATTTTCCGGCGCAGATTGCGGATATAGACTTCGACAGTATTAGGCAGAATATCTGCGTCATAATTCCAGACATGGTTAATAATCTGATCTTTGGAAAGGATTTTACCGGCATGACGCAGGAGAAACTCCAGAAGCGAGAATTCCCGGGCGGAAAGGGAAATATTCCGGCCATTTCTTTCTACCCGGAAAGAACCGGTATCCAGTTTTAAGTCTTCAGCTGCCAGAACTGTTCCCAGCATATTTTGGGGACGGCGGGAAAGCGCCCGGACCCGGGCTAACAATTCTTCAAAAGAAAAAGGCTTAGTAAGATAATCGTCTGCTCCGGCATCCAGTCCGGAAACTTTATCTTCAATTTGTCCTTTAGCGGTTAAAATTAAGACTGGGGTATGAATTTGTTTTTGGCGTAATTCCCGACAGATCGTCAGCCCATCCATACCCGGCAGCATTAAATCTAAAATGAGCAGATCATATTCTTCGCCGCAGGCTAAATCAAAACCGTCATCGCCGGAGAAGGCAATATCGACCGCGTAATGTTCCTGCTCCAGCCCCTTTTTAATGGAGTTAGCGATCAGATGCTCGTCTTCTACCACCAGGATACGCATACAGTCATATTATACTCACCTTACTGAAAGTAAACTGAAATTTAGGCGATACCGCTTGCGTTTGGCTTAGGATAAGCGAAAACGTTACCGTTATTAACTTGTGGTTTGCCTAAATTGCTTTGGCCGGGGTTTTCGTCCCGTTTTCCGGATACCGGCTAAGCCTTTTAGTTACCGAAGTAAACAAAATATCTTGCCGGCGCCGCAAATTCCCGAGCGCTTGGTGATTACCACCGTCGGTTTGGATAAGAACCGGCGGATTACTGTACCGGAAAATATTTGTTCTTACAAGATTCATGCATAAACCCGGTCTGTCTCTCTTGCCGAAAGCCTAGAAATAAAACGAAAGAAAGAAGTTGCAAAATCGAGAGGAGGTGAGTTAGATTATATGGAAATTCTGCTCTGGATTATTTTAGGAGGACTTTCGGGATGGCTGGCCTCAATTATAATGAAAGCCCCCAACGGCGTTCTTATGGATGTAGTCTTGGGAATTATCGGCGGGGTGATTGGGGGATTTTTAATGAGTATTTTCGGCCAGCCCGGGATTACGGGATTTAACATTTATAGTGTTATTGTCTCAGTGGTCGGGGCAGTGGTCCTGATTTGGCTGGGCCGGGTGATTTTACGCACTAACCTATAAATTTCGGGTTTACGAAAAATAGCTAATGGGCGGGCCGCAAAGAGGATGGTCCGCCTTTTAGTTGCAACTTGTAGTAAAATATGCCATGACAAAATCAATATTGGTTGTGGAAGATGATTTAGGAGTTCAGAAATATTTAAAAGAGCTCCTCTTGGACAATGGCTTCTTTATCCGTACGGCTAATGACGGCATAGCCGCTTTAGATGTCTTTAACAGCTCTATTCCCGATTTAGTGCTACTGGACTTAGGATTGCCCAACATGAGCGGCGAAGTGGTTTGCCGGGAAATCCGCCGCAAAAATCCCGAGACGCCGATAATTATCCTCACCGCCCGGGATACTACCAGCGATATCGTCGGCGGTTTAAACTTAGGGGCCGATGATTATATTACCAAACCGTTTGATGCGGAAGAACTGCTGGCGCGTATTCGGGCCAGGTTGCGCCCGATCGGCGAAGAAACGATTCTCCAGGTCAGCGATTTGGAATTGAATCCTAAAACCATGGAGGTAAAACGCAACGGCCAGATAATTATGCTCACTCCCCAGGAATATAAATTATTACATTATCTGATGACCAACCGGGGAAGAGTTTTAACCCGGGAAATGATTCTTAGCCGCGTGTGGTTATACTCCCCGGAGGTGGAAAGCCGGGTAGTGGATATTTATGTCGGTTACCTGCGTAAAAAGGTTGATGCTAATCACGAGCATAAGCTTTTAAAGTCAGTCCGCGGTTTTGGTTATATGATTTCCGATTAGGAAAGCCTGGCTTGCCACTCCAGGGAAAAATCGCCGATGGTTGTCGCCGGTCCGTGGCCCGGAAAAACTACCGTATCGCCCGGCAGGACAAGTAATTTATTCTGAATGCTGGCAGTAAGCTTTTTTTCGGACCCGTCGGGAAGATCCGTCCGCCCGGTATCACCGTGAGCGAAAATTGTATCCCCGCTGAATAGCGCTTCGTCCCCGTAAAAACTGACGCTGCCTAAGGTGTGCCCCGGCGTTTCCAGGACCCGCAGGGTAGTTTCCCCCAGGATAATTTTTTGATTTTGTCCGAGAAACCCGTCGGGTTCGGGAACAGGATCTACCTCCCGTTCTAAAAAATGAGCCGCAGTACCGCTGTGTCGTTTTAAGAGGGGAAGATCCGCCCGGTGGATCAGGAAAGGACAATTAAAAGTGAGTTTCACTTCCAAAAGACCCAATAGGTGGTCAAAATGGCCGTGGGTAGCAAGGATATATTTACAGGTTAATTTTCTTTCCAGAACTTTTTGGATTAAAAAGCCCCCCTCATCCGCCGGATCGATAATTAATGCCTCGCCGCTGTCGGCAAGCAGATAAGCATTAGTCTGCATCTCCCCCAAGGGATACGTTTCTATTTCCATTCTCCGCTTATTTTACCTTACTCTGTGAGAAAATAGGGTAATGGAAAGAAAACGCTTATTAATAACACTGCTGGTTTTAACGGTAGCCGCCGGAGGAGCAGTCTACTTATTAAAAGCCCTCAGATCTGACAATTATTCCCAGAACAGCATGTCTAATAATGTAAGCCGGATTTCTCCGGCTCCTTCCGCCGCGCCTTCGGCCGCATATTACTATCCGATTTCAGATTACACCGGCCGTTTGAAAATTCGCTGGTACGGGAAATATTTAACAGCGGAAAATATTTCCGAGGTTCCCTGCGGCAGGGTGTTCATCGGTTACCATACCGGTGACGATTTGGAGACGACACCGGCGGAAGCCAACCGGCAAATTCCCGTTTATTCCATAGGTAACGGGAAGATTTTGCAGGTGGGGCATGTTGACGGTTACGGCGGATTAATTGTCGGGGAATATAATCTGGCCGGGGAGCAGACTACGGTTTATTATGGACATATAAATTTGCGAAGCGCCCTGGTAAGACCCGGAGATTTGGTTAGCCCCGGGCAAAAGCTTGCGGATTTAGGTGCCGCCTGTTCCGCGCAGACCGACGGCGAAAGAAAGCACCTGCATTTTGCGATTCATAAAGGTCCGGGAATTGATGTCCGCGGTTATGTCCCGACTGCCGGGGAATTATCTTCCTGGCTAAACCCCTCCGCAGAATTAAAAACTCTGGATGCTGTTAAAGATTAAACGCGAATAGACTCTTGTGAAGCTTCAAAAAAATCGGGGGTGACTTAACGTGAAGGTCGATTTAGCATTTATTTCCTATTGCCTTTGTTGACCGAGCTTTATGCCGGTACGCTCAGTATATTTTTCCGGGGTTTCACCCCAAAGTGGTTCTTCGCCGCCGACCAGCTCCCAGTAGCGCTGGTATTTTTTCGCCGCTTCATGCTTATTATCCCTTTTAAAATATCTCTTTTCGTTTATTTCTCTTGAGGCCCCCGATAGGGTCTCGGGTTCCGTTGGATTTTTAGAGTAATTAGTATCTGTTTTATGTAACGTAAAGAGGTTCCAAACACCCGAAATTTTTCTTCTTAAACTCGGTTTTTCCGTTCCCTTATCGCAGACGACAAAATAATATTTTGCCGCCGAAATATTGGGCGCGCACCAGGGGGCAATCGACGATACGGACAGTACCGCCTAACCGGGCAATATCACCGACCTTGAATTGGCAATCTGTGCACTTGACCAGGGGGAGTGCTGCCGGTATTTCCGGGGTTTTTATCCTAAATTCCGGGCAGCAAGCGCAATTCATCCGAAGGGAAAATGTTTGCCAAGTACTTTACCACGAAGATGTCTTTTAGAAAAAGAAGACTTCTTTTCTGGTCTATTTACCCAAATACCCGATTAACCCGTTGGGTAGAACCCCCCTGATGTTCTATAGGCTATGTCGCTGGAAGATTAAAAATAATCGGGCGACACGGTTTTACGATCCAGAAGAGGAAACGCTTGCTATTTAAAAAAGGCGGAAAGTGCGGCTGCTGTGGAAAATATTACTAATGGGCGCTTCAATCCTCAGCGCGTAGATTATACTCACGGCGACGATCTGCACATAATTGGTGCCATGGCTTAATAACCCAGTATGGTAAAGACGGGGAAACGGGGTAAAGGAAAGCGTCTTGAGTCGGGCAAGAAAGAAACTATCCCCGTTTATATTCCTGAGGAAAAGTTTTCATTTTACGACCCAGAACAGTCCCGCCTTAAATATAAAAAGCCTACCTCTTTATTTTTCCCAAGCCTTTCGGGAAACTGAGGCTTCGGCGGGGGTTAAAATCTTTATGATTATTCCCATTTGCACCAACACGGAATCGCCGATCTCCACCTTTTCGTCGGTGATAAGCGCCGGATTAACAATATTTCCCGGGTAGCGGACGCGGGCTCGGCCGTTTTTGATTCCGATAACTTTTCCGGGTATGGCGAGGCACATATTGCGTTATAATAGTATACCAGACTATGCCCAACCTGCCCGGATTCCCATCCCGAACCGTTCCCCACAAGCTGGTGGTCGGCTGGTTCTCCTTTACCTGCTGCGAAGACAGCACCATTCTTTTCACCGAACTTTTAAATGAGCATTATGACGAATGGAAAAAAATAATTGAATTCCGCAGCGCTAAAGTCCTCAAAAGCAAAAACGATATGACGGGCTTGGATGTCGCTTTTATTGAAGGAGCGATTTCTTCGGAAAAACAAGCCGCGGAAGTAAAAAAAATCCGGGAAAATTCCCGTTACGTAGTTGCCATCGGCTCCTGCGCCTGTACCGGTAAACCTTCGGCCGCGCGTAACGATTTTGTGGGGCCGGAACTGAACGAGAAGATCCGTTGGTATCTTTCGAATTTTAATTATAACCAGAAAGTGCAAAAGCTGGATGAAGTCATTAAGGTGGATGACCAGGTAAACGGTTGCCCGATGAATACGGAAATATTTCTTCTTACCCTGCAAAAATATCTCAAACTTTTTAATATTAACGAATAAAATTTATGCACTCCGGGAATTTAGATATTGAAGGCATAACTAAAATTGAGGGCGCGGCGGGACTTAAAGTAACGGTTGCTGACGATAAAGTCACCGATTTGAAATTTATCATCGCCGATTACCGGCGCTTTTATACCGAAGCGGTTAAGGGGAAGTCTTTAAACGCGATTCCCCCCTTTCTTTCGCGGATTTGCGGAACCTGTTCGATAGCTCACCTTTTTGCTTCCATCGAGGCGATCGAGCGTTCCCAGGACACTCCCGTTTCCGAACAAACCATGCTTTTACGGCGCCTGGTTTATGACAGTTTTATGATCCGTGACCATGCACTGCATCTTTATTTCTTTGTTCTCCCTGATGTTTTAGGGCTGGACTCAATTCTCGAGATTCCGGACAATCCTAAAGATCTGGGCCATATTTTGCTCCACGATTCTTTCGAAATTAAAAAAGTAGGCACGGATTTAGCAACTGCCATTGCCGGGGCGGCGATACACGCGCCCTATCCGACTATCGGCGGCTTTTTGAAATTGCCGGATGACAAGATCTTCCCGGATTTCAGCAGGAAACTGGAGGATCTGCGACCGCGGGTTTTGCGCGCCATTAAATTTTTTGCCGATTGGAAAGAAGAATTAATCCGCAATTCCGATTATCTTTGTTTGCAGCATCTTAACCGCTATGATTTTATCCAGGGAGAGATCGTTAATTCCAATGGCAAAAGGGTCGCCGAGGAGGGATTCCGGGATTTCTTGCGGACTGTCGTTATACCTTATTCCCAATCGGAAGGCTACATCTTTTCCGACACCTACGAGGATTATTTAGTCGGCGCTTTAGCCCGCATGAATCTGAATAAAGCGCGTTTAAATCCCCGGACCGAAAAGGATACCGCGCCGTATTTAAATTTTTTCCCTTCTAATAATATCTACCATAATAACCTGGCTCAGGCGATCGAAGTTTTACAATGTATCGATGACGCGATCGAAATAATGAAAAATATCCATTTAACTTTCGAGAGGCCCCCCTTCAAATTGCCAAAAGCCGGGGTTGGCGTCGGGGTTGTCGAGGCGCCGCGGGGGACTTTATATCACAAAATTGAGGTTAATAATGAAGGCCAGGTCGCCAATTACGATGTTATCGTTCCCACTTCGCAAAATCAAATTAGTATCGGCAATGACCTGAAAAAATATTTTAATGAGAACCTGGACAAAGACGAAAATTTATTAAAACACGAGGCGGAAAAAATTATTCGGGCTTACGATCCCTGCATGTCCTGCGCGACCAACTTTCTGAAGATTGACTGGAGCCGCAAATAATTTATTTTTTTCCCCGCCGGCAGGGCGATAACGCGGAAATTTTTCAACTTCCCCAGTTTTTTCAGGTAGTGCAACTGGAAACCCAAATCAAAATCATGGACGGTATTGCGGGGGGGAAGCTGGATTTTTTCCAGATCTTCCTGGGTAAACAAAGTAATCCCGCGGATATACAAAGCAGAGTCCATGATAGTGATGTTTCCTTTGCCCGGAAGAAGGTCGGCATTCGGCGGAATGATCTTGAAGTTTATGCCTGTAATTTTGTTACGTAATTTTACCGCGGCTTTCAGGGCCGGATTATCTTCCTTCACGTCCGGATTGCCGAAGATATAAACATCCACGTGCTTATTTTACAGGATACGGATATTTTGTGGTATTCTAGTGCGGATGAATAATCTGGCCGCCTTACAGTTATCAGCCCGGTTTTCCCTGGCGCCGAATGCTTTGGGTTATTGCGGTAGAAATAGCGCCCAGGAAAAATTTAAAGAATGTATCCGTCTGGGAGAGTGTTCCGGAATAAAAGAGGAAATTACGAAATTTATCGTTCTTCACCCCTATTTAGAAACACTTGCCGCTATTACTAAGCATGATAAGTATGATTATCAGGTAGTAGAAGCCTTTTGGTTGGGGAACAAGTTTCTGGAAAAAGCCCAACCCGAACACTACGGATTGCTCCTGGAAAATTTTAGGAAACAGGGAGTGCCTGATTGGCTGGTGAAGGATTTAAAGGAGAAAAACCCCCGGAAATTTATTCCTTTTCATCTCTTCCAGGTTCTGCATGTGGGCGTCGGCCGGGCGAGCGGAGCAGTGCCGTTCAATTTGAAAACCATTAATAATTGCATGATCCGCTGGGGGAGAGTAAAGAAAATAGCACAAAGAGAAAAGAAGATGGACATAAGTTTAAATTCCTTACGGAAGCGTGGTAAAGGATACTATTTATATATAGAGCAGACAACCGTGAGCTTTGTTCCCGACTTGGTTCAAGTGGCGGTGGGAGATGTGGCAGCCGTTCACTGGGGCTTGGTGGTCAAGGTGCTTACGGCGCGGGAAGAGGAGCAGCTTGCTTTTTGGACCAAAGAGGTTTTGCAAAGCTTCGCGCCTGCCGGGTAATTACCGCTAACCCCAGCACCATCGCCAGAGCCTGAAGAACCATATCCATAGTCCAGAGGTGAGTAACAAAAATTGCCGAGAGCAGATTGGTAACCAGCGTGGCCGTAACCAGAACCGCGGCGACGGTTGTTGCCGGGGCGTATTTTAAAGCCCGGTACCAGAAGGCAACGTAAAGGGTCAGAGTGCCGATGGCCAGCAACAAAAGCAGCCATTGCCCGCTACTTAGCGTAAAAGTCTTTCCCAGTGCCCGGGGATAAAGAAAAAGAGATGCACCAACCAGAATCAACGAGCCCAATCCCAATCTTACTCCGGTTACAATATCCGGGTCCACGTTTCGCAATGTTTTTTTTGCCAGAATAGTTTCCGCCGCCCAAAGAATGGTGGCCGCGAGAATCATAAGTTCCCCGTTGCTTAAACGAAACATTTTAAACCCGCCAACCAGCAGATTACCGCCGAAAAGGAGAACTACCGCCAGCAGCATGGTTTTAGTTAAGCGCTCTTTTAACAGGGGCACAGCGAGAAATGCTACCCAGATAACCAGGGTCTTATGGATTAGCGCCGCGTTAATAGCCGGAACCTGTGAGAGGCCCGTAAAGTACAGATAAAAAGGAATCGTTCCCCCGACGAGGGCGATAGCTAACAGCTGGTAGATTTCGGTTTTGGTCAGGGCCCGGAGTTTTTGCCATTTGCCTGCCAGGAGAATAAAAGAAACGATGAGGATCCCGGCACCAACATTTTTTATGGCGGTGAAAAACAGTGGCGGTGTAATTACGCCCACGGCAAATTTATTCGTAAAATTGGCAACCCCGGAAATCAGAGCGGCCAGAAGAGCGAAATAGAGTCCTTTTTTATAGGCAGATTTCATTTGTGAGAAGCGTAGTGCGTTTAGCGCAAAGAATTTCTATACGCTATCCGCTTTCCGCTATTGTGGAAACACTTGTTTTCCCGTTTCCGTATCGGTAATCACGATAGCTTTGACGGGGCAGGATTGGGCGGCAAGAAGAAGATTTTCCGGCGTGTCATTGCCACCGTTTTTAATTACGGCTTTATTTTCCGCATCTAATTCAAAAACCTGCGGGGAAACGGCAACGCAGGTCGCCGCGCCGATACAGAGACTGCGGACTACTTTTACCCGGTATTTTCCGACCTGGACAACTTTATTTTCCGTAGGAGTAGTAGTTGCTGCCGGCTGATCGCTCATTTATGCTTTACAGTTTAAAGAAAATTTTGTCTCTTTGCAACATTAAGAATATTTTTTCAGCAGTTCGGAAATATCGCGGCGGAGGGGAGGTTCGTAGACCAGGGGTTTGGGGACAATTTGGGAAATCTGGGATTCAGCGGTCGGGCGGTCTTCCTCATAAAGAATCCCCAGAGGAATTTGTTTGGGACCCCACTCCCAAGCTTTAGCAAGAGCGGCCATTTTGTCGTGGGGATTATATTTTTCGTCTAAATGGTAGATATTTTCCTGGTAAAACTGATGGGTATATTCTTTATTAAAAGTAACGCAGGGCTGAAGGATATCGATAATAGCCAGACCTTTGTGGTTGTTAGCTTTAATTATAAGCTGTGACAGCCCGGGAATATCCCCCGCGTAGCCGCGAGCGGCAAAGGTAGCTCCGGCAGTAATAGCCAGCGCCAGTGGCCGGAAAGGCTCATCGGGATTGCCAAACGGCGTGGATTTGGATTTAAAACCGCGGGGGGAAACGGGGGAAGTTTGGCCGGTAGTTAAACCATAAACACCATTGTCGTGTAGCAGAATAGTCAGGTCATGGTTCCTCCGGCAGGAGTGGATTAGGTGGTTTCCTCCTTCCCCCAGGCAGTCGCCGTCGCCGGTAATGACAAAAACATTTAAGTCGGTGTTAGCTAGTTTTATGCCGGTGGCCACGGGTATTGCCCGCCCGTGCAGCCCCTCAAAGGAAGTAATTTTCGTAAAATTTAACAGATGCCCATGGCAGCCGATGCCGGCAACAAGCGCGGTATTGGCATTGTCCCAGCCGGCCTGAGTAGCGGCGTTTTTTAACGCCGCCCAAATGGCAAAGTTCCCGCATCCGGGACACCAGGTTGGAAAACAGGAGGTGTTTAAATTTTCAACCATTTTGGACTTTATTTATTATTTCCTCTGGGTATATTGGTCTACCGTCGTATTTTAAAAAATTATCCGTGATTTCTAAACCGGTTTTTTCTCTGATTAATCCGCCCATCTGGGCAGTAAAATTATTTTCGATATTGATAAGGTGCTTAGCCTTACTTAGTTGTTCTTTGACGGTAGTTGCCGGGAAAGGGCTGGCGGAAGTGATGTGTAGATAATTAACACCATCCAGAACTTTTAAAGCCTCAAGGATGCTTCCCTTGTTACTGCCCCAGGAAATAATAGTCGTTTCCGCTTCTTTGGGACCATAAAGAATAGGCGAAAAAAGATCGCGTTTACGGCAGGTTTCCAATTTCTGCATCCGTTTATCCATCTGCTTTCGGCGCATCTCCGCTTCCTCGGTACTGAATCCGGTTTCATCGTGTTCATCGGAGTTGGCGAGAATAAAAGTATCGTGTCCGGGAATTGCCCGCAGGGAAATGCCGTTTTCCGTTAGGGCATAACGCTGATAATTTTCCCTCACTCCTCCGCTAAATTCGCCCCGGTCCAGTTTATAACCGGAAATATCAAAAGGCGGAAAACTTTGATCGTCCTCACAAATGTTTTTATCCACCAAAACGACCACCGGTGTTTGGTAGATGTCGGCTAAATTAAAAGCTTCCATAGTAAATCGGAAGGCTTCTTCGGGATCTCCCGGCGCTAAGATAATTTTAGGAAAATTGCCCTGGTGGGCATGGAGAACAAAACGTAAGTCGCCCTGTTCGCTCCAGGTGGGAAGGCCGGTTGCCGGTCCGGGCCGCATTCCTTCGATAATGACCAGCGGCGTTTCCGTCATACCCGCCAAGCCGTAACCTTCCGCCATCAAACAAAAACCGCCGCCGGAGGTTGCGACCAAGGACCGCGCCCCCGCAAAAGAAGCGCCGATGGCCATATTAATACCGGCGATTTCGTCCTCCGGCTGTTTAAATATGAACCGGTATTTTTGCTGCCAGGGGGTCAGGTTGTGCATAATGTTGGAAATCGGGGTCATAGGATAAATCGCGGCGAATTGCATACCGGCGGCAATGGCTCCCATAGCGATCGCGTCGTTGCCGTTGACGATAATCTGCGGAGCAATTTCGGGACGGGGGGTAAGAATTTGCAGGGCAAATTTCCCAAATTGATCATGGGCAAAGTTAAAACCTTTTTCCGCAGCGGTTTGATTTTGGGTAACAACGATCGGTTTTTTGTCCGCAAATTCTTCGGCCAAAAGTTGCTGTAGAATTTCCAGTTTGCCGCCGAGGAGTGCTAAGGCAGCGCCTAAAGCGACGGTGTTAGTCAGCAGGTCGTTGCCGATTTCCCGGGCGGTTTTTAATAAAGGAACGGGGCAGAGATGAAGGTTCGTCCCCAAGCCTTCGGTGTTCATACTGCTGCCGGCATCAAAAAGGAGAAAGCCGTTTTCCGGCAATTCTGCCGCGTGTCGTTTTACCGTTTCCTGGTCTAAAGCCACGAGGAAGTTGGTTTGTTGGGTCGGCGCGGCAACTTTGCCCGCAGCGACAGTAACGCTCATGACATTATGACCGCCGCGGACCAGCGATGGATACTCAGTGTGATTAAAAATGCCGTAACCCGAGCGGGTGGCGACTTTGGCCAAAATCAGCCCGGCGGATTTAATTCCCTGACCGGCCTGGCCTCCGATTTTAAAAGTAAAAAGTGCGGAATGGGACATATTAGGAATATTTTTCCGTATAAATTCTCTCCGGCGGGCAGCCGAGAGAAGTAAGAATATTGGTTGCCTCTGCCATCATTGCGGATCCCCCACAGAGGTAGGCGGAAAAGTCGCCCATTTGCGGAAAATCTTTAAGCAAGAGATCGGTGACATGGCCGGAAGCTCCCTGCCATAAGGTATCCGGTTTGGAAAGGCAAAGAGTGAAAGTAAAATGGGGATATTGGCGGTTTAAATCGATGAAATGATCTTCCCAAAAGATATCGCTGCTGTAACGCAGGCCGAAATAAAGCTTTATCGGGCGGGTAATTTTTTGTTCTTTCAAAGCCGACTCAATCATGCATTTCAGCGGGGCGATGCCGCAGCCGGTACCCAAAAATAACATCCGGAGGGAACCGTCGTCGGGGTGCAGGACAAACTTCCCTAAAGGTCCCAAGAAAGAGAGCTGCTCTCCCGGTTTAACAGCTTCCACATATCGCGAACCGGGGCCGCCCGGAGCGGTATCGATTAAAAGCTCGATATGGGTAGGGTCAATTTTACCGGCGATGGAATAAGAATTAACCTTTTGCGCGGCAACCTTGAGGCAGAGATATTGTCCGGGAGAAAATTCCAGCGGTTGGGGAAATTCCAGTATAAGATGATGGAATTTGGCCGCAAGTACCCTATTTTCCTTTAGAATCACCGTCTGAAAATCAGCCATAGCTACTGGTTTTCCAAAGTGGAAGTGTCTCCGACAGGTTGACCTAATTCCTGGGCTTTTAAAACCCGGCGCATAATTTTTCCGGAGCGGGTTTTAGGAAGTTTATCTACAAAATCAATTTCATCCGGGGTGGCGATGGGGCCTATTTGTTTTCGAACCTCCTGTTTGAGTTCCTCTTTAAGTTGGTCAGAACCGGTAACGCCTTGTTTTAATATAACAAAGGCTTTAATCGACTCGCCTTTAATTTCATGCGGTTTACCGATAACCGCCGCTTCCGCCACGGCGTGATGGGAAACCAGTGCGCTTTCTAACTCCGCGGAACCGAGGCGGTGTCCGGAAACTTTCAGGACATCGTCATTACGCCCGATAATCCAATAATAACCATCCTCGTCCTTTTTGGCCGAATCGCCCGTAAAGTAAACCTTGGTCGGAACCACCTCCCAATAAGCTTCGCGGTATTTCTGGGGGTTTTTATAGACGTCCAGAAACATCGCCGGCCAGGGTTTGTTGATTACTAAAAACCCCTGGGTATTGGGCGGCACCGGAATTCCTTTATCATCAACAATATCCGCTTCGATCCCGGGGAAAGGTTTAAAGGCGCTACCGGGTTTTAAAGGAACCGAAGGCAGGGGCGCGATCATCGCCATCCCGGTTTCTGTTTGCCACCAGGTATCAATAACCGGGCAATTGGAATTTCCCACTTTCTCATGAAACCACAACCACGCTTCCGGGTTAATCGGTTCACCCACACTGCCCAGTATTTTTAAGGAACTTAGGTTGTGCATTCTCGGCCAATTATCGCCGTAGCGCATCAAAGAGCGAATTGCGGTCGGGGCGGTATAAAATTTCGTGACTTTATATTTCTCGATCAATTGCCACCATTTGCCGGGGTTGGGATAATCGGGGACGCTTTCGTAAATAAAAGTTGTGACCCCGTTCATAAGCGGCGAATAAACAATAAAACTATGACCCGTAATCCAACCGGCGTCGGCGGTGCAAAAATAGACATCATCGGGGGTTAAATTAAAGGTCCATTTAAGAGTGATATAAGCGCCGACCATGTAGCCGCCCTGGGAGTGGATAATCCCCTTGGGTTTGCCGGTGGTGCCGGAAGTATACAGGATAAATAGCGGGTCGGTAGCGTCCATTTGTTCCGTCGGACAGTCCGTTGATTGAGTTTTCGTTACTTCGTCCCACCAGAGATCCTTGCCCGGATTAAAGACAATGTTGTTGCCGGCGCGCTTGACGACAATAACGTGTTCGACCTGCGGTAATTCTTTGATCGCTTCGTCAACGGTCGATTTACATTCAATAGTTTTGTCTTTGTAGGGATAGCCATCAGCGGTAATGACTATTTTAGCTTCACCGTCGACGATGCGGTTTTTTAAAGCTTCAATAGAAAATCCGGAGAAAACAACAGTGTGGACGACGCCGATTTTAGCGCAGCCGAGCATAGCAATAATTTGCTCCGGGATCCGGGGCAGGTAAATCGAAGCATGATCTCCCCTTTTAAGGCCCAGGGACTTCAGGACGTTGGCGAAACGGCAAACTTCTTCATTTAACTGGCCGTAGGTAAATTGGCGGACCGTCCCGTCCTGGCCTTCCCAGATATAAGCCAACTTTTCTTTGGTGGCCGTCTGCATATGGCGGTCGAGGGCGTTTTGAACGATATTGCACTTCCCCCCGGTAAACCAGCGACCGTACGGGTATTGCCAATCCAACACTCTATCCCAGGTTTTATACCAGCTTAATTCTTTGGCAATGTTTTCCCAAAAGAGTCCGGGGTTGGCACAGGACTCGGCGTAGATTTTTTCGTAGTCTTTAACAAAGGAACCGGCGACAATTTCCGGTTTGGGCAGGATCATAATATTCATTTTCTCTGAAAGCGGTTATTAAATCAAGGAGAAAGGTTATTGGAGTTCGAAAGTAACAGCGGGTTGCCGGGAGACTGTTTGCGTTCCCGGTTCCCAACCACCCCCGCCGCCCCGCCCAGCAGTTAACGGAACAACTTCCCGAGCGGCTCCTCCCCGGTTTACGATTGCCGGCTTCTGCTAAGGTAAAATTCGAACCTTACACATTGGTCGCGCCATTTTGGTTAAAAGGTCAAAGAGCGCAGAGACCTGGTTGATATCGCGCAGGGTGACGGTAATCGTATTATTGACGCGCCGTTGCCCGGGGTGGAGTTTTTGCCGGCTTTCTTCGCCACCCGGCCGGGGATGTATATGATAAACTAGCTGGAGATATGCCTGTCAGCGACCCGGACCTCGCCAAACTGCTTTTAGCCGGCCAATTTCTCTCTGAAGACCAAATCAGGAAAGCGCAGGTTTACGCGGCGGAAAAAAGCATCGCTTTTAGTGAAGCCCTGGAAGAACTGGATTTAATCAGCGATGAAAACCTGGGGCTTCTGGTTGCCGACAGTTTAAAGTTCCCCTTGGTAGTGCTTTCCAAAGTTCATATCCCCCGGGAAATATTGGAAATTGTCCCGGAAGTAGTAGCCGGGCGCCAAAAAGTTTTAGCTTTTGCCAAAGACCAGGACGGTTTGAAATTGGCGATGGTGGATCCGGAAAACTCCGAAATCCGGGAGTTTATTGCCAAAAAAACCGGCGATAGGGTGCTTGCCTACCTAGCGACACAAAAAGATTTTGCCCGGGCGATGGCTCTTTATAAAAAGGATCTCCAAAAAACCTTTGACGAGCTTTTAAAAGATAAAGTGGACCAGGCCGGTAAAGCGGAAGGCAGCGATGTGCCGATAACGGAGTTAGTTAATTTGCTGATTGAGTATGCTTATCATAACCGCGCTTCGGATATTCATATTGAACCTGAGGAAAAAGTTTCCCTGGTTCGCTTCCGCATTGACGGAGTTTTGCATGATGTTCTCCGCCTGCCCCGCAATCTTCACGAACAATTGATGTCCCGTATAAAAGTAGTGGCGAAATTGCGGACTGACGAACATTTATCCGCCCAGGATGGCAAAATGCAAGCGACTTTACCCGAAGAAACGCTGGATATCCGGGTGTCCGTGGTACCGACTATCAAAGGCGAAAAAGCGGTAATGCGGCTCCTTTCTTCCCGCGCCCGCCAGTTTACTTTAACTGATTTGGGGATGACGGAAGCGGATTTGGAAAAAGTCAAAAGCGGTTTTCAAAAATCCTACGGCATGGTTTTATCCACCGGCCCGACCGGCAGCGGGAAAACGACGACCATTTATGCGATTTTAAAAATCCTAAATACCCGCGAGCGGAATATCGCGACGATTGAAGATCCGGTGGAGTACGACATTGAAGGGATTAATCAAATCCAGGTAAATCCCAAAACCAATTTAACCTTCGCCGACGGTTTGCGGGCAATCCTGCGCCAGGACCCCAACATCATTTTTGTCGGAGAAATCCGCGACGGCGAAACTGCCGGTATTGCCGTCAATTCTGCTATGACCGGGCATTTGGTTCTTTCGACTTTACACACTAACGATGCCGCAACATCTCTGCCCCGTTTAGTCGATATGGATATCGAACCCTTTTTAATTGCCTCGACGGTTAATGTAATCGTCGCCCAAAGACTTGTCAGGAAAATTTGCGAAAATTGCCGCGTATCCCAAACGGTGGCCGCAGGGGAATTAGCTAAAAGATTACCCGCCGGTTTATTAGAAAAGCACTTCGGTGCTAAAGACGAATTCCGTTTATATGTAGGCAAGGGCTGTCCGGTATGCCATAACACCGGCTACCGGGGCCGAATCGGCATTTTCGAGGTCCTGGTGATGGACGACCACCTGAAAGAGGCGGTTTGCGCTAAGGCAGACGCTAATTCTTTGAGAAGCGAGGCGCTAAAAAGCGGGATGACAACAATGTTGGAAGACGGTTTACAAAAGGCGGTTCGGGGATTAACGACGATAGACGAGGTGATCAGAGCTACCAAGGAGTAACGAGATATGGTCAAGCTGCCCTTTATTAATAGTATTAAGTTCGTCGATAAACTCCTCTTTACCAAGCATCTCTCTATCATGCTCAAAAGCGGCATTCCGCTGGCAGAGGCTATTTCCATTTTAACCGACCAAAGCCGCAACGCGGCCTTTAAGAAGATCCTGTTAGGTATAGCCAGGGATATCGCCAACGGCCAGAGTTTGGAAAAAAGTTTATCTCGTTATCCGGATGTTTTCGATCCGCTCTACCGGAGTATTATTGCCGTCGGTGAGGAAGCGGGCAATCTGGAAAGCAATTCGGAATACCTGGCGGCGACTTTGCAGAAAACATACGAATTCCGCAAAAAAGTGCAGGGGGCGATGATGTACCCCATGCTGATTTTAGTTGTGGCGGGCTTAGTCGGCGGGGGCATTGTCTTTTTTATTTTGCCCCAACTTTCGGCCCTCTTTAAATCCCTGGATGTAACCCTGCCTTTATCCACCCGGATTTTGCTTTGGATAGCTGATCTGGCGAAAAATTACGGCTTGATAATTATTATCGTCTTGCTGCTATCGGTATCTCTTTTTATCCGTCTGATTAGTACTGCCCGCCTTAAGCCCCATTGGCACCGGTTTCTGCTTGGCGTTCCGGTTTACGGCCAGTTTTTACAAAATTCCGAGATGGCTAATTTCTGCCGCAACATGGGGATGATGCTCAAAAGCGGACTGCCGATTGCCCGGGCGCTAAAAGTTGCCCGGGAAGCAACGTACAATTTGGTTTTTAGATCTTACGTTACCGATTTGGTTGCGGCGGTCGACCGCGGCCAGACAATTGAAAAAACCTGGTCCGGGGCGGAAAAAAAATATATTCCGGTAATTGTACCCCGCATGATTGGGGTCGGAGAAAAAACCGGGCGCCTGGATGAGAGCTTGCTTTATTTGGCGGATTTTTTTGAAGGGGAGGTAGATGATATGGCCAAAAACCTATCCTCTATCTTGGAGCCGGCTATGCTTTTAGTGGTGGCTGGTTTTGTTGCTTTCCTGGCCTTTTCGATTATTTCTCCGATTTACCAATTTACCGGGTCGGTCCACCGCTAGAATTGCTATGCGAAAAACTGCCGGATTCTCGCTGCTTGAATTGTTGCTGACTATAGCCATCGTTTTGGGCCTGGCGGGGGCAGCCGCCGGTTTTTATACCCAGTTTTTAGTCCGGAATGCGGTCAGCAATGCTTCCGACCAGTTGGTTCAGAGTTTGCGCAAGGCCCAGTTTTATGCTCTGGAAAGTTATCGGAGCAATACCGGCGGCTGGGGAGTTTACTGGGACAATGGCAGTCATACTCTCAGTCTTTACCAGGGAGTGGACTATGCCCATAAAACTTTTACGGAGGATTTTATTATTAGTCCCTCCGTTTCTCTGGCCGGGATTACGGAAATTAGTTTCAGCCGGGTCAACGGAGTGCCTTCGGCCGGAGCTCCGGCAACGATAACTGTCAGCGGTTTAGGAAGCAGCAGAACGATAAGCCTCAACGGTCAAGGGGTGGTCAGTCCCTAAGTGAAAAATATGAAGCGGCAAACATCCCCCGGATTTTCCCTGATAGAAATAATTCTGGCGGCAGCCATGTTTGCCCTTTTCTCCGCGGCTGGGGTAACGGGAATAATCGGAGGTCTGGATTCTAACCGTTTGGGAGCGGAGATGACTGTGGCGACGGAATATGCCTCGGAAGGCCTTGAAGCCGCACGTTCTATAAGAAACCAGGATTTTGCCAAATTCACGGTGACCGCGCCCGGAGCTAGTGTCGGGATTATTCGCAGCGCCGGGAACATCTGGGATTTTGCCGGTACGGAAAATATTTTTGACAGCCGGTATACCCGCCGCCTTACGGTGGAAAGTGTTTGCCGGGACACCACCGCGGCCAAAAATATTATCAATTGTACCGGGCCGTCCGATCCCAATATTGACGTCAATACCAAAAAAGTCACTTCCCGGGTAAATTGGAATTTTACCGTAGCCCGTCCGCAGGAAATTATTTTATCCGCATATTTAACTAACTGGAAAGCGCCGATTATACCCAGCGATAATGCTTTATTAGTTTACGCGAACGCAATTAAGCCGCAATATAGATTATTTACCGACGGGGCAAATACTTTTAGCTCCGCGAACGAGATGGCGATAGGATCGGCAGGCAAAAATTTTGTTATCCGCACTTCCCCGACAAAGCGGGAGGCAATTGCCGGTTATACCTACGGCAGCGGATCAACCACCGTTTTACAGGTAATTTGTTTTGATGGCACAAGTTGGTCAAATGAGTGGACGGCACAGGTAAATCCCTCACAATTTGATGTCTCTACGCGCCGTTTTGATATTGCTTATGAAACTCAGTCCGGAGATGCGATGGTTTTATATTCCACGGGGGCAACGGGCCAATTAGCATATAGAACGAAACCGGGAAGTACAGGCTGTGGTTCATCCGGTTGGTCTGGAGTAATTCCTCTTACCGCTCAGGGGTCCACCGGTGTTATCCAGTGGGTAAAAATGGCCGGGGACAGGAGGAGCACCTCTAGCGACCTTGCAGCCGCTTGGGCCGATAATACCTCGCGATTACAGGCAGCGGTTTGGAACGGTATTGATAATTGGTCGCAAAGCGGCGCTTTAGAAACAACATTAAAAGCGGTCAATACTCCACAGGATGTTGATTCTTTTGATTTGGATTTTGAGTCGCAAAGCGGAAACCTTATGGTAGTTTGGGGCTACGGGGGCGGCGGCAGGGGTACCAGCCCCGTATATTACGCGCGTTATGTTTGCCAACCTACCTGTTCTTGGGTAGGTAAATCTCCCCTTGGTTTAAACAGCGATGCCGCCAATTTGGATATTGCCGCTAATCCTACCGGTAATGAAATTGTTTTTGCCTCAATCAGCAGCGGTTCGCGTTTACAAGCTGCCTATTGGTCGGGAAGTTCCTGGACAGCGAGTAATAACCTGGACACTTCAACCACCCCTCCTAGCGCCGGTTCTGAATTAGTAGCTGCGGGCTGGTTGAATTTATCAGGAACCAGCCGCAGTGTCGTGGTCTATGCGGATGCCGTTCCCGCTAAAAATCCCGTTAATGTTATTGACTGGGTAGTAGGCAATGGAGCCTCCTTTTCGGCCCCATCGCATTGTGCTACAAATTCTAATCCGGCATGTTTACCCTTGCCAGGGACCAAAGTTTGGCTTGCTGTCCGATCCGATCCGAAAAGTAATGACCGGTTGATCTTGACTTTCAGCGATAATAATTCGGACTTATTTGCCAAGAGATTAGTAATGGGCGCCGGACCGACATTTACTTGGAGTAATGCGGACGGCGGGGCGGCCCTGGAAACAGGTTTAAGCCAGGCGACAGCCAGTCCGTTTGCCTTTGCTTATTGGCGTTAATCATGCGTAAAGGTTTTACTTTATTGGAACTGATTCTTTATATGGCGATTGTGTCGCTTTTGTCCGGAGCGCTGATTACTTTCGGTTGGAATGTGGTATTAAGCGGGACCAAAAGCTCTGTCCAACAGGAAGTTTCCGGGAATGCCCGCTTCCTCACCAAAAAAATTACCCTCTTAATCAGGGGGGCAACCGCCCTCAATCCTTCCGATTGGGGCGTCAATCTGGCCGCTGATCCGACCAAACAATTTTCCCTAAATGACCCGGCTTACGGGGCGACGGTTTTACAGGTTAATTCTGCCGGGCAGGCAACAATTACTTACGGGGGGTATACCTATGAGCTTAATTCGCCCAAAACCAAAATAACCAACCTTACTTTTATAAATTATTCCAGCGGGGACGGTAAGACGAAAAATATCCAATACAACCTGACGATTGAAGCCAATTACGGTTCCAGCCGCCAGGAGTATCAACAGAACTTAATTTTGGAAGGGGATGCGGAATTAAGATCAAATTAAAATGCGCCATAACCGCGGCATGACCGCCTTATCCACCGTTCTGGTTGTTTCGGCAGTGTTGCTTTCTTTGCTGATAACCGTTACCTATCTTTCCGTGGGAGAAGCGCAGAGCGGATTGGCGGATTTTAAGTCCCAAAGCAGACTCGCTTTGTTGGATGGTTGTGCCGAAGATATCCTGCAAAAGATTCACGACAATCCCGTTCTCGTAGGCGCTATTAACCGCCCCGAAGGAACCTGTACGATAGCTGCCAATCCGCCCGGAACCGGTCCGACCAATTGGGATTTGACAATCAGTACTGACGCTGCCGATTTTCCCCGGAAACTGCGGGTTACTTTTACCCGCGGGGAAACAGCGATTACTAATATTACCTGGCAGGAAATTTAATGGGTCTTGACAGTGGTTAAAAAGTTATATTAAGCTGGTAACAGTCATGAAAAAATCTGCCCGCTCCGCTTTCACCCTAATTGAACTTCTGGTAGTCATTGCCATTATTTCCGCTTTAGCCGTTACTGTTTTCGTTGCCCTTAATCCGGCCCAAAGGCTGAAGGAATCCCGGGATGCCCGGAGAGCTGCGGATGTGGATTCAATTTTAACGGCGATCCACCAGTATATTGTAGACAACAAGGGAGTGACTACCGGTTTGGGGTTAACTGCAGCCGATCAGCAATTGGGAACTGATACTAGTGGTTGCGCGATGAGTACTGGTGGGTGTGCCGTAATCGCTACCTCCTGCCTGGATCTTTCGGGTGCTACTTTGTTAGGAAAGTATCTGAAGTCTATACCGATAGATCCGCTTGCCGGAACTGCGGGTAAGACAAATTATGCTGTCTCCATGGATGCCAACGGCTTGGTAACGGTTAAAGCTTGCGCCACCGGTACCGGTACAGCTGAAGGAACAACCAATATCTCCGCCTCCCGCTAAATCTTCGATCCGCTTCTGGTTACTTTGATGGAGATGCTAAAATAGTTTATGTCTTTATTTACTGCCCGGGCGGTTATTTACCTTCGGCGGCAGCTTCTGGAAATGTATAACCTCTCCGGAGGGTTAATCCAAACAGTTACCTACCCTTCGGAAATAGTAGCTAATGAAGAGATCCTGGACCGGGCGAAATTTGTCCAGCTGATAAAAAATTCCCTGACAGAAAGGGCAGGTATTCCCGAATATGAAGCTACCCTCGTTCTCTCCGAAGAGTTGTTATTCCAAAAAACGTTTTCCACGGGTTCTCCGGAGGAGACAAAACCCGAAGCGGAAGCCTTTTATAGCGAAATTCCCTTTGCGGCGGAAAAATTGGTAAAAAAAGAAATCAATCTCGGCCGCGAGACCCGGCTGATTGCGACCAATAAGGAGGTATTTACCGTGATTAAGGAAGTCCTGCAGTCTGCCGGATGGAAGGTAAAGGCTATCATTCCTGTAACTTTAGTGAATGATTTTAGCCGGGGTGAAGGGCTTAATCCCGGGGATATTAAACATATTCTTAAAAGTAATTTTTTGGTAAAAGATGCGGATTTTCTTACGGCCGACGGAGCGGATATTTCCCCGGCGGTAGCTTATCGCCAGCTGCCGGAAGAAAATAACAAACTGCTGTTTCTGCTTTTGGCCCTGGTAAGCATTGCCGCCGGTTTTACCGTTACCTGGTTTGTCTCCCGGGGGAAGATCCCTCAAATAAACAAATTTTTGCCGCAAAAATCCGCTGGCGCGCCTGCGGCCAAACCTACGGCGACTAAGGAGACGAAGACAACACCGGTAAGCACTCCTTCGGCCGCATTTAAAAAGAAAGCAGAGCTGAAAATATTAGTGCTGAACGGGAGCGGAGTTATCGGGCAGGCAGGATTAGTGAAAAAGAATTTGACGTCGTTGGGATTTACCAATATCGAGGTGGGAGATGCGCCGCAGGAGAAAAATACCACAACGGCAGATTTTAGCGCTCAGGTTTCTTACGCGGAGCGCTCGGAGATCACGAAAGAATTAAAAAAGGAGTTTACAGAGGTTACGGAACAGGTTGCTACTGCTTCGGCTGAAGACGTACTGATTATAACGGGGAAGTAAATTGCTGAAAGTTAACCGGTGTGGCTGCCGATTTTTTCGATCATTTCGTGAATCGAAAGATCGGTTTTAACCAAATAGTCTACCGCTCCCAGCTCGCGGGCACGCTGTCGGTCCTCTTCCTGGCTTAAACTGGAAAGAATGATGCATTTAATATCCTTGAGTTTTTCGTCCGCCTTGATTTCCGCGAGGGCTTCGAAACCATCCATGGTTGGCATAACCAGGTCCAGGAGCATAAGATCGGGTTTCCGTTTACGGGCTTCTTCCACCGCTTTTTCTCCGTCGCCGACAACCAGGACATCGTAGCCGACACTGCTAAGTTTGGTTTTATAAATATTGGCGTAGAATTTATCGTCTTCGGCAACGAGAATATATTTTTTCTGGCCGGTTGCTTCGTCCATAATTAACCCATTAATACTATACATCCTTTATTGTTCCTCCGCTACCTTAATCGGTATTTCAATATAAAAAGTTGACCCCTTGCCTTCCTGGCTTTCAAACCAGGTCTTACCGCCCCAGCTTTCGGCGTAAGACTTCACGACGAACAGCCCCAGACCGGTGCCCTCGGTTTCACTCCTGACGGCATTGTCCGCCCGGAAGAAGCGGGAGAAGATTCGCCCCTGGTCTTTTTGGGGAATGCCAATGCCGTTATCGGCAACGCTGATTTTGACCTTATCCTGGGACGATTCGACGACCACAAAAACCTCCCCGTTTTGGATACTGTATTTGACGGCGTTGGACAAAAGGTTCTCAATTGCTTCCCGGAAGCGCTTAGGGCCGACCAGCACCCGGGGATTGGGATTGCCTTTAATTTCCATGCTCAGGGAAACGGACTTGCGCTGAGCGACCGCTTTGATTTCCGTGATACTATCGGAAACAATCGGGACAATTTCTGTCATTTCCAACTGGTCTATGGCTTTTCCCTGGTCAATACGGGAAACGTCCAGCAGGTCGTCTACCAAAGCGACCATGCGCTTGTTGCTGTCTAGCACCTGTTCGAGAATGTTTTTCGCCTCTTTGGGTATTTCTCCGTAGTCACCGTCTAAAAGCATTTCCAAATTCCATTTCATGCTGCCCAGCGGTGTCCGCATCTGGTGGGAAGCAATACTGATAAAAGTATTTTTCGCCCGGTCGATATCTTTTTCTTTAGAAATATTCCGGAAGAGAATGACATTGCCGATTACCTGGCCGTTGAGAATCGCGGAGGAAGAAGTGATCCCGGCGGGGAACTTGGTCCCGTCTTTTTTGATCAGATAGAAATCGGTGGTGCTGGATTTGGAATAGGCCAGAAGGGACTTCGGCACCGGTTTACCAGCGGGATCCAGGTTTTCCTGTTCATATTCAATGGGGGCGACTTCAGTTACTGGCCTTCCGGCTACTTCTTCCGTCCGGTAGCCCAACATCTCTAAGGCGGGCTGATTAATCAGGACGATTTTTTGCTGCTGGTCAGTGACAATTAAGCCGTCACCGATACTTCTCAGGATCGCCTCGTTGCGGACTTCCTGGTGTTCCGATTGGGAATCGGCAGGAGGCCTTTCCGGGGTTTTGGTAGGAGCGGGAACTGCCTCTGGTTGTTGGTTGCCGGCAGTATCCGGCCGGGGAAAATTTTTAATTGTCAGAACGATCTGGTTAGCTGCCGGAATAACCCGGGCGTTAATTTCTACGGTTACCGGTCCGCCGGGGAGGATTAAATTCCGGCTGCCGCTGATCACGGCGAAGTCGTTTGTAAGCAGTGGCTTGAGAAAATCTTCCGCTTTGCTAATAGCACCGTTCTCCATGAGGGAAAGCGCATTCCCGACCGGGAGGTGAACCAATTGTTCGGCGGACTTGCCCATTAACTGGCAGAAAATTTTATTGACAAAATTGATTTTTAAATCTTTCCCAATAACGACCACCCCGTCCTGGAGATTAGCTGTGACTAAGTCAATACTGTCGGCAGCTGGTCCGGAACCCGAAAAAATACCAAAAGCTTTACTTAGGGCTTCAAACATAATTCTTTCCCAAGACCGGAGGTACTCCATATAAATATACCATAAGTTATGCATATCTATGCATTTAATCAGACAAATTTTAGATGCTAACTTTTTCTTTAACGGCCTCTCCGGAGCGGGTTTGGGGCTGATTCTTGCCACTATTCTTCCGGATTTTCTTATCACAGGCATAATTCTATTAGTAACCGGATTATTGGTTGCTGATGTTTCTGACCGGCTGATTTCCGGCATCTAGATTGGTTCTCCCCTTGCAAATATAGAGATCACCATCTATACTACTTGGCGATCGTTTTTATGCGTCTTAATTGCGTCAGCTGTTATAAGCTTCTCTCGACCACGCAGCGTTACCGGATTTTCGAATACCTGCGCCAGGGTAAAAAGAAAATGACCGTATCCGCTTTGGTCAAAATGACCGCGCTTAAGCAGCCTACGGTTACTTTTCATATCGACGAGTTAGCCAAAAGGGGGTTATTAAAAAAAGTGAAAGTGGGGAGGAATGTTTATTGCCGGGCTACGAGGCGCTGCGCCCGCTGTCCGCTGTTTGCCGTTTAAGAAATTCTTCGGGGGTAAGCCACACCGGTTGAGGAACATTCTGATAATGAGTATTAGGAGCTAAATTTAGTTGACCGCTTTCGTCGGTTAAATAAAAAGCGAACCCGTGGCGTTCGGTTATTTCTTCATAGTCTGCCGGCTGATGTGCGGTTTTCCAGTTGTCATAAATTAATAACGGGTTATCACCGGTATTGATGCTGGTGTGCCCATAAACCGGAGGAACGGTAATTTTATCTCCCGCTTTTACCATGATTAACAGGACTTCGGTAATTTGCCCGCTCTCTTTTTTCTGCAGGAGAATTATTCCTTTACCGGAAAGAATGTAGGAGGTCTCCGCAACGGGCGTGCTATGGTAGTGGCCATAGGTTTTAGGGTATTCGGAGCCGAATTTTTCGGCCGGGATAATTGTTAAACTGGACCAATCTCCGCCGATATCCCGGAAGACCCAATATGCCGGATCGGGTCCGGAAGCAGTCGGTTCTTTAAGCACGGGCCGCAATTCTTCCGGAGTTTTAATTGTTGCTAATTTCATTTGTCTCCATTATATACTCTTAGCTGGCTCCGCCGCCACCGCCTCCGTCGCCGCCACCGCCTCCGCCGGAAAATCCCCCGCCCCCGCCGGAACTAAATGAGGAATTTAAAGCGGAAGTCATCCCGGAAAAACTTTGGGCCAGGGAAGTGCCGAAGTCCAAACCGATACCGCTTACGGAATCTGCCGCGAAAACATTACCTTGTACGTCCGTGGCATAAAACCACACGGGGTAAGCTGCTCCCGGTTGGTTTAAAATCAGGGGTAAATATTCAGCTACTTTTTTCGCTACTCCCAAGGCTGTCCCGTAAACTAACATTTCTTCCCAGATGGTTAAAGCCCGGGGAAGCTCATCCTTAAAATGGGAAAAGTCCACCAGAAAATGCTTAAAGCCTTGCCATTGCTTCGCTTCTGCTTCTGCAGGTTTCGTCCAGCGCAGCATCAATCTGCTGGCCGGCATCATCGTAACCGGAAAAATCGTCAAGAGCACGAAGATAAGCAAAAATAGGTTATCCAGGAATTGTCTCTGATAAAGAACCAGAATTATCACCGCAAAGAGGAAAAGCAGTATCGTGGAAAGCAAAAAGATCTTTTGCCACTTTTTACTCTCTTCTTCGACGAAATCCTTCCGGTCGGCTTCTTTTTTAACTAATTTACTCCAGTTTTCGAAGAAGGCCCGGGTAGTACTCCAATCTTTTTCCATTTGCGCTTTTAGTATTTCTAGGGGAACAGCCCTCATTTGCCGATCCTCAGACACGAAGATAAAAGAAATTAACTCTTTTTCATAATCAGCAAGGCTGTTGTTCACCCCGTAATTACCGTCCTGGAGACGTAATATATAATCATATTTTCTTCCGCCCCCGATTCCTAAAATACCTTTTTTAGAAGACTCCCGGGCTTCGATTTTCAGAACTTTACGCCGGGCTAAATCCAAAAGGGTAGCTGAGAAAGAGTTGGGAGTTACAGTTTCCTCCTGGGAAAGCAGGGCTTCGACCAGCGCCGGAGGAGTTTTGCTGGGAGGGAAATGGACGTAGCGGGGAATATCCTCCAGGCGATATTCCTGTCCGTGCTTTTTCCAGATATAAATCCAAAAGATTATCCAGCCGAAGAGGAACAATACGCTGAAGCCCAAAATACTCAGCTTTAGCAATCCCGTAAGCCTGGTTTGCTGTTGGATTTGTTGCTCTTCCGCTTTAACCTGAGGCAAACGGTCTTCGGCAACTGCCGGACCGGTCAAGATATCTGCCGGGAAAAGTTCCCGGATTTCCACAAAGGTTTTCGGCGGGACATCGGAAACAGCAAAAACAGCGGTTTGTCCGTCGATAATTTCCGCCCGCCCGCCCTGCGGACCGTGCCCCCAGATATAAATGTTCTCCCGGCCGACATCCTGAGGTAATTTGACCGTGACCGTAACTTTATCCGTTTTGGCTCCCCAGCCGTCGCCGATTGCTTTCCAGTAAAACTCACCGACATCCCGGTATTTTTGGACCGCGTTGGTTAAATGATAGGAAAGCCTAAAAGTTTTCGTGATGTTTAGCGAAGAATGATAGGCTTCAATATGCAAGCTATTTCCGGTCCTAATTACCGCAAATTTATGGAGCGGTCGGGAACTGTCTAAGGCGGGTATTTGCTCATAAAAGATGCTCCCGGCGGGGCTGTCTTCTCTAAAAGTAACCCCGCTGATTAGTTGGTTGGCCCGTAGGGGAATATCCCAATAAATTTGAGTGAAGCTGCCCCGGAAATCGGTAGCGCGCCGCTCGGTAAAATCAACGCTTTTGTCCCGGTTGACGGTAATATTCAGGGAAACAGCGGGAAAATAAAAGCTTTTACTTTCCGCCCGCACCGGAGCAGAAAAGCGGAAGAAAGCAAAAATTACCAGGAGTAAAACAGCAATTTTCTTCATCAAATTAAGTATAATCCCGCTCGTTGCTTTTTGGGAATTTTAGGGATAGTATCAAATTATGAGCAGCAAAATGGATTGGTATAAAGTCAGTATGTATCTGGCGCTTTTCGGCATCGTCTTAGCCCTTTATCTTTTCTATGAATACCTGGCTCCGGTACATAGGTCGCTTTGTTATGTCAATTCCACTATAAACTGCGAGGCTTCGACGAAGGGGCCGCTGGCTCATACTTTGGGAATTCCTACGGCGCTTTGGGGTTTGACTGGCTACGTGATAATTTTAATCTCCTCACTGAAGAAATGGCCGAGATTGCTTTGGGGGATGGCTACTTTCGGCCTTCTTTTTTGCCTGCGGATTACCTTCCTGGAAATATTTGTGGTCAAAGCCATCTGCCCGGTTTGTCTTGCCTGCCAGATCGATATGCTCGCCTTGTTTACCCTAGGCTTTCTCTTATACAGACAATCCCCACCTGCTTCCGAAGTTAAATAGGAAATAAGATAGAAAAGAGAAGAGAATCTCGCGGTCGCTTTTGCTTTCTTATATTTTATTCCTTATATTTTATATATAGTTGATGTAGGGGTTGCCCGTGGAAAAGATCAGAAGATTTTTGAGGCGCCTTGGTCCCGGTCTTATTACCGGGGCGGCTGATGATGATCCCTCGGGAATAGCGACTTATAGTCTTGCAGGAGCGCAGTTCGGCTATCAGGCCCTCTGGACCGCCTGGTTAACTTTTCCCCTGATGGCGGTAATTCAGGAAACCTGCGCCCGTATCGGACTGGTAAACCGGAAAGGTTTAGCCGGAGTAATAAAAGAATATTACCCCAAACCGCTTTTATATTTCATTACCTTGCTTTTGGTAGCGGCGAATATTTTTAACATCGGTGCGGACCTTTCCGGCATGGCGGCGGCCGTTAAATTATTACTGCCGGTGGATGAGCTCCTGGTCGGATTTATCATTGCCGTGGTGGCGATTTTTTTGATTATTCAGCTGCCTTATCGCCGGATTGCCGCCGTCTTTAAATGGCTGACCCTTGCCTTGTTTGCTTATATCCTGACCTATTTTCTAACGGGAGCGGATTTTGTTAAGGCCCTACAAAGTACTTTTCTTCCCGACTTGAATTTATTTAATCAAAACTCTTATCTTTTGACTTTAGTCGCCATATTCGGAACGACGATTTCTCCCTATCTTTTTTTCTGGCAGGCAAGCGAAGAGGCAGAGGAGGAAATCCTGCATCACCGCCTGGTAACAAAAAACGAGCTGAAGCATGAGCGGGAAGATACGGTTTTCGGGATGTTTTTTTCTAACCTCGTGGCTTACTTTGTCATTGCCACCTGCGGGGCTACCCTTTTTAAGGCTGGGGCAACCGGGATCCAATCGGCTTCCCAAGCCGCTACGGCCTTACGACCCCTTGCCGGGGATTTGTCATTTCTGCTTTTCGCCGTCGGAATTATCGGGACGGGGGTATTGGCAATTCCGGTTTTAGCCGGCTCAGCAGCTTACGCCGTTTCCGAAGCGTTCGGTCTGGCCGAAGGTTTAAATAAGCCTTTCCGGAAAGCGAAAGCTTTTTATTTGATAATCATCCTGGCTACGCTTTTGGGTTTCGTTCTTAATCTGGCGGGAATTAATCCTATTAAATATCTTTTTTATTCTGCCGTTCTGAACGGGTTAGTTGCCCCGGTCATTATTATTTTGTTAATTATCATTGCCAATAACCGCAGGATTATGGGAAATTATGTTAATAACCGACTGAGCAATCTGCTCTCTGCTTTTACCCTGCTCCTGATGACCGTGGCGGTTTTAGGGATTATCCTGGTGCGCTAGTTTAGAGGTGCAATTCGGGCAACGGGTAGCTTTAAGGGGAATAGTGGTTCGGCAAAAGGGACAGGGTTTGGTATCCGGGGCTTGGGGGGGCTTATGGTGCAGGCGGTTAATCCAGCGGATGAGAAGGAAAATAACTAGCGCTACGATGAGGAAATTAATAAGATTATTAATAAACAAACCGTAGTCGATCGTTACCGCACCTGCCGCCCTGGCGGCTGCCAGACTGGGATAGCTTTTTCCCGATAGGTTTAAATAAAGGTTGCTGAAATTAACTTTCCCAAGCATCAGCCCGAAAGGGGGCATGATAATGTCGTTAACCAGGGAATTGATGACCTGGTTAAAAGCAGCTCCGATAACAATACCGACGGCCAGATCAATTACATTTCCCCGGAGGGCAAATTCTTTAAATTCCCTGAGCATAACCCAATTTTAGCATATTAATATTTTTGACTGAGATCCAGGCTGACATGGCGCTGAAACCGGACTTCTTAATTTTAAAGGGGGTAATTTGCCGGGGATTTTCAAGAAAAATAAGGAGGCAGTACCTTTTGTTTTTGAATAATTTATAAAAGAGGGGGATTTCTTTTGGTCCGATCCCGTTGTCCCGGCCGAACCGGCGGAGAATGGTCAGGATTTTGCGGGGAGTGAGCTCTTGATATTGTAGAACTTTCCTTACCTGCGCTTGAACCGTCACCGGCGCGCCGGAATTTTTAAAGTAGATAGTGTCTCCGGGCTTAACTTGACCCCAGGGTGTGCGTTTGGTTCGATACCAGCGGGATTCGATGGTTTTTTCGCCGGAGAGAATTTTAGGCAGGAATTGCCAGGATTTTCTCATAATGGCCAAATGTTTCATGAGATATATTGTACTACTGGGATCCGCTTATACCATCTTGTAAGATTCCGCAATTTTTAGCAATATCTAGAAAGATCAGGAAAATTCTGCCATGATAAAACTATATGAAAATTCCCCCGAAATATCGTTTAACCCGCAAAATTAGTGCGCTCTTGGCGCAAATTGAAGCCAATAAGGAAGTGATTGATAATGCTGAGATTCCGCTGGAGGTAGAAGAAAATATCCGCCGGGAATCTCTTTTGGGGAGCGCTCTCTTTAGCGCGCGGATCGAGGGGAATACTCTTACCCGGGGCGAGGTCAGCAGTTTTAGCGATCTTTCTTCACGGGATAAAAAGAGGAGAGAAATTGCTAATCTTCATCGGGCTATTAGCTTTGTGTTGGAACGGGCCAACTCTGGGAAGAGCATTGCCTGCAGGGACATTTTGCTCCTGCATCGCATGGCAATGAAAAATATTCTTGCCCGGCAGTTCAGTGGTAAATTCCGTACGGGACACGAGGGGGTATTCGATAGCCAGGGAAATATTATTTACCATTCGCCCCCGCCGGGCATGATCCGGGACTTGACGGATCAATTGTTAAAATTTGCCGGCAGTCGGCGGGAGGAGTTTGTCCCCGTGAGAGCGGTATTAACCCATTTGGTTCTGGAGTATATCCACCCATTTGTAGACGGCAGCGGCAGAGTGGGCCGCCTATTGCAGCTAGATATTCTTAATCGGGGAGGTTACGGAATGAAAGGCTTAGTGGTGGTGGAAGAGCTGATTGATAAAAACCGGCAGGCTTATTATCGGGCGATTGAGAACGGTATTAATCGCGGCGACGCGACGGAGTTTATAGAACTGATGCTTTCCTTTTTAGCGGAGTCGTCGGCAACAGCCCGGAATCTGATCCGCGAAAAACAGAAAAATTATTCCCCCCTGGATTTACTGCCGCCGCGCCGGCGGGAAATTGTAGAAATTATTCGGGATCAGAGGATGGTTTCTCTTGATTTTCTGCACCGCCGCTTCTTAAAAGTCAGCCCGCGGCTTTTAAGTTATGATCTTAAGAAATTACGCGAAGAAGGGTACCTCTCCAAAATCGGCAAGACCCGCGGCGCTTTATATACTGTAAAATATAGATTGTGATAAGATTGTAACCGTGAACCGAATTTTACGCGTTTTTGCCGATGCCTGGAAAACCCCGGAGTTACGCCGGCGGATTATTTTTACCGCGGCTATTTTTTTGGTTTTCCGGCTCTTTGCCCATGTTCCCATCCCGGGTGTAGACGCGGCGGCTTTGAAAAATTTGTTTGCCCAAAACCAATTTTTAGGATTGTTGGATATTTTCTCCGGGGGGACGCTGGCCAATTTTTCCGTCATGGCTTTAGGTCTTAACCCATATATCAACGCGACCATTATTTTGCAGCTTTTGCAGATGGTTTTCCCCAGCCTTGAGGAACTTTCTAAAGAGGGCGAATCAGGGCGGATGAAAATCAACCAATATGCCCGGATGATAACCGTACCTCTGGCGGCTCTCCAGGCGGTCGGGACTTATGCTCTTTTGCGGAATCAACACATTATCGGCACGGTTAATCCGCTGACCCTGGCGGCGCTGGTCATTACCCTGACAACCGGAACATTGATTTTAATGTGGCTCGGAGAACTGATTACGGAGTACGGTATCGGTAACGGCATCAGTATGATTATTTTCGGCGGGATCGTCGGGCGTTTCCCGGTAATCATCGGGCAGACTATTTCCGTGGTAACCGGTGAACAGATTTTTAACATTGCCGCTTTTTTGGTTGTCGGCTTTATTGTCATCGCCGGCATTGTCCTGGTTAATGAGGCGACCAGGCAGGTTCCGATCGTTTATGCCCGGAGAGTCCGGGGTAACAAGCTTTACGGCGGCCAGTCAACATTTTTACCGTTGCGGGTTAACCAGGCCGGAGTGATTCCTATCATTTTCGCCGTTTCCCTGGTTCTTATTCCTTCCCTTTTGGGTCAATATTTGGGGCAGGTACCTAACCCGGCCATCTCCCGGGTAGCCCAAACGCTGGCCAACGCTTTTAATCCCACCGGGTTGGTTTATAACCTGGTTTATTTTGTTCTGGTCATCGGTTTCACTTATTTCTATACCGCAGTGATTTTTAATCCGGTAAAAATTTCCACGGAAATCCAGAAACACGGTGGTTTTATCCCGGGGATCAGGCCGGGAACGCCGACAACCAACTATTTAAATTATGTTTTAACCCGGATTACTTTGGCAGGAGCGGTTTTTCTGGGATTAGTAGCCGTTTTACCGTCGTTTGCCCGGGGCATTACCAATGTCGCAACTTTAACTATCGGTGGCACGGGGATTCTTATCGTGGTCTCGGTTGTTTTAGAAACGGCGAAACAATTTGAAACCATGCTGGTAACGCGGAACTACGAAGGCTTCCTAAAATAGCAAATTTGCGCGAATCGGTTACACATATACACGAAGATAGATGATTTATATATTTTTCGGTCCACAAGGTTCGGGTAAATCAACACAAGCCAAGCTGCTTGCCGAAAAACTGGGAATTATCACCATTTCTTCCGGCGAGGTCTCCCGAAAAATTCGGGAGGAGAATACGGACGAGGGCAGATATGCCAGGGAATTATATGATCAGGGGAAATTATTGCCCGACAATATTCTTTTTGGACGCCTTAAGGAAATCTTTTTAAGCCCGCAGGCTGCGGGGGGATTTATTTTAGACGGTTATCCACGTAATAAGGGGCAGATATTCCCCTTCGAATTATTTCTCAAAGAGTCAGGGAAACAGGTGGACAAGGTTGTGGTTATTGATCTGACTGACGAAGAGGGAATTAAAAGGCTGATGTTAAGAGCTAAAATCGAAAACAGGAGCGATGACAATGAGGGTGCTATCAAAAAAAGATTGAGCATTTATCATGCGGAAACAGAACCGATCATCGATTACTATGAAAAGCAGGGAAAAGTTATTCATATCGACGGCAGCGGAACAATTGAAGAAGTAACCGGACTTATAAGTAAGATTCTTCCATGATTCAAATTAAAACTCCCGCAGAAATATCCACGATGGCGGAAGGGGGAAAAATTCTCTCTGACGTTTTACAAAAAACCCTCCGCAAAGCCGTTCCCGGAATTACTACTGCGGATTTGGATAAATACGCTGAAAACCTGATCCGTGCGGCCGGGGCCAAACCCTCATTTAAAATGGAAAAAGGCTACCATTTTGCGACCTGCATGAGCGTTAACGATGTGGTGGTTCACGGACTACCCCGGGAATATAGACTTAAGGAAGGCGACATTCTGGGAGTGGACGCAGGCGTGTATTACCGGGGGTTTCATACAGACGCAAGCTGGAGCATAGCGATGGGGGCTAGTAAGGAAACGGTAAAATTTTTAAAGAAGGGCGAGGAAGCGCTGGAGAAAGCGATCGCGCAATGTCGGGTCGGGGGGCATGTGGGAGATATTTCTAAGGCGATTCAGGAAACGGTGGAGGGGGCGGGATACAGCTGTGTGCGCCAATTGGTAGGACACGGGGTGGGGAGAAAACTGCATGAGGATCCGGAAATACCCTGTTTTGTCCGGGGTAAAATCGAAAATACTCCCCCGATTAGGGCGGGCATGGTTTTTGCCGTAGAAGTGATTTACAACCGGGGGCAACCGCAGGTGATTTATGCCGGTGATGATGGTTGGACAATTGCTACGCGCGATGGCCTTCCCTCAGGGCTGTTTGAACATACCGTGGCGGTTACGGACGCCGGGCCTGTGGTACTTACAGCGCCAGATAGCTCCCCATTGTAATTTACAGATCTGTTTGTTAGAATATGGGCTAGTTTGTAAGTAATGGCGCATTCGGGAACAACGGAGTTAGACGGCCAGGTGCTGGAAAATCTTCCCAACGCGATGTTCAAAGTACAACTTTCCGACGGGAGAGTTGTGTTGTGTTATTTATCCGGGAAGATGCGTATGAACCACATCCGGATTCTGCCTGGGGATAAAGTAAAAGTGGAGATGACCGCTTACGATGTTGACCGGGGGAGAATTGTCTATCGGACTAGGTAGTTTTGGAAATGAAAGTACAGGCAAGCGTTAAACCCAGATGTAATAAGTGTAAAGTAACTCGCCGACACGGGCGGGTTTACATCGTGTGCGACAATCCGAAGCATAAGCAACGTCAGGGCTAAAACCGCGCCAAGGATAAGCGTAAAGCGATCTTTTTCTATACGCTTTCCGCTAAACGTTATACGCTAATAATATGGCGAGAATTGCCGGAATCGATCTAAATAATGAAAAAAGAGTAGATATTGCCCTGATTAAATTATACGGGGTGGGACGCTCTAATGTGGTCGGAATTTTATCTGTTGCCGGTGTTGATCCGGTAAAAAGAGTCAAAACCTTAACGGACGAAGAGGTTAATCGGATTCAAAAAGCGATTGACACGATCAAAGTTGAAGGTGATTTGCGCTCAGAAGTACATGCGAACATTACAACCCTGCGGCAGATCGGCTCTTACAGGGGGTTAAGACATGCACGGAATTTGCCGGTCCGCGGCCAGCGGACCAGATCTAATGCCCGGACCAAGCGGGGCAAGAGGGTAACAATCGGTGCGATCAAGAAAAAGATGGCGGAAAAAATGGGGCTTTTAACCAAGGAAGCACCGGCAGAAAATAGTAATAAAAAATAGTAATAAGTAATAAATAGTATGGCGAAAGACAACCAAAAAGCCGAGAGCAAAGCAAAAACTAATCACCAGGTCAGCGTCGCCCGGGTATATGTTACCGCGACGTTTAACAACACCTTAGTCACCGTTACTGACCTCTCCGGTAATACGTTAGCCAGCGGCAGTGCCGGTTCTAACGGTTTTAAGGGAGCCAGAAAGTCTACTCCTTTTGCGGCGACTACAACGGTAGAAAATGTGGGCCGGAAAGCCTGGGACACGGGTATCCGCGAAGTCGAGGTTTTTATTAAGGGTCCGGGAGCAGGCCGTGACGCCGCCTTAAGAGCCTTGAAGACCGTCGGGTTTAATATTTCCCTGATTGCCGATGTTACACCAATCCCGCATAACGGACCAAGAGCTAAGAAAAAAAGGAGAGTATAAATGGCTAGATATACCGGACCGAAACATCGACTGGCAAGAAGAGAAGGGCGGAATGTATTAGAAAAACAATCCGCTTCCCTTTTACGTCGTCTTAACGTACCGCCGGGGATGCACGGCGCCCGGGGCCGCCGGAGGTTTTCCGAGTTCGGAACGCAATTGCGGGAGAAGCAACTGGCCAAAAGAACATACGGCGTGATGGAAAAACAATTCCAAAAGTATTACCAAACAGCCAAAAAAGTTAAAGGGAAGACCGGTGAGGTTTTATTGCAATCTTTGGAAACCAGATTGGATAATATCGTTTACCGCCTGGGTTTTGCCCCGACCAGGAGTATGGCCCGCCAATTGGTGTCCCACGGGCATGTTTTAGTTAACGGGCAGGTAGTCAACATCCCCTCCTATACTGTCAAATCCGGTCAGGTAATAACCCTCTCGTCCAAGGCAATGAGGATTCCGGTAGTAGCGAAGCTATTAGAAGCTGCGGACCTTAGTATTTTGGACTGGTTGGAGAGAAAGGCCGCTGCCGGAAAATTGCGTCAGATCCCGACGCGGGACCAAATACCAGTGGAAATTAACGAGCAATTAATAGTAGAATACTATTCGCGTTAAGAAACACACTGAAAACAGGGTCTATTTGACCTTGGGTTAGTGTGGAAAAAAATAAAATACTATGGTTGACCCAGCTTTTAAGATCAAAACTGACCAGGAGGAAAAAAAATTCGGACGCTTTATTCTGGAACCCCTGGAGCGGGGATACGGTCATACAATTGGCAACGCTTTAAGGAGGGTTCTCTTATCTTCTCTTCCCGGCGCGGCGATTACCAATCTGCGCATTGAGGGAGTTAAACATCAGTTTCAGACTCTGCCGGGTCTTAAGGAGGATATTGTTGAGTTTATCCTCAATTTAAAAAAGATCCGCCTCAGGATCGCAGGTACGGATAAAACGGAAATCCGGCTGGAGATAACCGGACCGGGCGAAATAACCGCCGGGCAGATTGAAACCCCGGCCGAGGTGGAAATAATCAATAAAGACCTGGTTTTGGGCTCTTTAGCCGATAAAAAGTCCCGCCTTTCCGCCGTTATGACGGTGGAAAAGGGCTACGGCTATTCTTTAGCTGACGACCGCAAAACCGGCGTAGTGGGCTTGGTGAGCATTGACGCCGCTTTTAGCCCGGTAGTCCGGGTTAATTATGTCGTCGAATCCGCCCGTGTCGGCCGGGTTACCAACCTGGATAAACTGATCCTCGAGATCTGGACGGACGGAACAATTTCTCCGTCAGAAGCGATGCGGACAGCCAGCAAAGTTCTGGTTTCCTATTTCCTGCAAATTTATGAGCCGAAGGCTCAAACCGAAGAGGTAAGTGTCGCCGTGACACCGACCGTTTCGGAGGATGTCCTTAAAATGCTCGTCGAAGAGCTGGATCTTCCGGTCAGGTTAGAGAATGCTTTAAAGAACGGAGGCATCGAAACGGTCGGTCAGCTTCTGGGAACTAACCGGAAGGATCTTTTAAAGATTAAGAACTTCGGCGTAAAGTCGTTTGCCGTAGTCGAAGAAAAACTCCGCGAAAAGGGAGTAGCACTGTCGATATGAGGCACCGGGTCTTCGGCAACCGTTTATCCCGTCCCGCCAATCAACGGAAGGCTTTAGCAAAAAGTCTTTTGACCTCTCTTTTTACTCATGGCCGGATCAAGACTACTTTAGCCAAGGCTAAGGCAATAAGCGGGGAGGCGGATAAAGTGGTGAATAATTTGAAAGGGCAAACAATAGCCGAAAGGCGTGAGGTGGCCAAAATTTTCCCGGATAATTTAGCCAAAGAGCTTTTCCGGACAGCTAAAGAGCGCTTTTCCGGAAGAGGCAGCGGTTATACGCGGATAATCCGGCTGGGAGAACGGTTCTCAGATACGGCCGATCTGGTTTATTTAGAATTCGTGGAAGCCGGTACTCCCGCAGAACAAGTTCAGGTACAGGAACAATTGCAGGGAAAAACAACCACAAAAACAGAGGCGAAGAAGGAGGCAAAAGCAGCGGGACGCGGGGCAAAGGGCAAAGGAAAGCCTAAGACAAAATAAGTTATTCGCGGATATGTTAACTAAATTATCTGATATTAAACACGACCATCAGGAAATTGACGCTGCCGATCAGATTCTGGGACGATTGGCGACCAGAGCGGCAACGCTCTTAATGGGTAAAAGCAAACCATATTTTACCCGCCATCTTGATTGTGGAGATTTTGTCACTATTATTAACGCGGGTAAAATAAGAGTAACCGGGGAAAAGATAACCAAGAAAATTTATACCCGCTATAGCGGTTATCCGGGAGGGATTAAAAGAACAAATCTCGGGAAAATGCTGGCTGAAAAACCGGAAGAAGTAATCCGTCATGCCGTAGCCGGTATGTTGCCGGATAATAAACTAAAAGCTTTATGGCTCAAAAGACTGATAATAAAGTAACTAAAAGGGATTTTTTCTTCGGAGTCGGCCGGCGTAAAGAAGCAACGGCACGGGTTCGTTTGTATTCCGGAGATAAAGAAGTGACGGTTAACGGCAAAAAAGTGGAAAAAGGCCAGATTTTTGTCAACAAACTGGAAATTGAAAAATATTTTCCCGGCGAGCTGGCTAAAGCCGCCTATGTCGAGCCTTTCCGCACGACTAACACCCTCGGACGTTACAAAACGACCGTTCTGGTTTCCGGTTCCGGGAAATCCGGTCAGATAGGGGCAGTGGTGCTTGGAGTTGCCCGGGCGCTTTCGGTTGCCGACCCGGAAAAATTTCACCCGATCCTTTCGAAGAAAGGGTTGCTCCGTCGCGATCCCCGCGCTAAGGAACGTAAAAAACCCGGTCTCATGGGCGCGCGTAAACAAAAATCTTCCCCGAAACGTTAACTTCAAAAAAGGCATAAAATAAACCCACGTGGGGAAACGGGGCGGCTTTATCTGCTGCCGAAAGATATTTGGAATTTATTTTGGGACTCGGTAAACTTCATCCGGAACCTTTTCTGGCAGATAGTTATTTCGGTCCCGAGGAAATCCGCGAGGGGGTTAGAGAACGAAAAACCATAAACTCTTCCGGAATTAAAGGAAATATTGTGGAAGGGTTTAAGCCGATTGCCCCCTAATAAATCCTTAAGCGACCTGACTGCCGGTTACCCTCATTCCCAATATCGGTCATTAGGGATTTTCCTGGATCAGGGAAAAGGCGAAAAAGAGAAAAATACTCCGGCTTATTTTTTGTCGGTTAAGCCCCGGGAATTTTAAAGGTCCCCAAACGGGTTTCCGGGAAAAGAGTGCCTCTGGAAAATGAAATTCCCGATCCCTGGGGCTGGGATATGGCTCTACTTTTTGTGGGCGGGGAAATGGCGAAGGAAGAACGGATTGCCGCGGGTTTGGTGCGTTATTACCATGATGTTATTCCTTACGCGGAAAAGCTAAAGACAAAAGCAGCCAAAACGGGGCCTGAGAGGTGGGGAATTTTTAGCCGTCGCGAAACCGCGACCAATTGGCATAATCCGAATTATGTCATCAGGGGTGGTATCGATACCCGCGATAAAGATCACACGGAATTGTCAAACGATTTAGAGCCCTTTTGTGATAAAATGTTAGAAATAACAGATTAACCTATGGCTGCTGAAGATTTTAAGGTCTTTATTAATTCTTATTTATCCTTGCTTGAGGAGTTGGTTGCGGACGAAAGTAAGCTTGGCGATGAAATATACTGCGCCCAAATTCGTCTGGCAGAACGGACGTTTAACTTCTTTCTGGACCGCTTCCCGATTGAAGAGATAAGGGGGCAATTCGGCTTGGAAAGATGGAACGAGATCAAGAGAAAAAGGGACGAAATAGCGGACCAAATAGCAAATATTATAGAATCCGTTCCGGAAAAGCAGAAAAGATACGAATTTTTTTGTGATCAACTAAAACAACCGCGAATCATCGGGGCGATGTTGTAACCACCTCACGAAAAAACGGGCCGGGAGCCCAGGGAATTATTTTTTCTCTAGTCTTGCCTTCTGAAGTTCTTCTGCTCTTCCGTATCGCCGTAAGTAAGCATTGGCCTTAGGAATGTCGTTCTTGTCCGTATATGTCGCGACGTCAATTCCATGGTTGGCTTGCCCGGCTAATGGTTTTCCTTGGATGTTTTGTAAACGGTGCAGCCATTCCTACATATAAATAAGAGAAATTTCGCGTTGCAGTTGTAACGGAAGTGCTTGATTTTGTTTTCGGGTTAAACCGTCCGGTCCGGTGGTGAAATATCTAATTCCCGAGAATTCAATTCTACCCTCCTCTTTATCCCACGAATTTTTGGCGACGCTATCGGCGAGTAGATCGTACTCTTCCGGCTTTGGCAGTTCATTGATAATGTTCACTCTTGCCGGTGATATACGCCCGCCAACCTTTGCGAGCTCGCTGGAATTTTTAAAATATTCCATAGTTTCCGCATATCTGCCTTCTTTAATCATCGGTTCGCCTTGAAAAATATATTGTTTGGAATTAGTGATCACTTTGTTGTCGGACTTTTTGCAATTGCTGTTGTGCCGCTCTCTCTTGCTCTCTTTGTCTCGTAGCGGCGAGAACTTTTTCCCCGCTTTTTTGTAAAGAAGCTTTCGTTTATCGGAAAGCTGGCTCTTTATCTAAAGTTGATTCCCGTATACCTCTTACATTAGCAGCTGGTTTAGTAATTATGTCTTCAATTGACCCGCCGGCCCGCAGCCCTTTGGCAATGGCTTGGCTCTCGGGTGAGTCTAATTTAATCACCCGACCGGCTTTAATATCTTGGGCTGTTCTTAAAATCTTTTTTGCTTCTTGACTCGCCTGAAAGGTAGTAAATTCTGTTTGTAATCTGGCCAACTTTTTTAAACCGGTGATTTTTCTTGAGGTTATATAGCTTTAATCTCCGGCCTTACTGGGGGTTGTGCCTCGGGGTGGGGGATAGGCTGTGATGGTGCTGGTATTGACATAATTATTTCAACTTCTCCGTATTTGTTTATTTTTATTTATCTCCTAACAATATCGCAACCTGACCAGCCATCTACCCAATCGCCTGCGCCTTCCTTGCTTTCAGGTAAAATTGTCTTTTCTCTTCGGGAAGTTTTTCCAGAGCGTAACGGAGCATAGTGCGGGGCATGTTAGGTGCCTGCTGTTTAAGAAACTTCTCCAGAACTTTCTGGTCTTTCTTTCCGATTTCCCGAAGCATCCAACCGACAGCTTTATGCATTAAATCCTCTTTATCATTTAATAGTATCTGCGCAATCCGTAATGAATCCGCGAAATCATTATTTTTAATGAAAGTAAAAGTTGCCAAGACGGCAATTCTTCGGTCCCATAATAGATTCGATTTCGCTAATTGATCTAGGATTTGGCGGCTTTTGTTTATTAGGAAATCGCCCACAATATTCGGGGCGGACATGTCGACAAGATCCCAGTTGTTAATATGCCGGGAATTCTGCAGATAGCATTTATAGATAATCGCTTTGTTTTTAGTATCAGCCTTGCGGTATTTGTTCTTAAGAATTATTAAAGCGAGGGCCCGATGCTCGTGGATTTTGCTGTGAAGGAGTTCCCGAATTTCCGGGAGTTTCAGTCCGGCATATTTTTTTGTAACCTCACGGATTTGCGGTAATGTCAGACCGACAAACTGATCACCTTCGCCGTATTCCCCCTTTCCGGTCTTGAAAAATCTTTGTAATGATTTCGCTCTCTGCGGGTTGGAAAGTTTTTGCAGTTCAGATTGCAGTTGGGCCAACATTAAGGTGAGTATAGCGCAACAGAAAGCTTGCTAATATGGTAAAATTAGCTTTGTTCCGGGGTGTAGGTCATCGGTAGACCGCGCGCATGGGGTGCGTGAAGTAGTGGGTTCAATTCCCGCCACCCCGACTTGTAAATGCTACGTTGTTTGTTTTTTCTTTCGGCAATTGTTTTTTTCTTTGCGCTTTTCTTTCACTCCTCTAGTCAATTTAACCAGGATCTCGGACGGCATTTAATACTGGGTAAAATTATTACCGAGACCGGCAAGGTTCCGACCACCAACTTATTTTCTTATACCTATCCTGATTTCCCCTTTGTCAATTCCCATTGGCTCCCGGAAGTAATTTATTATCTGCTCTCGCAGAAATTCGGTTTATCTTCACTGGTAGTTTTCAATACTATTGTCATGGTCGTTGCCCTGGCCTTGGTATTATTTGCGGCCTACCGTTTGACCGGAAATCTGGCAGCGGTATCCTTGGGGTTTATCATTTTCTCTCCGGTTTTACTCAACCGGACGGAGATCCGGCCGGAAACCTTTTCCTATTTATTTACCGCTTTATTTATTGCCGTTATTTTTTCTTTGCTGACCAGATCCGATTTCAAGCTGTCCCGTCGGCACCTCTTTATATTATTTGCGCTGCCGCTGGTAGAATTAATTTGGGTTAACTCGCACATTTATTTTTTCCTGGGACCGGTTCTGGCGATTTTTCTGCTCATCGCGGAGACGATTACTTTATGGCGTAGCCGGGGAAAGCTTTTGCCGGCCCCCTCCTGGTTAAGGTGGGAAATGCTGGCAATTATACTCACTTTTGCCGTGACGGTTATTAACCCTAATGGTTTAAAGGGTGCGCTTTTTCCGCTGTTGGTATTTAATAATTATGGTTACTCGGTTTTGGAAAACCAGAATATTATTTTCTTATCCGGGATAGTTTTTGAGCCGACAATTAACTTTTTCTTTATCGCCGCGGGGGTATTTGTTCTGAGCTTTGCTTTGAGGTCTTATTTTTGGAATCGCTCTCTTATTTTCTCCTGGTTGACCTTGCCGCTTATTGCCCTGTCATTTCTTTCTTTGCGTTCCCTTCCTTTTTTATATTTAATAAATTTCCCCGCTTTTACCGCTAATATCGCCGCCGCCAGCGCAGGAGTTTCGAAATCATTTAAGGATTATCTCGCCCGATATCGCTGGCTGCCGGTTGCGCTAGTAATCTTTGCCGTCGTGGTGACACTCTTACGCGCCTGGCGGCTCATCAGCAATGATTATTATTTAGCGACCGATGCGGACAAAGAGTTCGGGACGGAAGTAATTGCATCCGGTCGGGGCGCCTTAGATTTTTTCCGGGATAATCACCTCCGCGGACCGCTGTTTAATAATTTCGATATCGGTGGTTATCTTGATTATGGATTGTATCCCCGGGAACGGGTGTTTACCGACAACCGCCCGGAGGCTTTTCCGGCCAACTTCTTTAGGGAGACTTATATTCCCCTGCAACAAACTCCGGAAAATTTTGCCCAGGCAGATAAGGTTTATCGCTTTAACACGATTATCTATTCGCATGCCGATTTAACTCCCTGGGGACAGAAATTTTCAGCGGCTATAATTAAAAATCCGGAGTGGCAATTAGTTTATCTTGATAGTTTTGCGGCGATTTTAGTTAAAAAGCAGACATTCCCGGAAATAGCCCTAAAGGACGCCATAAAACCGGAGTCGTTATTATCAGCGGCTCCGAACCGTAACTATCGGGAGAATGTTGCCGCTGCTTTCGCGGCTGAATTATTCGGCTGGCAGGATGTTTCCCGGAAGCTCTTAGAGATTGCTTATCGCCAGAATCCGGAATCCCCGGAGGTTTTAAGTGCCCTGGGCCAATTATATCTTTCGCAACCGGGAACAATTTCTCTAGGACAACAGATGATCACCGAATATAAGGCAAAATCCTCCTTGATTTTATTCTGACGCTGATGTTAAATACGCATGATTATGGGACAGGGTAATTCCTCCGCTGATAACAATCCGAAACTTTCTGCGGTCCGGCTGGCGATGGAACAGATCGAAAAGCAATACGGCAAGGGTTCGATTATGAAAATGGGAGAGGCGGTCCCCAGGATGACTACTGACGTAATTTCTACCGGCATATTACCTTTGGACGTGGCGCTGGGAGTCGGCGGTTTACCGCGGGGCAGAATTATTGAAATCTACGGACCCGAGGCCTCGGGAAAAACTTCCGTAGTTCTATCCACCATCGCCCAGGCGCAGAAAGCCGGAGGCGTGGCCGCTTTTATTGACGCCGAACACGCTTTGGATCCTGTCTGGGCGGAAAGACTGGGGGTAAACCTAAATGAACTGCTTATTTCCCAACCGGATACCGGAGAACAAGCTTTAGAAATTGCGGAGACTTTGATCCGCTCCGGCGGGGTGGATTTGGTGGTTATTGATTCGGTAGCCGCTTTAGTCCCGCGGGCGGAAATCGAGGGCGAGATGGGCGACGCGATGGTTGGTTTGCAAGCCCGCCTGATGTCCCAAGCCCTACGCAAATTAACCGGGGTAATTAGCAAGTCTAAAACTGTAGCCGTATTTACTAATCAGCTCCGCCAGAAAATCGGTATCATGTTCGGTAACCCGGAAACGACAACCGGAGGTCTGGCCCTCAAATTTTATTCTTCCGTCCGGATCGATATCCGTAAAATTGAACAATTAAAAGAGGGCGATGCGGTGGTCGGCGGCCGGCATCGGGCAAAAGTGGTAAAAAATAAAGTAGCCCCGCCTTTTAGAATCGCCGAATTTAATATCTACGGCCAGACGGGAATTTCCTATGAAGACGGGCTTTTAGATGTAGGTTTGGAATTGGGCGTGATTTCCAAATCCGGAGCTTTTCTGAAACACAAAGAGGAGATGCTGGGCCAGGGCCGGGAAGCCGCCCGCCTGTTTTTAACGGAACACAAAAAAGTAACCAAACAGGTAGAGGAGGAAATTCAGAAAAAAATTAAATCCGGAGCGACAGCAGAGAAGGTGGTTTTAGGAGACGAGGAAGCGGAAACGGAAGAATAAAGTTAATAAAAATAATAAAAACCATAAACTCAATAAAATAAAAGATGGCGCGGCAGCGCCTATTTTTATGGCATAATTATTCTATGGGTAAATATTGGCGGTTTTTTCAGGCTTCATTTCAGATAAGTTTCAGTTATAGATTTGCCATTCTCATAAGAATGATCAGGGATTTTCTGATGGTTCTTTTCTTTATTGTTCTTTGGCAGGCTTTATTTAAGGGTAAACAGTTGATCGGGGGTTTTACCTTTGCTGGTATGGTTAGTTATTATATTTTGGGAAAAGCTTTAGATCAGCTTTATACTTTTGACCCGGCCAACGTCATGGCCCGGCATGTAAGGACCGGAGATTTATCAAATTTTTTGATAAAGCCTGTCAATTATACGGGCTATCTGGGGTCGTTTATATTCGGGCGAAGGTTAGCCAGGACTTTCTTAACAATTATTGCAAGCATCATAATTATACTGGCATTTCCTGATTTTATCGGCCGACCGGCGGGAATGATTGAGCTGGCGGCTTTTATCATTTTTGCCGCTCTGGCCTGGATATTAATGTTTTCGGTCTCTTTTTTAATCGGTGGTCTTTCCTTTTGGTCAACAGAGACTGAAAATATAAGAGCGGGCATTGAGCAGCTGATGCTGATCTTGGGGGGGCTTTGGATTCCGCTTAATCTTCTGCCGGAAGGCATCGGGAAGATTTTATCGCCGCTTCCCTTCAAATATCTTTATTATTTCCCTATCCGGGTGTTTTTAGGGAAAGTGAATACTTCCGATATGATCACTGGCTTGTTAACGGACCTGGCTTGGGTGGTTTTTTTTCTTTTTTGCGGAAGCGTGCTTTGGCGTAAGGGCTTAAAAAGATACGGAGCTTATGGCGGTTAATAAATTAATTAAATATTTTAAATTATTCCTGCTTTTTGTAAAGATCAATTATCTCCGTTCTATGGAATACCGGATAAATTTTGTCTCGGCATTTCTCCCGTCCGTACTTTATTCTCTGGGTTATTTGGTCTTCATGGGGTCGATTCTGGACAGGGTTCCTTCGGTTTCCGGATGGGATTTTGACAAAATGTTGTTGTTGTTTGCTGTCGGCCAATTTATTTACTACACCCAGTGGATATTTTATCGTTCTTCTTTGGCCGAATTTTCACAATCCGTTAATGACGGCAGTTTCGACGCTGTAGCTAAATTGCCGGTTAATACGAGATTTATGGTTTCCTTTCGTAAACAAGCCCCCAACGTGGTTGTCCCTTTTGTTTTCGCATTGTTGCTATTTATTTATGCACTGAGAAATACAACTTTGCTGATACCGGACGTGCTTATTTTCTTATTTCTTATCGCCTGTGGTTTTTTAATTTATTACAATATTTGTTTTACCTTCGCCACCCTAGCGTTTTATATCATCGACGCTGATGACTTACTATGGTTTGCCGATGATATCACTCGATTTGGTTCGTATCCGTTGGAAATCTTTCCGCCATTAGCCCGGGCGTTTTTGTTGTATATCGTCCCGGTAATGTTTCTGGCCTATATACCGGTAACAGCTTTAATCGGGATATTTCACTGGGAGACTGTTTTTTTGTCTATAGCGATGGTGGCGGCAACTACCCTTGTTTCCCAAAAGTTCTGGCAAATGGGACTCCGGCATTATTCTAGCGCCAGCTCCTGAGGATTAAGAGAAAGCGATAATATAAAGTCCGATAAGGGCTACGGCAAGGACAATAGCCCCAAGGATTAGGGCCGGCCAGCCATCATAAAAGCGAAAAATGATTTTATTTTTCAAGCCAAGATAAATAGATTTCCGGTAGATGGCAAGTAATCCCAGAATGCCAATAATAAAAAAAACAGCGATAAGAAGACCATAGAATAGATAAATTTTAGTGGTGTTATCATAGATCGATTCGGTGACGGTAGAGGCGGACCAGGAGCTGAAGTAGAGTAGCCAGCTGGCGGCAAGCAAGAAGGCGCAGATAATCAGGCTCCAAAAATAGCGGAGGTCCTGCCTCTCAATTGGCAAAATATCCCCCCCTTGGTTTTTACCTAAATTGGGTAGAACCCGCGAGAGCATTTTTAGGAATTTCCAGCGGAATACAAAAACGGCCCCGATAAAGCAGCCCAATGACCATAAAGGCAGAAAAGTTAGGCTGAGGTAGCTCAGAAACATGGGCGAGCTAATTTATTTTAACACAACGTCGCGATGTTAGAAGTAACCGTCTATTCTGCGTTTGCTTAGGGTTAGGACTTTGATTTTAAAGAAAAACTTCCCTAAAGGCAATATAATAGGGCGATAAATGGTATGAAAATTACCAAATTAGAATACCAGAAGAAGGATCCGAATAGGGTTAATGTCTATGTGGACGGAAATTTTACGGCGGGTTTGGATGTTAATGATATTTTAAAGCTAGGAATTTATAACGGTATGGAAATCGGCCGGAGGGAGCTGGATAAGATTTTAGCTGAAAGCGAATTCGGGAAACTTTACAGTGCCGCACTTAACTTCTTATCATATAGACCCAGAAGCGAGAAGGAAATAAGGCAAAAGCTAACGGCTAAAAGCTTAAAGCTTAAAGCTAAGGAAGCGGTAAGTGGAGCCGAAAGAGGGAAACCGGTAGACAGGGTAATAAAAAGGCTAAAAGAAATCGGCCAGATCAACGATAAGGAATTTGCCGGATGGTTTATTGAGCAAAGAAATACTTTCCGGCCGGAAGGAAAGCGGCTTCTCAATTATGAATTAACACGCAAAGGGGTTGACAGAGACGTAATAAATCAGCTGCTCAGTGAATCAATAAAACCAACAAATAATCATAGCACGGAGGAGAAGAAAGCAAGGCGGGCTCTGGGGAAGAGGCTGGATCATTGGGATCAAAATAAACTGGGTTACCCCAAATTCCGGGAGAAGGTAGCCCGTTTTCTTCTTGCCCGAGGTTTTGACTGGGAAACGGTGAAATTAGTTCTTGCAAAATTACGCCGTAAGGAGTAAGCTTGTTGTAGCAATACAAACAACCGGAAGAACAAAAGAAAGATATGGCGAAAATTGCTGAATTTATCCAAAAGATTCTGGCCAGCTTAAAAAAGTTTTTAGGTTAACCACCCGCCTGCGGGCGGAGCTTCTTTTGTTCTTTCGGGAAAATTTATTTCATGGCACTATTATCCTTTAGTAAAGGCAATAGCAAAGTAAAAAAAACTCCTCTTCCTCGGACAACGGGCGATCCTATGGCCATAAACCCTACTTTGCCGGGAGCCGAACAACAAGCCCGTGAAATTCTTCTGGAGGCTAAAGACGAAGCTTTGCGGATAAAACAGCAGGCGGATGAGGAAGCCAAGAAAACCCGAGCGGAATCATTTGCTATAGAACAGCGGTTGGTAGCTAAAGAAGATTCCCTGGATAAAAAAGCGACGGCTTTAGACGAAAGAGAGAAGGGTTTAGCGGCCAAGCAACAGGAGTTGCAGAATAAAATAACCGAGCTGGAAAAGGTTAAAGACGAACAGTTGGCAAAATTAGAACGGGTAGCCGGGCTTTCAGTGGAAGAAGCCAAGCAAAAGATTTTAGCCGGCGTAGAAGAAAAAATAAGGGTAGAAGCGGCTAAGTTAATTTCGGCGGTTATGAACCAAGCTAAGGAAGAAGCCGCCGAGAAAGCCCGCGAGATTTTAGTTTCCGAGATGGTCCACGGAGCTACCGATTATGTTCCGGAATTTACAGTTTCGACGATTAAGCTTCCCGACGACGAGGTTAAGGGAAAAATTATCGGTAAAGAAGGGCGCAACATTCGGGCGATTGAACAGTCTACCGGTGTGGACCTGGAATTGGATGAAGAAAACCAGATACGGCTTAGTAGCTATGACGGTATTAGACGGGAGATTGCGCGGGTTTCTCTTCAGCGTCTGATTGCGGACGGCAGGATCCAACCTTCCCGTATCGAAGAAATTGTAGCCCAGGTCCGACGGGACATTGACCGCATCATTCACGATGAAGGGGTAAAGCTGGCCCAATCGGTAGGAGTCTATAACCTCCCCCGGGAAATTATTGACCTTCTCGGCCGGTTTAAATACCGCTTCTCCTACGGCCAGAATATGATTGCTCATACACTGGAGGAAACGAAATTAGGCGTAGCGATTGCTTCGGAAGTCGGGGCAGATGTTAATGTGGTCCGCCTCGGTTGTCTTTTACATGATATCGGTAAGGTAATTGATAACGAGGAAGGTTCTCACGTAACTTTGGCGGTCAGTTTATTAAAGAAATTCGGTTTCCCCCAAAAAGTTATTGATTGTGTTGCCCAGCATCACGAAGACGAACCGTTTACTTCCGTCGAGTCCATGATTGTTTATATCGCCGATGCAATTTCCGGGGCCAGACCGGGAGCGCGCTATGAAGACCTGGAGAAATATATTCAGCGCCTTTCCGAATTGGAGGAAATTTGTAAAGGGTTTACCGGAGTGGTTAATGCCTGGGTTTTCCAGGCGGGTAGAGAAATAAGGGTTTTGGTTAATCCGGAAGAAATTTCCGATGCTGATGCAATAGTTCTCGCTGAAAAGATCCGTGAGAAAATTGAAGAGCAGATAAAAGACTTCCCCGGCCAAATCAGGGTTACCGTTATCCGCGAGTTTCGGGTTGTCCAGACAACCAAATAAATCCGTCGCTTCCCCTCTTGACAGACCATGAACGCAGTGTTATCTTGGCTGTTGTTATGCTCCATAAAAATTTGCCTGTTGTTACAAGAAAAACTACTATTAAATACATCAAAGAGGTTGTAAAGACAACAAAAAAATTTGTGACGCCCGCCAGCTCTTTCTTCGCGCCTGTTGCTTACCATTCGTAAACGGTGCGAAGTGCGTTTACGGCGGGCTTAAGAAACTGTAAATACTCGCTCAAGGGCTCGTAAACGGTTTCTAAAGGAGGTGAATTAAATGACCAAAGCAGATTTAGTAGATTTAGTTGCCAAGAAGGCAATGTTAACCAATAAGGCCGCTCGGGAATCAGTGCAGGCGTTATTGGACGGCGTCCGTGATGCTTTAAAGCGTGGCGAGAAAGTAGTGGTAACCGGATTCGGAACCTTTTCCGTCCGCAGCCGCGCTGCCAGGAAGGGACGAAATCCCCAAACCGGAGCCGCGATTAATATCCCGGCCCGGAAAACTCCCGGCTTTACCGCCGGAAAGGCTTTGAAGAAAGCTATCCGTTAAATTATTTTTCGGATAGGCAGACAATCCGCCAGCTGGCGGATTGCTGCGTGGAAAAGAAAAATTTAAATTTCTCCTAACTCCGGATAAACTTCTTTGAGGGTTTTTAAGAGCAGAGCTTTGGCTTCATTAAGTGGCTTGTTGATGGGTGCACCCGCGGCAGACTTATGCCCCCCGCCACCGAGAACAATAGCTGCTTTTGATAGGTCCGGACCTTCGTATTCCCTTTTGCGGAAGTGGGCTTCTATCATATTCGGTGAGGACTCTACTAATTCAATGCCGATAATCCAACCCGGGACGGATTTCAAAGTGTTGGCGATTTCCAAACCGCTGATTTCGCTGCGGTTTAAACCCCGTTTACGGAGTTCTTCGTGGGGGATAACGGAGATAGCTACTTTCCCGGAGAAATAATGTTCGATGGAACTTAATGCCAGACTTAGATACTCCAGTTGTTTAGGATTGACGGAATTTTCGTAGTGGAAGATTATTTTAAAATAATCAGGGTAAATCTTGGCCAATTCGCTGGCGGCCAGAAAAGTGTCGGCGTTCGTGGGGGGATACTTAAAGCCCCCGGTATCTGTATAGATGCCGATAAGCAAACAGGCGGCAGCATCCGGAGTAATTTTCAATCTCCATAATTTTGCTAATTCATAAACCATCTGGCAGGTTGAGGAATAATTTGTATCTATCAGATTGATATCCGCGAAATTATCTTTATTGCGATGGTGATCAATTTTTACGGTTCGCAGATTGGGAGGGAATTTTATTTCCCCCTTTTTGGAAATTTGATTTAAGGCAGAACTATCCAAGACTATGAATAAATCGAAGTCATTTAAGTCAATCTTAAAAATGTTTTTTGGGACAATATCTTTAAAACCGGGCATGGCGGACATGGCGGCTGAAGGAATAGAATCTCCGGAGATAACAGTTACCTCTTTTTGGGCGTTTTTCAGGAGATGCATCAAACCCAGAGCGCTTCCCATACTGTCGGGATCGGGGTTGGGATGACAATGCAGCAGTATTTTTTTGGCTTTCTTTATCTCCTGCCAAATCTCCGGTGCCAGTTTTTTTACTTTTTCCGACATAGCTAATTTTATCGTAATCATAGTCTGTATGCCAGACAAGGTGCATAGTACAATATATTTATGCGCAAATATTTACAAGTTTTTTATCTTTCGTCACAGATAGTGCTCGAGTACCGGATGAATATGATGTGGAGACTAAGCGGCCATATCGTTACGGTTCTGCTAACATTTTTACTATGGTCGGCTATATTAGGTTCGGGATTTGGACTTGATAAGTATACCCAGTCGTCCTTAGCTGTCTATTATGTTTCCATTATGCTGGTTACTGTTGTCTCCGAATATAACTATCATTTAATGACAGATGATATACGTTATGGTAATCTATCAATTCATCTCCTGAAACCGTACAATTATTTCCTGAAAGTATTTATCGAAGCGCTCCCCGTTAAGATTATTTCCTTAGTAGTTTTTTTGGTCGTGTTTGCATCCCTGGCAACGGGAGGTTTATTTAAAATAGTAACTTTTGGATTTTTGGCTGCTTTATTCTCTTTGGCTCTAGCCACCGCTATGCGCTATTTTATTATTTTAGCAATCGGTGGTTTGGCCTTTTGGTTTAATCGCGTACACGGGTTTCATGCGCTCGTTTTTGTTGCTGGAGGAATATTTTCCGGCGAACTCATTCCGGCAGATCTCCTCCCTCATAAACTGGCCGCAATTTCTAATTACCTCCCCTTCAAATATCTTGTTTACATACCGGCTCATTATTTTATCCACGCTCCTCAATTAAATGAGTTTACAGGGAATATTATCGCTCAATTTTTTTGGATCCTTATCTGTTATTTTGTGGCTAAATATATCTGGTTCAAAGGTCTTAGAGAATACGAAAGTGCAGGGAGATAAATAATGGGAAAATACTTCCGCTATTATTTTCGCTTGTTTGGTATGAATTTAATGGATGAGATGGCGAATCGGGAGAATTTTTTCGCCTGGTTTGTTATTCACTCGCTATCGCTTCTTACCTATATTTTGTTTTTTGAAATCATCTTTTCGCAGGTGAGTGTAATAAACGGTTGGACCAAGTACCAGGTGATGCTCGTCCTGGGTATTGGGTCACTTATTACCGGATTAGGATCGATGACTTTCTTCTCGTTTATGTATTCCTTCGCGCGGGATATTGCCAATGGAGATTTTGATTATAAATTGGCAAAGCCTTTGGACATCCATTTCCTTTCTGCGTTCTGCTGGGTAGATTTGGAAGATATCATTGTCGTGCCCAACTCCATAATCTTAATTATTTATTTTGGTTAGGGATTCCTCTTTTTATAATTTTGCTGACCAGCTCGTTATTTTTTCTTTTCTCCATTCTTACCCTGATCGAGACTTTGGCGTTCAAATTTATCCAGGTGAATTCTGCCCGGGATTTATTTTGGGCTTTCGTGAATACAGGGAAATACCCGGCTAAGTCTATTTCCCGCATCTCCATATTGGCCGCAATTATTTTACTGCCGGTGGCGCTTATGTCCTCTGTACCGGCCGAGGCGCTAATGGGCCGTTTTGAATGGAATTGGATTCTCGGGTCAATTGGAATTACGGCGATATTATTCATCTTCAGCCGGAAAGTATTTCTGTATGGTTTGAAGCGCTATTCTTCTGCCAGTTCCTAGCAGAAGAAGCAACTGAAGTTTATCTTCTTCGACCGGTTTCTAGCGCCGGGAAGGATAAACATTGGGAGCAAACAGCTAGCGATAATTGCCCAGCGCGCGCGCGACATTTATTGATTATAGTTTAGGGATTTTTACGATTTTTGGAGTTTAACAACTACCGAATCGGTATCCGGCGTAGGGTAAAAAAAGGAACGAGAGAGGTTAAATTGTTCCTGAATAATATAACGGCGGTTGAAATTACTCTTTTCCCATCTGCGAATTATTTTAGCGGGGAGAATGAGGACCGCGGTTTCAAAACGGAGGTTAGCCAGCTTAAAAAGCACCGGCCCGGCGGAAGAATAGGGAAGATTAGAAATTACTTTATTAAATTTGAACGGCGGTTTCTTAGTGCGGAACAACTTAAAGAAATCTTCATAGATTATTTCGACATTTTTCGGTAGTCGGTTTAGCGCCGGACGGAATTGAGGATCAATTTCGACGGCGATAATTTTTTCCGCTTTCTCCGCTATTTTCTGAGAAAGTGAACCCAAGCCAGGGCCGATCTCCAAAACTACATCCTGCCTTTTCAGTTCTGCCAGGCCAACGACGCGATCAATAATTGCGGAGTCGGTCAGGAAATATTGACTTTTTAAGGGGTCGGGTAGAATTTTGTATTCCCGCAGAGTGCTTTGGATACTTTCCAGTAAATCATTTGCCAAAGCGAAATTGTTTTGGGACCTTAATACTTTGTATGGTAATTTTTCGCTGACTGTCGAGACATTACCGAAATACTTTTCCATTTGGTCTTCCAGGCGATAAGTGGAATTAATAACGGCATAAAATGCACCGTTTTCGTTGAGATGATGCCGGGCAAATTTTACCAGAAACGGGATTACCGAGATATTTTTCGTCCAGGGGGGATTAGTAATAATTAAGTCAAATTTTTGAGGAAAAGCGGAATAGGTTACATCGCCTTTTAAAACTTTCGCGTTTTTAATTAGATTTAACTTTAAATTCTTTTCGGTGCAGGCTAAAGCCTTCGGGTCATTATCCAGCAGATAAACAAATTTATCCGGGTAAAGTTTAGCTAAGATGATTCCCATCGCTCCCCAGCCACAGCCTAAATCCAGAAGCGTGCGGATATTTTCTGCCGGGCGAATTGAATCCAATAGTATTCGGCTCCCCTGGTCCAGCTGGTTGGGAGAGAACAGAGAGCTTTCGGTTGCAAATTGGAATTCCTGTCCGCCGCAGCGAACTTTTATCTCCCGCATAGCAGCAGTATAACAAAAATACCGACGGGTTCTTGATAATCGTCTAGTGCTAGAGCATAATTTTAGTGTCTATGGCGCTTATTGAGGTAAAATACCTTTCCAAATATTATCAGGTGCACCAAAAAGAGCCCGGGCTTACCGGGTCTATCCGGAGTTTGTTTCATCGGAAATATTATGACGTTAAAGCGGTTGATGGTGTCTCTTTTACTATCGATGAAGGTGAACTGGTTGGTTTTATCGGGCCTAACGGCGCCGGGAAAACTACTACCCTGAAAACACTGTCCGGGCTGTTGTACCCGACCGGCGGGGAAGTTTCCGTTCTGGGTTATATTCCCTGGAAGCGCCAGCCGGAATTCCAGAAGCAGTTTGCCCTAGTGATGGGCCAAAAAAACCAACTTTGGTGGGATCTTCCGGCAATCGAGAGTTTTATTCTAAACAAAGAAATTTACGAGGTACCGAAAGAGAAATATGAAACCACACTTAATGAATTAGCGGAACTATTAGATGTGAAAGATCTACTAAAAGTCCAGGTGCGCAAGCTTTCCTTAGGAGAAAGGATGAAAATGGAGCTAATCGCGGCTTTGATTCATAGTCCCAAAGTCTTATTTTTAGATGAACCGACAATTGGCTTGGATGTCGTCGCCCAGAAGAAAATGCGCGATTTTATTAAAGTTTACAACCAGAAATACCGTTCGACGATTATTCTTACCAGCCACTACATGGATGATGTCAAAGAGTTATGCAAAAGAGTTATTATTATTGATCACGGGAAAGTCCTTTTTGACGGTTTGCTCGAAGATATCGTCAGGAAATATGCCGATCATAAAAATATCACAGTCATTCTCGACCGGGAACTGGACCGCCGGCAAATTGAACATCTGGAAACTCTCGGCGGGGTGAGGGAATTTATTTATCCGAAATTAATTCTGCAGGTACCGCGGGAAAATTCCAACAGGGTGGCGTCCAAATTGCTGCAAAGCTACCCGGTCGCGGACCTAAATATTGAAGAGTCGGAAATAGAGGATATTATTAGGGAGGTATTTACCGGCAAAGATATGGCATGAGGAAATACCTGACTGTCTTTACCGTTTCCTGGCAGAACGGTTTTGTTTATCGTCTTAACTTTCTCCTTTGGCGCCTTCGCAGTGTTATTGTAATTATCACTGTCTACTACTTCTGGGATGCGGTTTTTAGAAACGGCGGGGTAATTTTTGGCTATACCCGGGATAAAATTCTTACTTATGTTTTTCTGACTTTAATTTTGCGTTCTTTAATTTTGGGGCAGAGAAGTATGGACGCGGCCGGGGAAATATCTGACGGCAGACTTTCAAATTATCTGCTGAAACCGTTAAACTACCATTTCTATTGGTTTACCAGAGATCTGGCGGATAAGTTGTTAAATATGGCTTTTTCGGTTATAGAGATAATTCTTTTATACTTTATCCTTCAGCCGCCCGTTTTTCTGCAGACCAACATATTTATCTTAATTTATTTTCTCCTGACGGTAATTTTGGCGGTTATCCTGAATTATCTGCTCGGTAACGCGTCTTCTTATTTTTCTTTTTGGACACCCGGGAATGCCTGGGGCTTTTGGTTTCTTTACCTTGTCTTTCAGGATTTTCTCGGGGGAGTTGCTTTTCCCTTGGATATATTTCCGAAAGCGGCTTATGGCCTCATAATGTTGCTGCCGTTCCCTTATCTGCTTTATTATCCGGCGAACATTTATTTAGGAAAAATTAGCGGAGCTGATATTTTTCAAGGATTTATTATTATGCTTTTTTGGATAGGGATTATTATCTGGTTGCTGCGGCAGGAATGGCGCTGGGGGTTAAAGAACTATCAGGCGGAGGGACGATAAGCATATGAAAAGATATTTAATAATTTGGCTGCGGATGACCCTAAACTCCTTTCAGACAATATTAGCTTCGCGGTTCGGAATAATTATTTTTATTTTCGGAAAACTATTACGGTTTGGCCTATATCTTACCTTTATCTATTTTCTTTATACGGGGACTAAGGGTGTTGTTGGTTATGACCGCAATAAAATGTTGTTATTTTTACTTAATTTTTCCTTTCTGGGGGCTGTTGGCCAAATGCTTTTCCGGGAAGCTTATCGCTTCCGCACCAAATTGGTTTCTGGAGAATTTGATTTCGATTTGGTTAAACCGGTGCATCCGCTGCTAAAAAATCTCGCAGGTGGATTCGACTTGTTGGATCTGCTGACGATGCCGGTATTTATTTACGTACTTTACAAAGTTTTAAGTCTGATTAATTTTAATACCTCTCAATTTATATTTTATGGGCTGTTATTTATGAATGGCTTAATGATTATGTTTGCTATCCACGTATCGGTTTTAGCTTTCGGAATTATTACCACCGAAGTGGACCATTTGGTGATGGTTTACCGCGACCTCGAAACCATGGGGCGGTTTCCGGTAGACATTTACCGCGAACCGCTCCGGCAGTTTTTGACTTTTGCCGTCCCCGTAGGCATAATGTTCACTTTTCCCGTCAAGGCAATTCTGGGATTGCTCTCCTGGCAGGGAATGCTGGCTGCTTTTATTTTGGGAGGGTTGAGCTGTTACTTTTCATTGAGGTTTTGGAATTTTGCCGTTATGAAATATTCTTCTGCGAGTAGTTGATGGTAAAATAAGCCTCGTGACTTACTTCATTCAGACTTTCGGCTGCGCAGCCAATACGGCGGATTCGGAAAGGATTGCCACGATGCTCCGGGATAAAGGTATAAAGCCCGCCCGGTCCGTCGAAACCGCGGACTATGTTGTTATTAATACCTGTATGGTGCGGGAGAGCGCGGAGAATCGGGTATACGGTTTACTGCATAATTTGCAACAACAAAAAAAAAGCGTCGGCCCGCAGCTGATCCGTCTCTGGCGGAAAGAACAAAAAATAATCCTGACCGGTTGCTTGGTAGGGATGGCAGTCAGAGACGGGAGCGGGAAAACGATGAAGCGGTTGCGTAGAAAGTTTCCCATGGTAGACGAATTTCTACCGATTGAGGAGGTGGGTTTTGACATCTTACCGCTAAGGCAGGATAAAATTCAGGCCTTAGTGCCGATTTCTAACGGCTGTAATAACTTCTGCACCTATTGTGTCGTTCCCTTTACCCGGGGGCGGGAAAAGAGCAGGCCGTATGCGGAAATAACGGCTGAATGTTTAAAGCTTAAAGCCAAAGGTTATCAGCAGGTAACGCTGGTAGGGCAGAATGTAAATAGTTATGGATCCGACATTATAAAAGGGGTTGGGGGTCGGGGACTAGGGGCTATAAATACAATAAAAATTTGCAGGAAGGAGATTAAACCCGTGATGGTGAAATCGATGGGGAAAAACAGAATTCCGACCCTGTTCCCTTATCTTTTGGAAGATATCGCCAAAATGGGATTCGGGAGAGTGGATTTTATTTCTAGTAATCCCTGGGATTTTTCGCCGGAGCTGATAAGGATAATTGCCGGCAACCCGAACATCAGCCGGGAAATTCATCTCCCGGTACAGTCGGGAGATAATGAAATCCTGAAGAAAATGAATCGTTTTTATACGCGCGAAGAATATTTGCAGTTAGTTAAGGGTTTAAAGTCTAAAATTAAAAGCTTAAAGTTATCGACGGATATTATTGTGGGGTTTCCGGGAGAAACTAAAGTACAATTCCACAATACCGTGGATCTATGTAAAAAAGTCGGCTTTTATAAAGCTTACATTTCCGAATATTCCGATCGGCCGATGACTGCTGCCCATAAGCTTTACAGGGATGATATTGCTCCCCGGGAGAAAAAGCGCCGCTGGCTCGTCTTAGAAAGGTTAATTAACCGCCAATTTCGAAATAGCTAGTCTGCCCCCCAAAAAGGTTTTCGCTAAGGCTGCCGATTTCCGGGGATCATCGGAAGTGAAGAATATCTGTGTCCCCCGGGACCTATCGGATAACAAATTATTGGCTGCCAGCAGTTCTTTTAAAGCCCGGGCGGTAGGTTTAGCGGAATCGACGATGGTAAATTTATTGCCCAGAAAACCGGCGATTTTTTCCCGCAGAAGAGGGTAATGGGTACAACCCAGAATCAAAGTGTCAAGGGCATCGTTTTTTATTTCCGCCAGATAATCGGCGATCATAAGGTCGGCAACGGGATGGGAAAATAAACCCTCTTCAATAATAGGAACCAAGAGCGGCGTGGCTTTGGCTTTTATCCGGACCGACGGTAAATATTTATGCAGGGTTCGGGCGTAAATGCCGCTATTTATGGTGGCGGTGGTGCCGATGACCGCCAGGGATTGCGATTGGGTTAGCCGTAAGGCTTCGCTAACCGTAGGTTCAATAACGCCGAGGACCGGAAGGGGGCTGAGTTTTTTAATTTCCGGAAGACTTGTAGCCGAAATGGTATTGCACGCAATGACAAGCGCCTTGACGTTTTTTTGGAGCAGGATTTTTGCCAATTGAACGGCAAATGTTTTAATAGTTCCCGGACTGCGGGTACCATAAGGAACCCTGGCGGTATCACCAAGGTAGATAAGTTTTTCCCGCGGCAAAATGTTCCGGATTTCCTTGACTACCGTTAGTCCTCCGATCCCCGAATCAAAAATCCCTACCGGCCGGCTATCCATAGTGTAGAATATAGCATATGGATAAGCTTTTGGTAATTACCGGGCCGACCGCTACCGGGAAAACCGCTTTGGGGTTAGAACTGGCCCGCAAATTTAACGGCGAAATTCTCTCGGCAGACAGCCGGCAGGTTTATCGGGGGATGGATATCGGGACGGGAAAAGACCTGCCGGAAAATTCAAAATTTGAAATTCGGAATTTGAAAATAGGAGCGCCGTCGGGGGTCACTTTCGGATTTTACCGTATTGCCGGAGTTCCCGTGTGGGGTTTGGATATTGTAGAGCCAGATTATCCTTTTAATGTTTCCGATTATGTCGATTATGCCAACGCTGTAATAACTGATATCCAAAATAGAAATAAACTGCCTATTATTATCGGTGGTACCGGGCATTATATAAAGGAATTGTTAAGTCCTTCAGAAACACTGCATATTCCTCCGGACCCCAAGTTAAGAAACAAGCTGAAAAATTTTTCGCTTGCAGAACTCCAGCAGGAATTAATTGCCATTGGCAGGGATAAATGGGAATCGATGAACAACTCGGATCGAAATAATCCCAGGAGATTGGTACGGGCCATAGAAGTGGCGGAGCAAAAAAGCCCCTTGGGCTGGCGATCTTCCCCCGCCAATCGGCGGGGTGCGGGTCTAAAAAAATTACCAATAAGAAAAACCTTGATTATTGGTTTATGGGCGCCATATGATTTTCTTTACAAGCGGATAGATAAGCGCGTAGATGAAAGGGTAGCGGGTGGGATGGCAGAGGAGAAAATAAAATTACGGAAATACAAGTCGCTGCCTAATACCTTGGGATATAAAAATGAAGCGCTGCAGAAATGGAAATTTGCGGAACACGCTTATGCCCGCAGACAGATGACCTGGTGGCGGAAGCAGCCCGATATCAACTGGCTGGATATTTCCCGGGGGAACATTCCCGCGGCGGCGGAGAACCTTATTGATAAATGGTATAATGGAGCCTAATGCAGGCCCGAAAGCGCGATATTTTATATGCCGGGATGGCCCTTCTCGGCTTGTGGTTGATATATATCGAGAGATCTGTTCTCACCCCCTTTCTTCTGGCTGCGGGGTTTGCTTATATTCTTAACCCCTTTGTCAGTATCCTCTCGCATAAAATGCGCCTACCCCGGACCCTTTCCATCGGGCTGGTCTATCTGGTGATTATTACCATTTTGGTCTATTCAGGAATATTTATCGGTGAAAGGTTGGGACGGGAATCGGCAGAATTATCGGGAGAGGCTAAGGTGTTAGTCCGGGCTCTCGAGACGCAAACATTATCCCTGCCGGACTATCTTCAGGAACCGGTTAAAGAGATCATCGAGTCAACCAGGGCTTCTTTACTCTTGGCGCCCAGAAAAGCCCTACCCTATTTTTCCACCGCCCTATCCAAAACTATTAATTTTTTGGTTTTCCTAGTCGCCGCTTTTTATTTTTTAAAGGACGGGCAGAAGTTTATCGATGCATGGGAAAATCTTTTCCCGGAGGATACCAGGGTGGAGGTGGAGGTTGTTTTACGCAAAATTAACCACGTCCTGGGTAATTATTTACGGGCAGAACTGCTTTTGGTCTTAATCATAGCCACCCTGTCATTTATTGCCTTGACGTTGATGGGGGTAAAATACGCCCTAATCCTAGCCGTTTTTACAGGCTTCGCGGAGCTGATTCCCTATGTCGGGCTTACGGTCGCTACCATGGTAGCCGCAGTCGTGGCTTATTTTGACGGAGTTTCTGGCTTGGGGCTATCGCCTTTATATGAATCGTTGGTCGTAGCGGCGGTATATATTGTTTTAGACCAGCTGAAGGATCTTTTTATTGTTCCCCAAGTGCTCGGCAGGACGGCCAAGTTACACCCGCTGGTTATCTTATTAGCGGTTCTGGCCGGTGGTCATTTATTCGGGGTTATAGGCTTTATTGTCGCGGTTCCTTTGGTCGCCTCCGGAAAAATTGTATTGGAGTACGCGTTGGAAAAGACCAGTCAAAAGTAGTAAAATTCCCTTGTTCTTTGAGAGGCCGAGTGGCTACCCTTTGAATCTCCCCGCTCTTAGCGGGGATCGCTCAGGGCTATAACCCTGGATTCGCAGGGAGGAAAGTCCGGACTGCAGGAAGCAGGGTGCCCGCTGAAAGGCGGGGTTTATCCGCCTGTCCCTTCGGGGCAGTTGAGGTTGACAGTGAAGCTACAGAGACGAGTCCCTCGCCAGCCTAAAGCTGGCGGGAGGAGTGAAACGACGCAATTCTCCCCGCAGCAATCCGCCGAACGACCGGAAGGCAGCTTCCCCAAACGCCCGCCTGCAACGCTTTGCGTAGCAATACGGGCAGGGTCAAAGTAGCGGAGCATTAGATAGATGGCCAATCCCGAGAAAGGCCCCACGTTCGGCGTGGGGATTTACAGGATAACAGAATCCGGCTTACGAGCCTCTCAAAGGACAAAAATCAGGGGCTAGATAAACAAGCGGTTTTACTAGCTGCTAGCCCCTATGTACTCTATAATGTATCTGTGGCTATCGTTTCCGAGAAACAAAAACTACGGCATGCGAAGTATCTGGCGGAAGGGGAACGGATTATTAAGGTTTTCGGCGTGGGCCGCCGCTACCTCTGGTTCTCGGTTTTAACCTATTTTCCCCTGGCTTTTCTTCTTATCGGTATGCCCAAGCTTTTGGAAGCACTTCATCTTTGGCACGCCAAGACTTATATTTTTACGGATCGCCGGGTAATAATTAAGGATGGCATTTTTTCTATTAAAACTACCTCGGCCCCTTACGACAAGATAACCCATATTACCGTCCGGGAGGATTTTATGAAAAAATTATGCTACGGTATCGGCGATATTACTATTCATACTGCCGCCGCTGGCCCGCAGCCGATTGAAATTGATATTATTAAAGTGGAGGAACCGATGAAAATTAAAAACCTGTTGGAGCAATTGATGACCGCGGAAAAGCATGGAACAATCTGAAAGTAAAAACCATTTCATCGGATTTTTGGCCCATGAACTACGTAGCCCCATGGCTGTGACCAAGGGTTATATCAGCATGATTTTAGAGGGTACTGCCGGGCCGATTAGTGGTAAAGTCGAGGAGTTTCTTAAAGAGGTATACGAGAGTAACGAGCGCCTAATTAAACTAGTTAATGATATGGAGCGCGTAGTCCAGGTGGATAACGGAGCGGTTAAATTCAGCCCGGAGGCGGTACCGTTGGCCACGGTAATTTCGGAAGTTGCTGCCGGATTTAAGGAAAAGATAGAAAAAAAAGGACTGACATTACGCTTCGTGCTTCCGGACGATCCCAATCTGGCCATTGTAGCCGATAGGGCTTGTTTTACAGAGGTGGTATCCCGTTTGTTAGAAAATGCCGCTAAATTTACCGATAAAGGAGAAATTTCCCTGGCAACCCGTCTCGAGGCGATCGATGGTCGGGATATGGTTACTTTAACCGTGAGCGATACGGGTTTGGGAATTTCCAAAGAAGATGCCGTGCGCGTTTTTGAAAAATTCGGCAAAGGCGGACCCAAATTTACTGCGCACCGGGGCGGAACGGGGCTGGGTCTTTATATTGTGAAGAAATTGACGGATGATATGGGCGGGCGGGTCAGTTTTCGTTCGGAAGCCGGCCAGGGGAGCTCATTTTTTGTCAGTTTTCCCCGCTTTACAAAAAGCGGAGATGGATTAAAATAAAATAAAGGCTATGAAGATTCTGATTATTGAAGATGATCCTTCTATTGCCAAGCTTTATCAGGTAGAGCTGGCTTCCCGGGGCTACAAGGTAGAAATCGCGACAGACGGAGAATCGGGTATTGCTAAAGCAAAAGAATGGATCCCTGACCTGGTGCTTATTGATATTATGATGCCGAAGATCAACGGTATCGATACGCTGAAGGCGATCAAAGCAGACCCGAATCTTAAAAATGTGATCGCGATGATGCTGACCAATTTTGGCCAGGATAATCTCGTGAAAGAAGCCTTCGCCGGAGGCGCCAGCGATTACGTATTAAAATACCAGAGTACTCCGGCAGAGGTGGCCGAAAAGGTGGGGCAGCATCTTTTTCCTAAAGAAGCCAAACAGCCGGCTAGTTAATGCTTCCGATTGAAGCTGCCGTTTTTTTAACCCCCCTTGCTCTTCTTACTCTTGTCCTCTCTTTTTATGAAATCAAAAAATCCCAGCGGGAAATTGAACAAAAGAAACACCAAATTGACCAGCGAATTTATGAAACGCTGATTTTGCGGGAGGTTGGGGAACGAATCGGTTATGAATTAAATATCGAGAAAATCCTGGATACGATTATTTCCTCACTGACCAAATTAATTCCTTATTCCACGGCTTCATATATGCTTTTAACCGATGACCCGGGAAAAGTTATTTTCCGCGTACATTTGGACGAAGCGGTTAACCGTAAATTTATCGAAGCGCAGACAGAACCGATGTTGGTCCAGCTAAACCAGGTTACGGGAAAACAATACAAGAGGGAAAACCTGGCAGAAAGCCTTTCCGGAACGATTGTCGATGAGGGCACGCGTGACGCGATGGCCTCTTTCTGGTCTACCCCCTTAATCATTAACGACCGCGGGCGGGGAGTAATGGCCGTAGCCAGCAAGAAACCGGGATTATATCAGGGGGAAGAGATGCAGGTGCTCGGTAAGATTTTGGCCCAGGCTAACCGGGCCGTAAATCAGCTGGAAAAAGTACTGGCGACGGAAAAAGGCAAGCTAAACGCTATGGTCGAGTCCTTAGCGGATGGGATTTTAATGTTGGACAGCAATGAAAATCTGGTAGTAGTTAATCCGGCGGCTAAAAGGATGTTGGGTTTGGCGGAGAGGGAGAACACTACAATTTTTGATGTCGCGGAAGCTTTAATGGGTAAGGTGGATATCCGCACAAAATTTGAAGAAAGCCTGAAGTACGATAAATTGGTTACCCAGGATGAAGTTTTAGTAAATGACCACTGCTCGCAGCTTCTGGTTACCCCGGTTAAAGACAGCTCCGGGAAAATTTTAGGCGGGGTGGTATTATTTCATGATATTACCACCCAAAAAGAATTAGAAAGACTACGCCAGGATTTTACCGCGATGATGGTTCACGAGTTACGGGCGCCGCTGACGGTTGCCCGGGGGACAGCGGACATGTTTATGAATAACCCCCGATTGGCCGGGGAAGACGGCGGCAAAGAACTTTTAGCCAATTTACAAACCTCGGTTAATTCCATGCTGGCTCTCGTTAACGATTTGCTGGATGTCGCCAAAATTGAGGCCGGGAAATTCCAGATTAGCAAAAGTAGGAATAAGATCGGTGAGGTGATCGCGGAAAAGGTGAAATTTTTCCAGCCGATGGCCGGCGAAAAAAAGCTGAATTTACAGGCAAAAGCGGCAGAAAATATCCCCGAGGCGGATTTCGACCGCGAAAGGATTTCCCAGGTGCTGAACAATCTGATCAGTAATGCCATTAAATTTTCCTCCGCGGGAGGGACAATCACAATCTCGGCGCTGCTTTTAAATAAGCCCGGAGAATTCCGTCCCCAGTATTCGGGCGCCAGCATGCCGGAAATTAGTTGCCCGGCGATTTTGGTTTCCGTCAGCGACGAAGGGGTAGGCATTCCGCCGGAAAAAATTCCCGACCTCTTTTCCAAATTTAAGCAGTTGACTCCGAGTAGCGGAACGAAAGGAACGGGGTTGGGTCTTTCCATTGCCAAGGGGATTATTGAAGCCCACGGAGGGAAGATTTTTGTTGAGAGCGAACCCGGTTCCGGATCGATTTTCCATTTTACCCTTCCGGCATAAAAAATATTTTACGTGGTACAATGGTTCTATGAACAAAATACTCTTAATAGAAGATGATTTAGCCTTAACCAAGCTCTATAGGGTGGCTTTGGAAAGCAAGGGTTTCCAAGTAGAGGAAGCCCACGACGGAACGGAAGGAATGCAAAAGATTGCCGGCGGCGGATATGACCTGGTGGTTCTGGATTTGATGCTGCCCGGTATCAACGGCTTTGATATTTTAAAAGATCTTCGGAAAGCGGAGGCTACCAAAAATCTGCCGGTAGTTGTTCTGACCAATTTGACAGGGCCGGAAGTGAACAATCTTCCCGCCCTGGGTATTTCCGATTTAGTTTTAAAAGCAGCCGTAACGCCTGCCGAGTTCACCGAACGCGTGGAAAAGGTTTTTGCTTCCGCCCCAAATTTTTAGGACTTGCCAGAGGGAAAGTTGAGGATTGCAATTCCATCTTTAGCGATTTTAAATTATCGTGGTGGAGGCAATAACCCCGCGCTCAGTGTGAGCGGACTTACGGGATTGACCCACGCTTAAATCGGGGTTGACATTTAGCAATCATTCTGTTAGACTGCCAAAGTTTTATGGAAGAAACTGCCAAAATATTACCGATAACTCCTCTTCGCGATTCCCCGGTCTTTCCCAGCGCGGAGACAGTCCTGGTTTTCGGGAGGGACAGATCCGTAGCGGCTTTGAAAGCCGCTTGGGAAAAGGACAAACTGATTTTTGTGGTCATGCAAAAAGATGCGGGGAAAAGCGACCCCATGTCGATAAGCGACATTTACAGCATCGGCACGATTTGCCAGGTGAAGCACGTTTTACAGACTGACGGTGAGTTATCCGCCTCAGTTGTCGGGCTTAGCCGGGCCCGGGCCCGGTCTTTCCGGGTAGCGGATCAATATAGCGAGGTGGAGGTCAGCGAAATTACCGAGGAGATGGGTGAGGGCGAAGAAATCTACGCCCTGGCCCACCACATTATTTCCGAATTTCAAAATGCCGTTCGCCTCGGCAAGCCTTTTGATTTCCTGGCGATGATGAAGATCATGTCCGGCGGGACCCCGACCCAGTTAGCCGACCAGGTTATTCCCATGTTAGACCTTAAGCCTGAAGAGAGGCAGCATTTGCTGGAAGAAACCAATGTTAAATCCCGCCTGGAAAAAATTGCCGCCCAGCTGTCCAAAGAATTGAAAATCTTGGAGCTGGAACGCAAAATTGCTTCCCAGGCACAGGCTAAAATCGACAAGAGCATTAAAGAGAGCGTTTTACGGGAGCGCAAACGGGCGATTGAAGAGGAATTAGGCGAAGGCGATCCGGAGGATAAGGATATTAAAGAGCTGAAAGATAAAGCCGCTAAAGCCGGGATGCCGCCGGATGTTAAAAAGAAAGCGGACAAGGAGATAAAAAGACTGGAGCAGATGAGCAGTATGAATCCGGAACATGGTTATATCCGGGCGTATCTTGATTGGCTCCTGGATATGCCGTGGAGTGCCCGTTCGGCCAACAATACCGATATCCGCGAAGCGGAAAAGATTCTCGATGAAGACCATTATGGTTTGGAGAAAGTCAAGGAAAGGATTGTGGAATATCTGGCGGTTTTGAAGTTAAAACACGCCCGGATGGAAGCGGAGAAAGCCGTCCGCGGGGAGGAAGAAAAAGACAGCCTGGACGGGGAAGAGGGCGACGATAAACCGGCGCCGAATTTGCCGGCTCCGGAGATTAAAAAGAAAAAAACCTCCACGCCGACCATCCTTTGTTTTGTCGGTCCGCCGGGTGTAGGGAAAACGAGTTTGGGCAAATCGATCGCGCGGGCCTTAGGTCGAAAATTCGTTCGTATTTCCCTGGGCGGGATCCGCGACGAAGCGGAAATTCGCGGGCACCGGAGAACTTATGTCGGGGCTCTTCCCGGCCGTATCGTTCAGGGGATTAAACAAGTGGGGACGAAAAATCCGGTTTTTATGCTTGACGAAATTGACAAAGTAGGTAACGATTTCAGGGGTGATCCTTCAGCCGCGCTTTTGGAGGCTTTGGACCCGGAACAAAATAACGCCTTTTCGGACCATTATCTCGAGGTGCCTTTTGACCTTTCGGAAGTGATTTTTATCACTACCGCCAATGTTTTGGAGACGATTCCGCCCGCGCTTCTTGACCGTCTGGAAATAATTCACTTTCCGGGTTATACCACCGAAGAAAAGTTCCATATTGCCAAGAAGTATTTGATTGCCAAACAGATAGAAGCAAATGGTTTAAATGGGGGGCAAACGCAGATTACCGATCCCGCTCTTAAAACTATAATTACCCGTTATACCCACGAGGCGGGAGTCCGCAATCTAGAAAGAGAGATCGCGACGGTGATGCGTAAATTAGCCAAAAAGCAGGCGGAAGGAAAAGCCGCCCGAAAAATGGTGGTTTCCCCGGCCTCATTACATAAATATTTGGGACCGTACAAATTCAGTTCTACCATTGCCGAACGTAAAGATGAAGTAGGACTCGCCACCGGCTTATTCTGGAGCCCGGCAGGTGGTGGCATCTTATTTATTGAAGTTGCTATCATGCCCGGGAAGGGAGGCCTGACCCTTACCGGGCACCTAGGTGATGTGATGCAGGAATCAGCGCGCGCGGCGATGTCCTATGTCCGGAGCCGCTGGAAAGTCTTGGGGTTGGACGAGAAATTTTTCCAGAAAATTGATGTCCATGTCCATGTACCCGAAGGTGGAATGCCTAAAGACGGTCCGTCGGCCGGAATTGCTATTACCACCGCCCTGGCTTCGGCCTTAACCAAAATTCCGGTAAAAAAATATATCGGGATGACCGGAGAAGTAACCTTGCGCGGTCGATCACTGGAAGTCGGCGGGATTAAAGAAAAAGTCATCGGAGCACACCTGGCCGGTCTGAAAACAATTATTATGCCCAAGGATAACCGGAAAGATTTGGAAGATATTCCGAAGTATATTCTAAAAGACTTGGATTTCCGGTTTGTGGAGAATATGGACGAAGTATTAGATATTGCTTTAATATCTAAACCCCGCACAAACAGAAAGCCGAAGTCCGTTCGCCATCCCCGCCATTTGCCCGCTTTCCAAACTTTGGAGAGCTAACAGAAGAGTTAAAAGTACAAAAACCCCAGGGCTTTATAAATTAAAAAAGCCGGCCAGAAAAGGGATTTAAAGATACCAATGAGTATCGGTTGCAGCTGCCCGTTAGCCTGCGGTAAAAAGTAAAAAAGAGCGCCGATGACACCCATCCCGTAAACCGCACCCGATCCGCCGCAACTTACACCCCTGATTTTATTTTCGGTAATATATTTTCACCTGCTTTCCGCTTCAGACTAACACTTCTCCCGAGGAACCGCAAATTATACTTTTTAAAATAGTAATAAGTTGAATGGTAATAAATTCTAAGTTTATTTGGCAATTGAAAAAATACGCCCAGGTTCGTAATGTTTGCCAATGGTTTTTTGTGCATAGGTATTTGTATATATAGGCCAGAGGCATATTTCCTTAGGGGAATATTTCTCGGTAATTTCTCTTGACTTAAAAATTAAGGGAATATCTAAGCGGCCAAAATGATAGGGGAACCCCCGGGTGTTGATTTTCCTGCCCGGGAACAAGAATAGCCACTTCTCCAAGTTGAAAACCCCAATGTTAAATTTCTCCGAGAGCATATCAAAAAATATTACTCCAAGTTAGGACTTAGATCCTCAGAGGTGGCAACAGTGGGCGTATCCGAAGCGTTCGGAATTAGAGAATTTAGGGCTCGGAGAGGCCGTATGATATAAAATTACGGATCTGCACGCTAAGGTTTTGCTGAAAACTTAGCGTGCCGGAGCGGAAAATAGATCAGAAAGAGCGGCATCTTCGGGGCCTTCATTAGTAAGAAATCCGCCGGGGGAAATAGTATGCGGAGCTGTCCTCGGTTGCCGGGCTTTCGCGGAGAAACAATCTAAAGCTAAAGAAAGGAAAGGCGGCCGGTAAAGCCGGGTGAAGCTTACTCCGTAGTGACGCCGTTAAATTCCGGGGAGTCTTTTTCCGCTTCGGCTTTAGTGGCCCGGACGACTTTATCCTGATGATGGGCCGGGGAATAAATGGTATAAAGCTTTAGTTGATCAACGGCAGAGGTGTTGATAACGTTATGTTGAGCTCCGGCGGGTACGATGACGGCATCACCGTCCGAAATTTCATATTCATTGCCGTCGATAATTACTTTTCCCTGACCGGTTTCGAAGCGGAAAAACTGGTCATTATCGGGGTGGACTTCCATGCCGATTTCTTCATTGGGTTTAAGAGCCATCAATACCAGCTGGCTATGCTTCCCCGTATAAAGCACGTGCCGGAAATCGTTATTTTCCTGGGTTAATTTTTCGATTTTGTCTTTGTAACCGTGCATAAGTCCCTCAAAATAATATACCACATTATGCAATTTGGGCAAAGAGGAAAACATAATATTTCCCCTAACCTTTCGCACAGATCGGACGAGTAGTATCAAAAAAAGGGGTTATGAAGAATGTTCTTGACATGATCTTTAACAAAAATATTACCCCGCCGGATAATTTTCTCCTCTTGCCGGGAGAGGGGAGCAAACGGTTTTCAGCATCCTGCGGATCTAACGGCCTGGCCACTTATTATTAACTTTATATCCATAATACTGTCGGAGGAAAAAGGGGGAGGAATAATTAGTTTTCTTTCCGGTTCTTGAGGAGCAGGAAGGGCTTTTCCAGTAGGCGGGAGGAGAGGAAAGCCAGTAAAATAGTCAGCGGCAAACCTAAAATTACTAACAAATAATTGTTCTTTCCCCCGGCGAAATAGAAGACGGTTTCCAAAGCAAGGACGTGCCAGATATACAGGCCATAACCGATTTTTCCCAGGGAGACAAATAAATTATTCCGGATAAATTTAAAGACCAGGGAAGAAGGTTTAACTCCGCCGATTAAAAAGAAGGTTGCTGACAAGCCGATAAGGGGATAGCTCCAGATGTTTTGCCGGCTGCCCAAATTATCATGAGCTGTCTGGGAATACAGATAAATAACGAGCAATGCCAGAACGGTTAATTGCCAAAACGAAGAAAACGGCCCCCGGATTTTATCCAATATGGCCGGCTTGAAGAAAAGAACCTGGGCTACCAGCGATCCGAGGGTAAAAGTATCCAGCCAGTTGAAAGTATTGGCGTAAATTTGCGGGTGCACTGCTCCCAATTTGAGAAATATCGCCCTGCTGGCAAGCGAAAAGATAATTAATCCCAGGCTGATAAATAATGAGTGACGGAAATTTTTCATTTGCCCGACAATAAAGGGCCAGATTAAATAAAGCTGCTGGTAAATGCAGATTATCCAGAGTTCTGATACCGCCCGGGAATATTCCCAACCGCGGATGACGATGCCCCAATTTCCTAAGAAAAGAAGAAACCAGGGCAGATGGAATTTCAGGGAGGGAAAAAAATCGGACGGTAGGACCCGAAAGTAATTCCAGAGAAGATAGAAGAGGCCGTAACCGGCAATGAGGCCGGTAAAATACAGCGGCCAAATACGCAGCGCTCTTCCCGTGAGAAATCTTTTAACATTGATTCGGCCGTTATTATCTTGCTTTTGTAAAAGCAAAAGGGTGGTCAAAAATCCGCTTAAGGCAAAGAAGAAACTAACCCCGATCCAGCCGTTACTGTGAAGAAAAGACAGGATCAAATTTTCGGAGCGGTCGCTTGGCAGATAAAATGTAATATGCTGGAAAAAGATAAAAAGGAATGCAAAAAAACGCAAACCATCCAGGGCGGGGAAATAGGGTTTCGCCGCGGATTTCATATTAACCGAGGAATTTGGGGAGGAAGAGAAAAATCCCGATAAAGACCGAGGCAATAGCGGCGACTAAAACCGCGGCAGCGGAAACGTCTTTGGCAATTCTTGCCCGCTCTTGAATTTCCGGACTTACCATATTCACAATTTCCTCGATCGCGGTATTTATTAATTCCAAAATAAGGACGCAGGCGATAATCAAAGTTAAGACCAACCATTCGAACACGGAAATTTGGAAAATAACGGCTAAAAGGATGGCGATAGCCCCCAGGATAATCTGGATACGAAAGTTGCGGCCTTTAACGGCCGCGGTTTTTAAACCGTTGAGAGCAAAGAAAAAACTTTTAGCCAAAGAATGCTTTGCTTCCATCAAGATATGTTAACATAAAGAGATGGAAGGTATTACCATCGAGTTTGTCTCTACCTTTTTGATTTGGATTCTCTATGGTTGTCTGCTTTTTTTATGGTTTATTGACGGCCGGGTTAGGAAGGAACAGGTAATCCACGCCCTGGCTGCCGGGCTAATTGCCGCGGGGATTTCCCTCCTCATTAAGCATTTATATCCCACTTTCCGCCCCTTTGTAGTTAACGGCGGGGAGACCAGCGTCCTGATCCGCCCTACCGACGGGGCTTTTCCCTCGATTCATGCCGCCCTGTCTTTTAGTTTAGCGGTTACCATTTTTATGCATGACCGTAAAGCGGGTTGGGGATTTTTATTAGGGGCGCTTTTTATCGGTATAGCCCGGGTTATGGCTAATGTCCATTATCCCCAGGATATCCTCGGCGGGGCTTTTATCGGTACCCTTGTGGCGGTTATTATAGAACACAACCATATGTTCAGTCTCCTGCGCCGGGATAAACAAATAATCTAAATTTTATTCTTCTCCGCTATAGCCATAAACGAAACTCCGCTAAGATGGGGCGAAGTCGAAGGGCTGCGGGCCAACGATTCTCACTGCAGCCTCAACGTCCAGAACTCTATGCATCTTCATATAATTAGAACCCCAGCCTCGACACTCAGAAGTTTGAAAGGAGTTTTTAATCTCCTGGATCCCATAGCTAAGGTTTCACCATTCCGTATTCACTAGGGAAATAAAATATTCGGACCGGAGCCTTGAATTCTGGCTTTCGAGGGTGTTTTGACGGTTCGAATCTTTCGAAAGAAAAACGGTGGTTTAGCAAGATCTTTCGGCCTTTTTTAGAGAGTACGGTGGAAGGGCGCACGTGCTTGCTGCCCCTCTTGAACTTATTCAGCAACAGGAAACTTGAGATAGATGCCGATATAAGTTCAATAAGGTTGGTATATTCTTTCCTTCAATTGGAAACAGGAATTATGGTTAATTAAACAATTTTTTCCAAAACCAACAAACTTTGTCCTTTATAGCGTTTCCTGTCCTTAATTATAACCGTTTTGTTTCCCTTCAAATTTTCCTCAAGCCTTGTTATTGGGGTTGAACTTGCGGCAAACAAGGCAACACCATTTTTTTCGAGGTTGTTTATGGTCTGTTCGGCTAACGCTAAAATTGCTTTTCTTCCTTCGTCTTCCCTTAATGTGGCAACGACCATTCCGCTTTCCTTCATATTTTCGAGTATGCCGACACAGTGACACAGCTTGGTGTTTGATGAAGAAAATCCATTATGAGCCAAATTCAAGGCAGTGTAACGAAGTGTCAATAAATCCCTATCTGCAACGACCACACTTTTAGGGTTAAAAAGTTTTACTGAAAGCACGGGAATGTGCCCTTGCCCCGAATTAACAAACAAAAGGTTGGATAAGTGTTTTTGTCGAATTGAATATAGATAGCCAAATACAAGTTCGGTTTGGTAATCGAGGGTATCAAATTCTGAAATTGTATGGGCCGTTTTTAACCGATACTTTATTCCTTTATAGGAAAAATCAGTTTCTTTTCTTTCATACGCACCAAGTTCTATTCCTGTTTTGTTACGATTCAGCTCGACAGATTGTTTTTTGAACGAGTAGTGAAAAACGCAGCAATTGGGTGTCATTTTTTCAAAAAGAATAGTTATATTAGGGTCGTTTTCAAGAATGGGTCTGACGGTCGATTCAAGCGGGGCGACGACAACAACCGTAACTATTCCGCTTGGCTTCAACAAAAAGACTGCATTTTTGAGGAAATAGGAAATAGCTTTCTCACCTGCTTTTGCAGGAATGTTAGAGATGATTAGGTCGAAATCCTTATCCTTAATATCATCAAATCCTAGACTACCGTATATTTGCAGGTCGCTAAATCCATTCAAGAGAGCGTTTTGTTTGCTGTATTCAATTGCCAAAGCATCTCGGTCAACCATTTGGATTTTCCTTCTGTCATCTTCAGCTTTCAGTGCGACACCTATGGTTCCGTAACCACAACCCAAATCGAGAACATTGTTTATTTTCTTATCAGGTAGGTTTGAAAGGGTGCGAAGCAGAAGTTTTGTGCCAGCGTCAATGTCAAAACTACTGAAAAGGTCTTGAGAAACCCGAAAGGATAAAATCTTGCCAGCAAAATAGAGTTCAACTGTCTTTTTATAAAATACATCTTCAGGAGGGTTCATTGAGACTAATTATAAGGCTCTGTTTGCAAATTATCTAACCCCGACAATCTTCTTTATGTTGCGAGACTATGCTGATTAAATGCATATATCTATCGAAGAAGTAATGAAATATGACCTACGAAGACAAGTTAAAATTGGTAATTGAGGAACTGCTTGAGGGCAGGAAGGCTTCTATAGATGGTAATTCTGCCAAAATATACTCAAAATCAACGCTTGTTTCAAAGATACCACTTCCAGAGATTAAAGACATTTTAAAAGGTTTGGAAGCGAGGGAAAAAGTTCTGACTGTTTGGGCAACACCCACAGCTCTTGATGCTGGAGCGGTTTTCATTCCTGCTGTCATTAAAGAGTACTTCGGAGTTGCTTTTAACGACAATTTTGATGCTTGGTATGCTAAGTTTCTTATTTCCCAGAAGAGTAAATTAGGCAATTTATCCCGCAGTAACTTTACTGGTGTTTATAGTTTGTTGCACCAAATCAACCAGAACTTTGAGTTGGCGTCAAGCGAAAAATTGGTTTTGCAATTCATTGAAAATCACTACCAGATTGACGGAATGGAACACGCCGACTTGGTCGAGTTACAGGAGGATTACTGAGAGCTACTATAACCAAAAGCGGGAAGAGTATCGAGGCAAACAAAAGGAAATTAACGAAAAAATCAACAAACTTCACTACGCTGATGAGGAATACTACATTACGGCAAACTACCTATTACAACTTGCTAAACGCTCTTATGAGCTTTTCTTGAGTTCTGAACCGATAGAAAAACGACAACTTTTGAAGTTGACACTTCAGAACTTACGACTGGAAGGCGATTTAGTGCGCTATGACTTGATAAAACCCTTCGACAAAATCTATTTGCACGCCTCTCGTCAAGAGTGGCTGCCCAGCTTGGATTCGGACCAAGATACCGAGGTTCAGAGCCTCGTGTCCTACCGTTAGACGACCGGGCAATAGGTATATTTTACCAGATGTGAAACCTGAATGGAGAAAATTAGTTTTCCGGGGGGAGGTATTCTTCGCCGCCGCCGTCTTCTGTACCGTCCGGAGCACTATTTACGACATCTCCGGGCTTAAGCCAATGTACATAAGTGCAGCCGGTAGGCTTGTGCGCTTCCCGGTCCCAGCCGGCAGCAGAGCATTTTTTCATCCGTTTACCGGCGTTGGTGGTATATAAAACCAGAGGTTTGCCGCATTCCGGACACTCCTCATCCAGCGGTTCCGTTGTCCCATTAATCCATTCGACGTAATCGCAGCCGGTGGCCTGCCTGGTGGCCTTATCCCAGCCGCCGTGCGAACACTTTTTCATTTTCTTCCCGAAACGGGTAACGACCAAAAGCAGCGGCGCTCCGCACTTGGGGCACTTCTCAGGGAGTTCTTTGGGTTCTACCGGCAGCCACATTACATAATCGCAACCCTCATTTTTCTTTGTTTGGGGGTTCCAGGAGCCCTGCGAACAATGCCGGAGCCTTTTACCGCCTGCGGTTTCGATAATTTCACCCAGGGGGCTGCCGCATTTCGGACAGATATTATTTTCTTCAGCCACATGTTTAAGAGTAACATCCCCCTAACGGTAACGTCAATAACGGGCAGAGTACGGCGAACTTGCTTCCTGCTGTATAATTTCTGTCTATGGCTTTAGAGAAAGAAAATCCGGTAAACTTACGGAGTAACCGGCGTTATGCTGAGGCCCTGGCTGATCTTATCGGCAGCCTCTCCCGTGAGGAAATAGAGGTGGCGGTTTTCCCCGGTGACTCGGCGATTAAATTGGCGGAGGAGGTTATAGGCCGGGTAACGCTTCAGGATATTTATTTACCGCGGTTTGTGAAAATACCTCACCTGGTAAACCGGAGAATGTATAACGGTCCGCTGGAAAAAAGAGTACAAATAATCCGGGATCTGGTGCCGGAACGGGAAGGTGTGGCTGTCGTAGATGACATTTCGGCTTATGGCGGGAAAATCCGGGGGTTACGGGAAAGTTTTATTGCCGCAGGGATCCCGATAAGGTTTATTATTTTAGCTTCACAGTATCAGATTGATATTCCCGATGTAACCGTGATCCGCCCCTCCGATTCTTATTTAGTTCACTATTTGCGCTTTCGTTACTAACCGGCTCACTTTTCTGTTTTTTAAAGTTATTGCTTTTTAACTGCTGGTTAGTTATATAATGAAATTGTGACCTCGTCTACGACGCTAGATATCCTGATTTTTCTGGCTGTTGCTTGGGATATGGCCTGGAAAGGAATCGGCCTTTGGCATGCTGCCCGTAACAGACAGACCAAGTGGTTCGTAGCGATTCTGGTAATCAATACTTTAGGTATTCTCCCGATTATTTACCTCAAATTTTTTCAGCGCCACTCAGATTAACTTTCCAAATATTGCCGGGCATAAACGTATCCCCAAAGAATTGCCAATCCCAGAAGGACCGTTGCCGTTTTGGTTAAGAATTTTCTGTTAGCCAGGCAGACGGCTTGCCAGGTTAAGCATAAGAGCAGCATTTCATAAAGAGTATCCGCTGCTTCTTTAGCCGGTGTGGACATAGCAATATCCTGTTCAATCAGTTCATAAGCCTTCTGGCCGATAAGCGCTTTTTCCGCCAGGGTTTTAGACGGTGGGGTTAGCGATCCTTTTTCTAAAATCCGGGCTTCGGCGGTATAAATTGCCGTACCGCTGTAAGCGGCGAGCAGAAAGATCTCCGTCAGGGGAGAAAGAATATTATTTCCCCAACGCGGACGGGGCTGATAGCAAAAGCAGCTAAAGGTAGCGGCTAAAACCCGGCAGGGGGCATAATAAATCCGGGATTTAAGGGGCGGTAAAGGAAAATCACCGCTTGCTGCTGCCGGAGGAAAAGCGATACTTTGCCTAACACTATCAACTAATTTCCCCGCCAGAGGATCGCGGTAGGACGGATTAAAAGTATTTAGGCTGGCGGCGGATATAACCATAAACTATCTTAATGGGAGAGTATAAGAGGCCGGTAAGAATCACAATAAAAACAGGTAAAGGGTATTAAGCTTTAAAAGAAGCGCGCTATGGAGCGGGAGTTATCCCGGAGGGGCCAGGTCATTTTCTGTTTCTACATGGTCATCCCGGATAGCCAGGAAGCCGGGGCGAGAGTAAGATATAGCCTTTCTTAAATTGGCAGGCGGTAATTTTGGTTCGGAGACCCGTCGCACTTTTTGGGCTAAAAAATTCAGGGCATCAGTAAGGTCGCGAAGTTTGCGGTTGGATTTTAAGCGGGTATAGACGCGGCTGGATAAGTTGGCCAGACGAAAATTAACAGGAACCAGCGGATTCGCAGACAGCGGAGAAGCAAAACTGAAGATTAAAGCTCCGGTAATGGTCGGGAACACTGCGACGGTTCTGATTATTTTCCGGTGCATGGACAGCTGACGCTCCTTTCTTGCTTATAGATTAATATGAAATATTGATCATTATCTATCCTTTAAGTCAGTATATCACCGGTGTCAACCCCGTCTAGGCCAAGTATTCGGTTGTACTTTCTATGCGAAAACGTCCCATGCTTGGTTTTTGACGGGGCAGGGGGATCAGGGGATTTATTCTTTCTTTGCCCGGCGGATTTCAGCAAGAATTTCTTTTTTTACTTTGGCAGCCTCCGCACGGATTTTTTCTTCGATATCTTCCTCGATCTCTTTTTTTAGGTAATCCAAGAGCTTTCGGTCGTAAGGGGTTTTATGAAAAGCGGTTAAAAATTTTTCATGTTTTTCCTCCGGCAGATGGGTGAGAATAGTTTCCAAGACATGGTGGTGCAGAGCTTCGTCTGCGAGGCGCAGCAATTCCTCTTTCTCGTCGGCACTCAGGGAATATTGTTCCAATTCGGTGCTGATTTCCTCGATCAGAATCAGATGATCATAAAATATTTTTGCCATGGTAATTTAGCCTCTCCCTTTCTAAGTTTTATATGCCAATGCCGGATTGCCCGTAACTACATTATATTCTACCGGGCCTAAAGGAACTTTGTGATCCGGGTCGTCCAGAAAAAAGAGCACTACCGGATGGTTTTGCTGTCCGTAGTTAATTCCCAGGTAAGCCATGACTTCCGGTGAGCCGCCGAAGTGCTTTCCCGTCCAGATTGCCGGACCGGCGTCCGCGACGGCAGCGACAACCACTTTGCCGTTAGCGGGGTTGACAACGACTACCCGGCGATATTTATACCAGGCGGCCAATTGGGCGGTATCCGTTAGCCAATTGGGCAGATATAAAGTTTGGACCGCGACATAATAGCGTTCTGTATTTTCCAATTCCGGGGTAAGTTGGCTTGGGGAATAAGCAAAATAGCCCCAACCGCCCAAACCCGGGGTGATGCCCTTGTCGATATATGCTTCGTGTTGATAAACCGTATCCCCGGGATAGCGGGGTAAATGCTGTTCGGCGCCCATCCGGCCGTAATCATTATTGAGGCGATGCCCCTCCAATTCCGCTTTGGCATTCAGTCCGAGAAGGTTATTTAACTTTTTACTTATTTCGTTTTCCTGGTCAGGGGTTAATTGCCAATGATCGGCCGGAGGAAGGATTGCCTGAAGGGCTAGCGCCAGGTCGTGTTCTAAAAAAACCGGAGTTGCCACCGAGACGGCATAGGCGGTGGGCTGAACACCGGTCGGGGCGGAGGGGGCAGAGGTATGAGCCGAAATCAGCAAACTGCTGGCCAGCGCTCCGGAGGTGAGCAGTTTTGCGGCATGCTGGCGGATTTCTCCCGGCCGCAAGCCCACTTTCCGGAAAAATTTTGCCGCGGTAGCGTGTGAAGCAAGAAGCTTTCTTTCAGCGGCGAAATTTTTCAATTTCAGCCGGGATCTTAAGAGCTCGACATTAAGTTGCGGTTTAGGATTCATGGCAGAAATTAGATCAGCAAATAGCTTAAAGCTAATAACTATTTGCTTTAAGCCGTTTAATTGTTTCCGCTTCTCCCAAAATTTGTATGATTTCTCCAAGCGGTGGGGTAGCGGTTCGGCCGGTTATGGCGATACGCAAAACCATAAAATAATCTCCCACTTTAAGGCCGTGAGACGCGCAATATTCCCGGGCTTTTTCCTCCAGAAATTTACCGTCAAGTTTTTCGGAGAGGACGGACGCGGCGTGTTCTAAGATTCTATCAGCGGATTTAAAGCCCGAGAGACTTTTCCGGTCGACGGCGGGGGGATGGAAAAAATAACCGGCTTGATCGTCAAACTCCTTAAGGGTAATTAAGCGATCGCGGATCAGGGGCAGAACCCTCACGATTTCCCCCTTATTATAGGTACTGAATTTCAGCAATCTTTCTGCCAGATTTTCATAATCCATCGCCCGGAGATATTGCTGGTTGAACCAGTTAAGCTTGTCGAAGGTAAAGCGGGGATTGGCTTTATTCAGGTTCTTTAAATCGAAGGTTTTGGTAAATTCTTCCAAACTGAATATTTCTCGGTCATTGCCCGGGTTCCAGCCCAAGAGCATGAGATAGTTTAGTATCGCCTCCGGCAGATAGCCGTTTTCCAGGAAACTGCGGGCGGAAACCGAGCCCCGGCGTTTGCTCATCTTTCCTTCTCCCGCCGGATCCAGGAAGACCGGCAGATGGACAAAGGTAGGCGGTTCCCAACCGAAAGCGCGGTATAAAAGGATATGTTTGGGCGTAGAGGAAAGCCATTCGTTCCCCCGGATAATGTGCGTGATTTCCATCAGGTGGTCATCAACTACTACAGCCAGGTGGTAAGTGGGAAAACCGTCGGATTTTAGAAGTATCTGGTCGTCGAGAGAGCCGGAATTGACTTTTATTTTCCCCATGACTACATCTGTGAAAGAAATTTCTTCCCCGTCGGGAATTTTGAGCCGGATCACATAGCTTTCGTTTGCCGCAAATTTATGTTTAACTTCTGCGGGTTTCAGGTTACGGCAGTGGCGGTCATAACCGGGCAATTTACCCTCAGCCTGTTGTTTTTTACGCAACGCTTCTAGTCGCTCCTTAGAGCAAAAGCAATAATAGGCTAGACCCTGGTCGACTAACTGCTTTGCATATTTTTGATAGATGGGTAGTCTTTCTGATTGGTAGTATGGTGCAAAAGGGCCGCCAACCCGCGGACCCTCATCATAGCTTAAACCGTAATCCCGGATCACAGCCAATATCCGGTCGACCGCTCCTTCTACCAAACGTTCCCGGTCGGTATCTTCGATTCGCAGGATGAACCGGCCTTTATTATTTTTCGCCCAGGCGTAATTGTAAAGCAGGGTGCGGATATGGCCGATATGATATTCGCCGGTAGGTGACGGCGCCATCCGGGTACGTACAGTCATACTTAGATTCTAGCACAGACGAATTGATAATTTGTCCTTAAACGCTGATATAATAATGGAAGATTACCTGCCCATGGCCAATCTTACCGAAACCGCTTTTTATACCCGCCGCTTTGTTAAATTTTCCGTATTTGCGGTTATCGGATTTGTTATCCTGAAGATTGTTTGGGGCATCGGATTAGCAGTTTGGAGCAAAGTATTTCCGCCGCCTCCTCCCCCGCCGACCCTGGCTTTCGGGCAGCTGCCGAAAATTAATTTTGCTCCGGCTTTGGTAGCTTCCGCTTCGGCTCAATATACTTATATTTTAGAAACGGTAGACGGTAAATTGCCGAAATTGCCGGTAACCGCCAAAGTATATTTTTTACCGCAGTCGGGGGTAACTTTCGGGGATTTTGATAAAATGCGCGCTCAGGCAAGCCGTATGGGTTTTACCGGTGACCCCAAAGTTATTCCGAATCAGGTAAACGGTTGGCATTTTGACGATTCCCAAAATCCTTTGCGGCATATGGATTACAATGCGACCAGCGGCAACTTTCATATCTATTATGATTTCGGTTATGACCTGAATCTTTTTGCCGAACGGAATTTCGGGTCACCCGAAGAAGTGATTTCCCAGGCGGTCGCTTATTTTAGCAACCTCGGCCTGATCCGCGACGACCTTTCTTCCGGAGAACAGAAAACCGCTTATTTCCGGCTGGAAGCCGGTAGTTTGGTCCCGGCGGAAAGTTTTGCCGAAGCCGATGCGGTAGAAGTTAATTTTTACCGGGAGAAGATTAAAGACGGTGAAGAAACTTACCCGGTTCTTACTGCCAACCCCCGGCAGAGCTTAGTTTCCATTACCCTTTCCGGCAATAGCAACCAGACGAAAAAAATTCTGGATGTCCGTTATTATTATTGGGCATTGGACAGGGAAAATTGGGCGACTTATCCGCTGCAATCTGCGACTGCAGCGTTTGAAACTCTAAAATCCGGCGGCGCTTATGTTACCTCGCTTTTGCCGGCAGCTGATGAGAAAAAGCAGATTACTATCCGCAAAGTATACCTGGCTTATCTCGATCCTTTTCCGCCCCAGACATATCTTCAGCCGGTGATCGTATTTTCTGACGAGAAAAGTTTTATAGCCTTCGTTCCCGCCATCACTTCTAATTGGTATAAGTAGTTAATTGATAGTGCGGGGCGTCGTGCCGTGGACAATAATCCGGGTTGATTCCTGGGGCTTGATTCTATAACGGGCGTATTCGTTGGAGTTTAATATGGGGTTAGTCCAGTAATAGAGTTTTTCCGCATCGGCGATCCGCAGATTGACGCAGCCGTGGGAGCGGGGTTTGCCGAAATCGTTATGCCAATAAGCTCCGTGTAAACTGTAGGCTTTGTAAAAATACTGTACAAAAGGGACGTTGGGAAGATCGTAAAAAGTGCCGTTAGCGATCTCTCCGCCGGTCATACGTTGGGCGCGGACTTTGGACCAAATGCGGAATTCCCCGGTTACCGTCGGCATCCAGGGTAATCCCGAACTGACGGGAAATTCAAAGACCGTCCGGTTGCCCTCATGGGCGTAAAGCTTTTGGGTGGTCAGGTCAACTTCGATCCATTTTTCTTCATTAGTTTCACCGAGAACGGTCGGATTTTCCGCTAAAACTTGCGCCAGCTCTGCGCCCGGCAGGGGTACTTCCCGGTTAAACCAGATGGCTTTATCTGCGGTCGGATCAAATTGACCATTGCCGGAAAGTGCTTTTTGGACAAATGCATCGGTAGCTAATTCGTTAACCGGTCGGGGGCGGAGTTGTTCTTTAAAGGCGAAAACGGCGATTAAAAAAAAGCAAACGAGGAAAAGCGGCAGAAAACGGACCATGAGTAATATCAATTTATAATAGCCGGAGCGGATTTACAAGGCCAATTTAGAATCGGGAGTGAATTTGTAAACGCGAAAGGCCCAGTTGGCCAGCAGGGCGGTTTCGGTAAAGCGGTCGGAACTTTTGAGAACGACGGTAATTAGGGTCCGGCCGTTGCGTTCGATAGCCGCTACCAGACACTGTCCGGCTTCTTCGGTGTAACCGGTTTTCACCCCGACCGCACCCCAAAAAGAGGAAAGCAGTTGGTTGACATTTTGCAGGGGGTAGGATTTTTTTCCGGAGATATCGGGAACCCTGATCCAATTGGTAGCAACGACATTGGTGAGCAACGGGTCTTTCATTACCCGGGCAGCCAACCAAGCTAAATCCTGGCTGGAGGTGTATTGTTGCGGGGCATCGGTTCCCGTGGGGTTCTGATAATGGGTGTTATAAAGATGCAGTGCGGCCGCTTTTTTATTCATGGCAAAAATAAAAGCTTCTCTGCCGCCGGGGTAATTGGCCGCCAGCGTTTCCGCTGCGTCGTTTCCTGAAGGCACTAACAAGCCGTAAATTAAGTTTTTAATAGTCAGTTGGTCGCCCGGAGCCAATCCCATCTCCGATTCTTCGCTGTCGTTAGTAAGCTCACCGACGGTTAAAACCTGGTCCGGTTGATAGTAATCGAGTGCTACCAGGGCGGTCATCAGCTTGGTGGTCGAAGCGGGCCGGAGTTTTGCAGCGGTGTTTTTCGCAAAGAGGACTACCCCGGAGGAAACATCTAAAACTTCTGCGGAAGCGGCTGAAATTGCCGGTTCCGTTTCCGGGGAAATTTTCACCGGATAGTAAGAAGCGGCAAAATCGCCGTCGGAATTTTCCCGAACCAGCGGCCGTTTAGGGATGAGAGTTTGCGTCTGGTAGAAATTTTGCCCGGGTAAAAGGAGCAGGAAAATGGTAAGAAACACAAAACCAATACCCCGTTCCGGACGGTTAAAAAGGAGATGTAGAATTGCCCGGCCGTTATTTTGCAGCCGTTTTAAGGCCCAGTTCTTTAAGTTGGTTTTCATCAACTTCCGAAGGCGCTTCCATTACTGCCGTGCGGCCTGACGCGGTAGTCGGGAAAGCAATTACTTCGCGTAATGTCGGTTCACCTAAAACGGCCATGAGAAAGCGGTCGATGCCGGGAGCGATGCCGCCGTGAGGCGGGACGCCGTATTTAAAAGCGGTCAAAAGATGACCGAATTTCTTTTCTGTATCCGCCGGGCTATGGCCTAAAATGGCAAAAATGCGGGCTTGAAGTTTCGGGTCGGTAATACGTATGCTCCCTCCGCCGATTTCATATCCGTTAAGGACGAAATCGTACTGGTCCGCCCGTAATTTACCGAATTTCTGAGGATCCTCATACAGGGATGGGATGTCTTCTGCCTTAGGAGCGGTAAACGGATGGTGCATAGCATCCCAGCGGTTTTCTTGTTCCTTCCACTCAAAAAGAGGGAAATCAATAATCCAGGCAAAAGCTAACTCATCAGCGTTGTTTTTATTTTTTCTAAGGTCCGGTTTGTCCGTCCCGTATTTAGCCATTGCTTCCCGATAGGTTAAAACCGGAAAAGGAATCCGGGTAATTTTTTTTCCGGGAAAGACTTCTTTAACAATTCCGATATACAGGGTTTCTACCAGATTGAGGATTTCTTCCTGGCTGGGGAAGGACATTTCGATATCCAATTGGGTAAATTCTCCGTATGCCCGGTCGGCCCGGGGATCTTCGTCGCGAAAGCAACGGGCGATCTGAAAATATTTTTCGATACCGGCAACCATCAACAGCTGTTTATATTGTTGCGGCGACTGCGGAAGTGCGTAAAAGTTGCCGGACTGAAGACGCGACGGGACCAAAAAATCCCGTGCCCCTTCGGGTGTGGCTTTGGTCAGCACCGGTGTTTCCACTTCCCAAAAACCCCGGTCCAGCAGGAACTGGCGCATCTTTTGGATGACTTTGTTTCTTAACTCCAAATTACGGCGCAGACGTTGTCGGCGCAGATCTAAATAGCGGTATTTAAGTCGCAGATCCTCATCAATATCCAGTCCTTCGGTATCCAGGGGAAAGGGCGGTGTTTCGCTTTCCGCCAAGACTTTAATTTCGCGGGCTTCGATCTCAATGGTTCCCGTAGGAATTTTGGGATTAACCAGATTCTCCGGCCGTTTTTTAACATTACCGCTGACTTCTACCACCCATTCGCTATTGATTTTTCCTGCTAATTCCGCACCAGCTACTATCTGAACAACTCCCCAGCGGTCGCGCAAATCCAGAAAAACAATTTTCCCGTGATCCCGCCGGCTGTTAACCCAGCCTTTTAAGAGGACCAGATGCCCGACTTTATCAACGGTATCTTTAGTTAAGGTACGCTCCATAATTACTTTTGAGTTTAGCAGATCTCAGTTGCCGCAACAAGCCGGATAAGGTAAAATAGAGCCCATGGTTAAGCCTAAAGAACACAGCGGCGACGAGGTCGTGCAGGTAAAGCCCGGAGAAAATGTCGTTGATGTTATCAGACGGGAACGCTACCGTCTTACCTATCTGGTGCCTCCTAAAGGTCGGGAACCAAAAATTGAGGAGAACTGCCGCCGTGTGTGCCTGACAAAAATATCCGTCGACGGGATAATGCACCTTACGCGGATAGATTTGGACTGAACTTCAGTTTTCAGCCCGCAGCCCCTTCTGAATTTCTCTTTTTGCCAGTCTGGTGGTCACTAATTCCAGCCAGTCGCTGTTGGGTTTGCGGGGTTCTTTCGCCAGCATGATTTCGCACACGTCTCCCGAGTGCAATTTAAAATTAAAAGGAACCATTTTGCCGTTAACTTTAGCACCGATCGTCCGGTCGCCCATCTCCGTATGGACGGCATAGGAAAAATCAATCGGGGTCGCTCCGGCGGGTAAATCCTTAACATCGCCTTTCGGAGTAAAAATAAAAATGCGATGGGAAAGGGCGTCGAATTTTAGTTCCTGAATAAATTCATGGCTGTCGGTAATTTCCTTCTGCCAGTTAGCCAACTGTTTAACCCAGGATAATTTTTCCAGGGGGGCAAAAACTACCGTCTCCAATTTCTTGCCGGAGAGGCCTTGGGATTTTTTATTGGAGTAATACCAATGCGCGGCAATTCCGTTTTCCGCTTCTTCATGCATTTCGTAAGTTCTGATCTGGATCTCGATAATGCGACCGGCCGGACCGAAGACTTTGGTATGGATGGAACGGTAACCGTTAGGTTTGGGAACGGCGATATAATCGGAAATACCGATGGCGGGAACCGGCTTAAAAGTTTTATGGATTACTCCCAGGGCAATGTAACACTGATCTGCCGTTTGGACAAGTATCCGCAGGGCTACTAAATCGTGGACCAGAGAAAGATCCCTGTCAATCTCCGGGCGCAGTAATTTTTTGTAAAGACTATAAAGATGTTTTTTCCGGCCGTTGACGGTCGCTTTGATATTTTCCGCAGCTAAATTTTTAAGAATTTTTTGTTTGGCTCTAATAATATGTTCCTCCGCTTCCTTGTAAGCCGCCGCGGAATAACCGGTAAGCCAGCGATAGTCTTCCGGGTAAAGATAGGGGAAGGCTAAATCCTCAAGTTCTCCTTTGACTTCCCCCATCCCCAGGCGTTCTGCCAGGGGGGCATAAACCTCAAGGGTTTCCCGGGAAATGCGGGTTTGTTTCTCGGCGGATAAGTATTGCAGGGTACGCATATTATGAAGACGGTCGGCGAGTTTTATAATCACGACCCGGAGATCAGAAGACATGGCCAAAAACATTTTACGCAGATTTTCGACAAATTCTTCGTCCGTTGACCCCCGGAGCTTTACCTGCCCGACTTTGGTTACCCCGCTGACCAGACGGGAAATCGTCTCGCCGAATTCTTTTTGGAGGTCTTTTTCCGTCGCCGCGCCGTCTTCGATGCTGTCATGTAAAAGTCCTGCGGCCAGAGAAAGAATATCCATTTTCCAATCCGCAAGGATATTGGCTACCGCCAGCAAATGGCTGACAAAAGGCTCACCGGATAATCTTTTTTGGCCATAATGTGCTACCACCGCGAAGTCATAAGCTTTGACGATCACGGTAAAATTCTGTTCGCAAAGGTAGTTCTTAATTTTTTTCAGCAATTCCTCCATAATGTAAATCTTTTATTTTTAACTGCAGTCGGTTATAACCGCCATAATCATCTTCGGCGATGGTGTAAGCAAGAGAAATTTGGTCGCCCGGTTTGATTTTGGGAGCAAAATAGCCCAGGTTGAAAGCGATGGCGTCAAAGGAGCGGACAGCGGATAGCGGGTAGTTTCCAGCGGGAGATACGATAAGTTTTAGGTGTTTGCCGTCGGTGCCGACGGTCCGGACGGAACTAACGCTAACTTTGGCGGTGAAAACCGGTTCCGGATTACCGACGCCGAAAGGAGAGAGGGCTTTAATTTGCCGATAAAGTTCATTGGTAATAAGACCTATATCCAGCTCGCCGTCTACCCGGAGGGTTTTGATTAACATTTTAGGGGTGATTCTTTTCCGCGCCCAGTTTTGGATCTTTACCCGGAATTGGGCAATTTTTTCCGTTTCGATAGTAAAGCCCGCAGCCATGGGGTGGCCGCCGGCGTTAACCAGCAGATTGTCGCAGCTTCTGATGGCTTCGATAATATTAAAACCGGCAACGGAACGGGCGGAGGCTTTGCTGATAATCTCCCCCCGGGAAATAACCACTGCCGGCAAGTAATATTGTTCAACAAGTCTTCCGGCGATAAGGCCGATCACTCCCTGATGGTAGCTTTCGTTTTCGGCAATAATAATTTTTTCCCGGAAATCTGCCGTTTTCAGTTGGAGATTATGGGTTTCCAAAGCGTGGTTGGACATAGCCGCAAGCATAGTTTGTCGGTCGCGGTTCGTGTTATTGAGTTGTGCAGCCAGGTTTCTGGCTTCCTCCTGGTCCTTTGAGCAAAGCAATTGCAGGGCGGTAGTAGCTGATTCAATGCGCCCCGAAGCATTAAGGCGCGGTCCGATCATAAATCCGATTTCGTAAACACCGATATGCTTAACCCCCGCGATATCAAAAAGAGCCCGCAACCCCGGGCGGCTGGTGTTGTTGAGGGCAACCAAACCGTATTTCACCAAAGAGCGGTTAGCTCCGGTTAAAGGAACCAGATCGGTAACGGTAGCGATGGCGGCAAGCTCCAGAAGGGTGGCTAGGGGCGAGAGGTTGGGAGCTAGCAAAGAACGGGAGACGAAGAAAGCGATACCGGCGGAACAGAGTTTAGTGGTATGGATTACCGCATAAGCCTTAGGTAACCTTGCCGGTTTTTCATGATGATCGAGGATAATTACTTCCAGTCCCAGTTTCCGGGCATAGCTTACCGCTTCGTGGGCGACAATACCGTTATCAACCGTGACTAACAGTCCTTTTGCCTTCCCGCCAATACCGTATTGAGGATCTGCCTTAATAGCGTCAATTCCGTCCCGTGATAAACCATAGCCTTCTTTTTCCCGGATTGGGATAAAAGGGATTACCTTGGCGCCGAGTTTTTGCAGAGCTTCCCAGACGATAGCCGTCGCGCAGATACCGTCGGCGTCATAATCACCGTATATTACCACCGGCTCATTTTTTTTAACGGCCTTTTTAATTCTGGCTAAGGCTTTTTTCAACTGCGCCGGGTTTAGCCCCAGTAGCTTAGCTTGATAGCCGGTTAGCGGGTCGGTTGGCTCAAGAAATTCCCGACTGGTTTTTTTGTCTTTAATGCCCCGGTTAACCAGCAGGGTTTTAATTAATTCCCCGGCTTTAAGCTGCGGGCTATTTGCCTTAAGCTTCGTCTGGACGTCCCATCTCATGGTAGAATAATAACATATGGAGCTCAAACTTCCAGATAAAGTGCGGGATTTTATGAGTACCGTCAGCCGTTCCGGTTATGAAATTTATGCCGTCGGCGGATCGGTCCGGGATTTGCTTTTGGGGCGTAATACTGCCGATACTGCCCGCTGGGACTTTACGACCAATGCCACCCCGCAGCAGATTCAGGAAATATTTCCGGATAGTTTTTATGATAATACTTTCGGGACGGTAGGCGTGAAAATTAAAAGTAAAAAAGGGGAGACCGAAGAAATTTATGAAATTACCACTTACCGGAAAGAGGGGAAATATTCTGACCGCAGACATCCGGATGAAGTTGTTTGGGGACGGACTATCGAAGAAGATTTGGCCCGGAGGGACCTCACCATTAACGCTATTGCCTTATCCTATAGCCACGAGAAGAAGTCCTCTTCTAAAAGTTATAGGGTAGTGGGGGAAGAGAATATCAGACTGGTGGACTATTTTGGCGGGAGGGAGGATTTGCGCCAGGGCATCATCAGGGCAGTAGGAAATCCGGAAGATCGGTTTGCGGAAGACGCCCTGCGAATGCTGCGGGCGGTGAGATTTGCTGTAACATTACAGTTTACTATCGAAGAAAAGACCTTTGATGCGATCCGGGAAAATGCCGTCCTGCTGGAAAAAATCAGCGGCGAGCGGATCCGGGAAGAAATGGTAAAAATTTTATCCTCTGACTACCCGGCTGACGGCATCAAACTTTTATACAACGCGGGGCTCTTGGAATATATTTTACCGGAGCTGGTAAAAGGAGTAGGTATCCGACAGCCGGGGCATCATATCCATGATGTTTTTACCCATAGCGTCGAGTCGCTTCGTTACTGCAAAAATCCCGCTTGGCTTGTGCGGCTGGCCACCCTGATTCATGATATCGGTAAGCCGGTTGCCTACAAGGAGTTAGACGGCAAGCCGACATTTTATAATCATGAAGTAGTAGGAGCCGCGATCGCTAAAAGCATCGCCCAAAGATGGCACCTTTCCCGGCAGGAGCGGGAAAAACTTTATATCCTGGTCCGCTGGCATATGTTTACCGTCAGCGAACTTTTAACAGACGCCGCGATAAGAAGATTTATCCGGCGGGTCGGTCCGGAAAATACTGCCGATATGTTAGATTTGCGGATCGGTGACCGTCTTGGCTCCGGTTCACGGGAAACTTCCTGGAGGCTCGAGAAATTCAAACAAAGAATTATTGAGGTCCAAAAACATACTCCCTCAGTTAACGATCTGGCGGTTGACGGCCATGATGTAATGCGGGTTTTAGGAACACCTCCGGGTCCCAAAGTGGGAGAAATTTTAAATAAACTTTTTGCTGAAATTATGGAAAATCCGGCAAAAAACAAGCGGGAATACCTATTAAGTAGAATAAGGGGAATAAGTAATTGAGTTACTAAATTGTCAGCTATTTTCTGCCGCGGTATTCTTCCCAGAGAACAAGCAGTGGGGCGGCGTTAAATATAGAAGAATAAGTACCGCTGAAAACGCCGATAAAGAGAGCAATCACAAACCAGCGGATAGTTTCTCCGCCGAATAAAATCAAAGCCAGCAGAGTAAATAAAACCGTGAGCGAAGTGTTTAAGGAGCGGACAAGGGTTTGCAGAACGGATTCGTTGACAATTGCCGTAAAAGAAGACCGCCCGCCGTCTTTTCTGAGATTTTCCCGGACCCGGTCAAAGACGACGATCGTGTCGTGGACGCTGAAACCGATGACGGTCAGCAAGGCGGTAATAAACAGCGTATCGATTTCCACTTTGAGGAAATAACCGAAGATGGCAAACAAGCCCGTAACTACCAGGACGTCATGTAGCAAAGCCACGACGGCGCTGATGCCGAATTTCCAGGGGGAATAAGGTTTGGGAATTTCCCGGAAAGCATAGGCAATATAGACGACGATCATAAGCGATGCAACCAACACGGAAAGAAGCGCCTTTTGGGTTAATTCCGCCCCGATTGTCGGTCCGACGGTTTCAAATCTTTCCTCTTCCGTTGGGCCGAACTGGCTTTGGATATCGGCAAGGATTTTGTTTTTCTGATCTTTATCAATAGTTTTAGTCCGGAAGAGGTAAGTGCCGTTGCCGGTTTTTTGGATGGAAGCTACCTCAATATTATCCTTGGTAAAGATTTCTTTAGTTTTTTGGAGGTTATTGTTTTCGACCAGTTTAGTATTTTTTATTTCCAGTAGCGTCCCGCCGGTAAAATCAATGGAAAGCCGCAAGCCGAAGCGCACCAGAAAAAACAAACCCGGAAGGATAACCAGCAGGGAGATGCCGAAAAAGAACCATTTATATTTCATTAAATCGAACATAAAAGAGCAATCACGAATATCTGAATGTTAAATAAAATATACGAGTTCGCTATTAGCATATTTTGTTTTCGATTTGTATATTAGAGATTACTTTATTTACTAATTACTCTTAAATAAGTTCTCGTTACCGTTACCGCGGTAAACAGGGAAACCAGAATACCGATAGCTAAAGTAAAAGCAAAACCACGGACAGCCCCGGTCCCGAACCAATATAAAATACCACAAGTAATAAGGGAGCTGGCATTGGAATCCCGGATACTGGGGAAAGCCCGGATAAATCCCAGCTCGGTGGCCGCCTGTCTGTTTCTGCCCCAGCGGATTTCCTCTTTCATCCTTTCAAAAATTAAAATATTGGCGTCAACTGCCATTCCGATCGAGAGAATAAATCCGGCAATGCCTGCAAGAGTTAAGGTCACGGGGATAAGCTTAAAGAGCGCCAGAGTGATAAGTGCGTATGTGGCTAAAGCTAAATCGGCGAGAAGCCCCAGCCGGCCGTAATTGAAAACCATGAATATCATGACGATAGCCAGACCGATGGCGCCGGCAGTTAAACTTTTCTGGACGGATTCACTTCCCAGGGTTGCCCCAACGGTCCGTTGCTCGACAATTTTAACCGGGGCCGCTAACGCCCCGGAGTTGAGAAGCAGGGCGTAATTTTTTGTTTGTTCGGCGGTAAACTTTCCCGAGATATACGCCTGGCCGCCGGAAATGACGGTTTGGACCGTCGGGGCCATTAAAAGCTCATTGTCTAAAAAGATTGCCAGTTGTTTATTCAAATTCCGGCGGGTGATTTCTTCAAATTTTTTCGCACCCTCCGGAGTAAAAGTTATGTTAATAATCGGCTCGCCGGTCTGTTGGTTAAATCCGGCCTCTGCTCTCTGAAGGTCTTTGCCGGACAAATCCGTTTCAATTTGATACGGACCGTAAAGATTAGCCGCTGCCGTACTGATTTTTGCGGCCTCGCTGGCTTCGACTGCTTCGCGGAAAGACAGCTGGGCGGTTTTGCCGATAAGTTCGATAGCCTGATTGACATCTTTAATGCCGGCGATTTCCACAATAATGCGGTAATCGTTACCGACTTTGGCGGTTTGGATGACCGGTTCGGAAACGCCGTAGAAATTGATCCGTCGCTCAATAGTTTGTCTTAAGGAATCTAAAGCGCGGTTGCGGTCGCCGGGATTGATTTTACTCATGTCGGCGGAAAGAACCAGGTGCGTTCCTCCGGCCAGGTCCAAGCCTTCCTTAATGTTCAAATCCCGCTGCAGTCTTATCGGCCCCAGGGAAATATCCAGATTGGGTCGGTAAAAGGTCCGCCGTGCAACGGTAAAACTTTTCGGTAAGTCGATAATTGCCGCCGCTGCGGTAAACAAAATAATTATTAATAAGAGCAGGCGGGGATTATGCATATTTACTTTACCAGCTCTTCCTCGTCTCCGATAATCATAATCCGGGAGCCTTCCAGAATGGAAGCCAGGAAAGGATCGTGACGGCTTTTGCGAAAAACGAATTCCTCTTCGGACATCACGGTATAGTTGATCTCATGTCCCCTTTTGACTTCTTCGTTGCGGACGATAGCCGCCAGCTCGGGGAGCACTATGCGGCCGACGATTAAAAGGTCGACATGGTCGCTGCTGCTAACCCGGCCGCGGGCAAAGGCTCCGGAGAGCATGGCGAATCTGATTTTACCCATCTTGGATTTGTTTTCTAAAATATCCCCGCCCAGACCGGTGGTTTTAGCGACCAATTCCAGAAGGTCAAAATATAGGGAATAATCTTTGTTGAAATGGTAATAAAGACGATTGGCGCGGGGTTCTTTTTTGACCATCCCGGCTTTTTCCATATGGGAAAGTTCACGCCGGACAGCGTTAATTTCCTCTCGGGTCCGGCGCACCAGTTCCCGGACATGGATAATCGTATCGTTGGCAGTGAGGAAGGTCGTGAGCAGTTTGACCCTTACCCGCGAAGTAATAATATCGCCAAGCATAATTACTGGGTGGCGACCTGCGTTCCGATAGGCAGAACCTCGACCCAGATCTGTCCCCGATTGAAAGCCAAGGGCTTTCCTTTATCGTCCGTAAAAACCGTTCTTGACGTTCGGTCCTTTTTCTTCCAAGTGCCGTCGATTATAGCACCATCAATTAAGAATTTCGCTTTACCTGAGCCGATTGTACCATAAAGAGTATGTGTACCGTGTCCCGGTTCGTCGTAACCGTCGTCGGCAACCGTCATGGTCGTAAAAAGGATAACGACATTTTTAGCCAGGATTTGCTGATTGGTGTCCATATCTTTATGCTCCGTTCCGCCATTAAAGCGCAGGAAGGAATTGCTGTCATGGTCATATTGCCATTTCACGCTGTAATCGCCCAGATATGAAGCCTGGGTTTTGGAAAAGTTAAATTCCGCAGAAAAGTTTTGCGGTCTTTCGGCAACTGCTAAGTCGTCCTTAAATGACCAGGGAGTAAAGTTAACATCCCAGGAAGTTTCTTTGTTGGTGTCCGGGTCGGTATTTACATTGGTGATTTTTCTTTTTTGTGCGGCATAATTCCAGAGTTTTTCTGTAGAGGTATAAAGCGAGTGCTCAATCGCGGTATCTTTACCCAGCCTGTCCGTGTCCTGCCAAAAGGTCGGGAAGGAGATGCTGAACTGGTCCAGGTCGTTGTAATATCCCCAGCCGTATTTTTGGATTTGCCCCAGGGCGTTAGCGGGACCGGGAGTATTAGCTCCCCCGGCGTGGACATAGAGCGGGAAATTAGCGTATTCGGAAATCCAGTCCAAATAATAAGTTCTAGCTGAGCGGACCGGACCGACCGTCTCAGCATTCTGGCAATAAAAAACGGCTAAAAAGCGGGTAATACCGCCTTCGGCTACAGCTTCGTAAATGACATCAGCTGAAGAAAGCCCTGACTGCGGACGGGCAACTTTTGAGTTTTCGATCATGATTCCCATCGGCCGGCGCTTTTCCCAAGCTGAGCGGTCATCTTTAGTCAGCATCTGCCCGTTCAGCGGGCATTCTTCGGTCCGCGGGAGATTGGGGTCGCGCTTGGTTTTTCCGGGTGTGGGGCTGGTTGTTTCCTTGGTAGCAGATGTTGGTTGGGAGCTCCCCGGCTGTATAAAGGAAAAAACTGCATAAGAGAAGGTAGCCGTTAAAAGATAAACGACTAGACCGACCGCAAAGATGCTCAGGAATTTTTTATTCATCGAAACCGCGGAAAGTTGGATAAAATTCTTATCCATATGATAGGAACTTTACAAAGGGCTGTCAATATGCTAGAAATTCTTTGTGGCAAGAAAAACCAAAAGACAGAAGCTGCTGGCCCAATTACATCGCAAACTAAGAGAAACGCCGTCTGCCGTTACCCCCGCCCAAAATTTTCCTTCGGCCGAGCCGGTAGACCTCACCCGGCCGGTTTTCAGCTTGCCCCGGATTAAAAAAGAGGAAAAAGCGCCTGTGCAAGCCATATTACCGCAGAACAATACGGCAATCGGGGATTATCGATATGTAAAGTCGGGGCTATTGCGGACGTTGATCTTTAGCCTGCTTGCAATCGGAGCTCAGATTGTGCTATGGTATTTGTGGAGGAGATGAAACAGTCCGCCTTCCTTTAGTTCGCGCCTTTCTTTATCTGTACGAAAACGGCGCGAGCTGCATTCAAGGCTGACCTAAGAAACTCTAAATTCGCGGAACTCATTAAAGAGTTTTTAAGGGAGGTGATAAATTAATGCAGGGATATTGTGTAAAGTGCCGGGCGAAAAGAGAAATTAAGGACGGGAAAGAGGTAACCTGGAAGAATGGTCGTCGCGCTTTTATCGGCAAGTGCCCAGTTTGCGGTACGACGGTCGCCCGGGTATTGGGTAAAGCCTAATTTTTGTGTCGATCTGTCTTAGGAACTACTTGGAACTCCAAGTAGTTCCTTTTGGTTAGAAGATTTATCTTAAAAGAATGGTTATTTTTAAAGTTTAGAGGAATTTCGAAATTTTAGCGGATTTTGTCAACTGGTCGAATAAGTCACGGAAAGCGGTATTTCTTTTTTGCGATTCCAGTGCGTTTTTTGCTTCTTCCCGCATCGCGCCCGCTTCTGTTGCCGTCAGGGAAGCTTTATTTTGGGCGATGTAATCGTCGATCTCCTTATCGGTAACCCGAACTTGATCGGCGGTCAGTTTCTCGACCAGGATTTGCAGTTTGACTTGCTGGCGGAATTCGTCCATAGTTAACCCTTCCTGCGCGAGAGCGTCTTTTAGGGTAGTTTTGCCGGCGAGTGACTTTTCCACGCTGGCAATTTTGTCATTTATTTCCTTATCGCTGGCGGTAAGGTGTTTTTTAGCTGCCGCCTGGAGAACAATATCTTCGTTGATAATCTCTTCCAGAGTTTGTCGCGCGTAACGCTGATTTAACCGTTGTTCGAGATTCAACCGCCAGACCGGTTGACCGTTTACCGTTGCGGCGACCAGCAGTCCCCGGTTTTGCCAGAAAAAGAAAGCCAGAATAGCGACAAATAAACCCAGGATGATAAAGCGGGAGAGATAAAACTTATTTGTGAAAGCCGTTATGGCTTTTCTGGCCTGCGGTAACGGGGATTTGTCCGCTGGCAGGTTTTCCGCCGTGACGGCTGCTGTTTTCAGGCGCCTGGTATCGGACCGCTTGTAATTTTTAATTTTAGCCTTAGGCATAGCTCACAAAAAAACCCTTGCAAAAGGGTAGGTAACTAAAGTTTAACAGATCTCCGTAAAAAAAGAAAGAGGCTGTCCTGGTCACATACATTTGAGACAATCGGCCCTTTCTCGTAAATATTGGTCTGGTGTCTTGTAATTCAGGCTTTGATGGGGCCTGATTTGGTTGTAGTATACCACCCATTCCTCAAGTTTCTGT
>JAKBJL010000005.1 GCA_021836035.1 bacterium
TGATTTTTACATCCAATTGGATTGCGGTAACTCCCGTCTCCGTCCCGGCGATTTTAAAATCCATATTGCCGTAATAATCTTCAAAAGCGGCGATATCGGTTAAAATCACATAATCTTTCTCGCTTTCCGCTATAATGCCCATGGCTACTCCGGCTACCGGTGCTAAAATAGGTACCCCGGCATCCATCAGAGCTAAAGTAGAACCGGAAGCGGAACCCATTGAAGAGGAACCGTTCTCCGATAAAACTTCCGAAACCACCCGAATAGTGTAAGGGAATTTGTCCTGAGGAGGAACAACCGGGTATAAAGCCCTCTCAGCCAAAGCTCCGTGCCCGATTTCCCGCCGCCCGGGAGTACCGATCCGCCCGGTTTCGCCCACGGCGTAAGGAGCATTGGAATAATGATGCAGGTATTGTTTTTCTTCCATACCCTCGGCAGTTTCAATCCATTGCTCCAAACTGGGACTGGCCAGCGTTGCTACCGAAAGAATTTGCGTCAGACCGCGCTGAAATAAAGCTGATCCGTGCGTTCGGGGTAATAAACCAACTTCAGCGGAAACCGGACGGATTTCTGTAGGTTTTCTACCGTCAGGACGCTTCTTCTTTTCCAGAATTGCTTCCCGGACCAGTTTTTTGATAATCAGATCAACAATTTCTCCGATCTGATTCTTATTCTCATGAGCGACATATTCACCTTCCGCCAGCGCGGCTTTAAATTCCTGGATTTGTTCCGTTTTAGGTTTAGAAAAGGCATCGGGAACGGTAATAAATTCCCCGATCTCCTTGAGATGGTTTTTTTCAATTTCCCGCTTTAATTCTTTATCCAGAAGATGGGACGCATAAGGATATTTATCCTGCCCCACTTCCTCGCGCAGCTTGTCTAACTCTGCTGTCATTTTGCTGATTTCTTTTTGGGCGGCGGCTACCGCCTTGAGCATTTTTTCCTCGGGAAGCTGCTTGCCTCCGGCTTCAATCATCACAATCCCCTCGCCCTTCCCGGAAACTACCAGGTCCACATCAGAAAATTCCTTCTCCGAAACCTGAGGATTAATGACTACCCCTTCTTCAGGTTGGGTCAGGTAACCGACACGAACCGCTCCGATCGGTCCTTTCCAGGGAATATTGGAAATATGCAAAGCCGCCGAAGCCGCAATAATTGATAAAATATCATGCTCGTTCTCGCCGTCAGTGGATAGCAGGGTTACGATTACCTGAACCTCATCCAGATAATCTTTAGGGAAAAGGGGGCGAATGGAGCGGTCGATCATACGTCCGGTCAGAATCGCTTCATCAGTTGGCCGTCCTTCCCGTTTAACCCAGCGGGAACCCTTAATAATACCGCCGGCGTAAAGCCGCTCGACAAAATCGACAGTTAAAGGAAAATACCCGAGATTTTGTTTCGCTGCCGCCGAAACCACGGTCGCTAAAACTTCCGTATCTCCCACGCGGGCGATCACGGATGCATTGGCCTGGGGCGCTACCTTATTGACTTCTAAAGTAACGGTTTTCCCGGCCACCTCCAATTTTTTGGTCGCAGTTTTTCTATTCATCTATTACTCGGGAGAAATAAGAGGGTTGCTATGCGCAGTTCTTCTTTCTTCTCTTTATTTATTTTAATAACGTTATTATATCGCTAACGGTCTTACTTTGCCAGGCCTAAATCGGCAACGATCTGCTTATAGCGGGCACTGGCTTGCTTTTGCAGATAATTTAACAAGCGGCGCCGTTTACTGACAATAGTTAACAACCCCCGGCGGGAATGGACATCATGGCTGTGTTTTTTCAGATGGCTTGTCAGGTTTTTAATGCGTTCCGTCAAAAGCGCGATCTGCACCTCAGGAGACCCGGTATCTCCTTTTCCTTGGGAAAATTTATCTATGATCTTTTTCTTTTCGCTGGGCTGCAAAGCCATAAACGTAAATATTGAATAATTAAACTAGTAGATTTTACCTTTTTTTACTCTTGCTGTCTAGACGTTAGAGGTGCCGCGGTAAATTTTAGGGCCGAGCCAATCCTGGGGAACCCCCGGGGGTGTGCTTGCCGCCTCCGCCGAAGGATTAACTTCCACCGGGATCTCTTGTTGCGGAGCATTGTCGCTGTCGGGCTGCTGAGTCTCGGCTTCCGTTTGTGCGGCCGGCGCTTTCGCCTTAGGGGCTAAAGCCCGCAGGCAAATTGCTGCCGCCTCAAAAGTAGCGGCGCTGACTTTCGGTGACTGAAAATTGTTGGTAGCGGCCCGTAAGCCTTGGTACAAGTTGCCCGCTATTTCCTCGTCCAGCTTTAGTCCCATCGCCCGCAAATAGAAAGTGACGATTTCGGCAACGGAAGCAGCGTCAGGCTCCACCAGATTAAACCGGCCGTAATCACGGTTTTCGTCGTGGTTGTCAATATTGATTATTTGCGCCGAAGAAAAGAGCCCCTGATCAAAAAGCGTCCCCAATCCTTCCGGATTAACAGTTCCGACGGTATAAATTAAATCATACCCCCCGCCCTGGGCGGAATAAGAAATATTTTTTGTATCCAGAACGATGCCGTCTTTGGGAACTAAAGTCAAATTAAATTTACTGTTATCGAGATCTTCCGCGCAGGAAACTTTTTCCACGTCACCGCTTTGATAGGTATTAAAAGTGATCACTAAATTTTTACCGCCTAATTGCGTCTGAACCTTGTTGATACCGATAAGATTTGCCACCTCGACCAAAGGGGCGGATTCCATCGCAATCGTTGCGGTCTTGCCCGCTTGGACAGCCGCAAGGTACAAAGACAGCGCGGAGGCCATCGTATCGAGCGAAGGATTTTTATGGGTCAGGACCAAGACGTTCTTGGCGCTGTTGACCAGATTTTGGATTTGCGAAAGATCCTGGTTTGTCATGCTATTCCTAGCTAAATCTGTAGGCGATTATATCATCTCCTGGGGTGAAGTCAATTTGCGGGTCTAAAAGTATCCCGCACTCCCGCGGGGCCTCGATTTTCGAGACCTCCTCTTTACCGACACGCGCGGATTTAATTCTGCTTTCCCCGGTAACATTTTCTCCGCGTAAAACTCTGACCATATCCCCGCGGGCCAATCGCCCGTCAGCCACTTTCACTCCGGCGATACGCATTTTCTCATAAGGAAATTCTGCGACAATTTTTCCCGTCCCTAAGACCTCTTCTTTGTGCAGGGGTTCTAATACTCCCGCCGCGGCATCATTCAACTCGTCGAGTAGCTCATAAATAATCCGGTAAGTCCGGACTAAAACTTTTTCCGTCTCCGCCAGTTTCGTAGCTACGGGGCTTACTTTGGTATTGAAACCCAGAATAATCGCCCCGGTGGATTTGGCAAGTAGTATGTCTGCTTCCGCAATCTCTCCCGTAACGCTTTCGAGCAAATTGATATTTGCAGGAAGTTTTGATGTAATAGCTTCCAGCGAACCCAGATTGTCCGATTTCAAAATCAAATTGAGCCTTTGCCCCTCACTGTTATTTTCTTTTGATATTGTACCTGCAGCTTGTCGCGGCGGCCCTTTTAAGGCCTCCCCTTGCAAACGCTCTTGCGCGGCGCTAACGACGGCTCCGACCTGAGGAACTGCAGATACTCCCTGTACCTCCACCGGCATTCCCGGCAGAGTCTCGTTAATCCGCTGGCCAACATCATTAATTAGGGCCCTAACTTTGCTCTCGGTATCTCCGATATAAATCTTTTGCCCTATGAATAATTTCCCGTTCCGGACAATAAGGGTTGCGACCGGCCCGGTCTTTTTATCCAAGCGTGCTTCAATGGTTACCGCTTCCAAGGGAGCGTTTATATCGCCCTTTATCCCCGACATTTCGGCTATTAAGATAAGTATTTCTAAAAGGTCTTTTATCCCCTCATTTTTCAAGGCGGATACTTTCACAAAGGGAACATCACCACCGTAATTTTCCAGCAGGACATTATGGCGCAGGAGATCCTGGATTACTTTATCAACATTCGCTTCCGGCAGGTCAACTTTATTTATTGCAACGACATAAGGAATTTTTGCTTCCTGAATTATTTTGATCGATTCTACCGTTTGGGGCATTACGGAATCATTGGCAGCCACTACCAGAACTGCTATGTCTGCCACTTTCACTCCTCGCCCACGCATCTGGCTAAAGGCCTCATGGCCTGGTGTATCGATAAACGTAATCTTATTAGCCCCTACGGTTACCTGATAGGCTCCTATTTTTTGGGTAATCCCTCCGTGTTCTCCCGCCGCGATATTAGTTTTTCTAATCGTATCTAACAGGGTAGTTTTACCGTGGTCAACATGACCCAGGACCACGACAATCGGAGGCCGGGTTAAGGCAGCCGGGCGGCTTTCCGCCGCGGAAGAATGCTTCGATTTAGAAATCGCCTGTTTCTTAGCCATAAGTAAAATTTAAGCGCGCTGCTTTTCATGTTTGGGATACATCTTTCGCGCTCCCGCCTTTGGCGGACTTTCCTACTGTTTCCGCTTCCTTTGCTTTCGTTGCTTTCTTTTTCCCCGTTTTCTTCGTCTTTTTTTCTTCCGGAACTTGTTCTGGAACTTTTTCCTGTTCCTGTACGGGAACTGTTGCCTTTTGGTATTCGTTTTTTCCTTTGATATCAATCCGCCAGCCGGTAACCTTAGCCGCGAGCCGGACATTTTGCCCGTCCCGGCCGATCGCTAAAGACAGCTGGTCGTCGGGAACCACTGCCGTTGCCGTTTTCTCCGCTACATTTAAAATAACTTCAATCTCTTTGGCTGGCGCTAAGGCCTGGGCAATTAAAATCTGGGCGTCCTCGCTGTATTGGATAATATCCACTTTCTCCGAACCGCCCAATTCATTAATTACCGCCTGAACACGAACGCCTTTCTGGCCGACACAGGCACCAACCGGATCTACCCCCGATTGAGTGGAAGCGACGGCTAATTTGGTTCTCCCGCCGGCTTCCCGGGCGATCAATCTAACTTCTACCGCTCCGTTCTGAACTTCCGGAACTTCCCGCTTAAATAGACCAATAACCAATCCCTCATGGGCGCGGGAAACAATGATCTCGCTCCCGCGGATACTTTCCCGAATGCCTTCAATATAAAAAACCAATCTCTGGTTAGGATAATAGCGCTCGGAGTTTACCTGTTCCTGGGGCGGCATAACCGCTTCCGCTTTGCCGATATCGACAATAATATTCGGTCCGTCGAAACGGAGAATCATGCCGTTGGCAATCGTTCCTACCTTCTGGGAAAAAACGGAAATTACGGCTTTCTTCTCCGCCTCACGGATTCTCTGAATTATTACCTGTTTGGCTGTCTGGGCGGCGATGCGGCCAAAACCCGGTGGAGTAATATCTTTACCCCGGCTGCCGTCCTCGTTCTTTTCAAAAATCCGCGCTTCCCCGCTATCCGGATCCAGTTCGGCAATGAGGTTGGTTATTTCCACCGCCTCGCCGGAAGTCAACAAGCGGTCCCGCCGATAGGCCGTCATTATCGCCTGGCGGATAGTTTCCAAAACCACTTCCATATCCAGGCCACGTTCGGCGCAGACCTGATTTAAAGCTAAAGCAAATTCACTTCTGACAACCGCTGGCATAATTAATTTGCGAAGCAAATTACCCCGAGCGGAGTAGAAGGTTTCTGCCCTCCGCCAGAACAATTTGTTTCTTTTAATAATAAAAGGCGGGTCTCCCCACCTCTTAATTCTTACCGTTTATATTGTAGCACTAAGCTCTCGGGCGGGTCAATGCCCCGGCCGATTTTGCCCAGGCAAGCACAAAAAATTTGTGCTAATCCTAGACTAGGAAGGATCTGCCGAAATTAATGAAGAAATATTTCCGTTCGGCTGTCTTTAACTTTTCTTTTTTATTTCTACTTTACTTTGCTCTTCCCGTATCCGCCCAGAGCGCTCCGACAATTTCTTCCATCGCCGACAACCGCGCCGGTTACCCTAACAGCCAAATTCCGAAATATGAAAAACTGGAAATTTCCTTCCGGGTCAATACTTCCTCTAACAATCCCTTTTTCCCCTATGACGCCGCGCCGCCGCCGGGAATAACCGCGGGCCAGGGGATAACGGTTAACGCGGTTTTTACGGCGCCTTCAGGCAAGGTAAGCACCCAACCGGCCTTTTATTACCAGGATTTTGATTACCAGGTGAAATCCGGACAGGATTGGTTTTACCCGACGGATAGCTTTCCCTGGAAGGTCCGTTTTACTCCCAATGAGGAGGGAAATTGGAAATATGTATTGTCGGCTCAGGATGCCGGCGGTACCACGTCGGCCGCGGAGCAAACGTTTTCCGTAGCTCCGTCTGCCAACCGTGGTTTTGTCCGGGTCAGCAAAAATGACTCCCGCTATTTTGAATATGATGACGGAACCTATTTCCCCGGTCTTTCCTACAATATGAACTATTCCAATATTGATTGGACTAACCCCGTGCAGGCTAATCAGGCAAATTTCCAGAAAATGGGCCAAAATGGTATTCAGATTATCCGTCACTGGCTATCTCAGTGGGGTATATTTTCTTCAAATGACGTTTCCTGGGGCTCTGCCCGGAACGGTCCCGATGACGCGGGTATTACCGTTCCCTATATTTCCCAGACAGTAAACGGAGTTAATGTCCAAACCAGGGTAGCGCCCTATCCCGAGAGCGATGTGGCCATGCGGGCAGAGAATTATTGGGATCCGTGCATGTTCCTCTCCGGTTGGCAGCAGAGTATTCCGATGAAACCTAATACTAAATACCATATTTTTATCCGCTACCTGATTCCTCCGGGTCAATATCTCAGCGGAGGAAAACTAACCGCCCGGTTTTCCGGATGGCTCGATAACCCACAATGCGCCGACGCGACCAGCGGGGCTTTTTTGCCCTTAACCGGCGATGTCTCTCCCGATACCTCTCCGACAGACAACAACGGCAATGCGGTCTGGTCAATTTTGGAGGGAACTTTTAATAGCCAGAACCCGCCCTTTAATAATGTTTCGGTGATGCCCCGTTTTTATCTGTCGATTACCGGTCTGGATAATACTAATAGACCCTCTACCCCGACGGGGGCCGGAGAAAAAATCTTCATCGACCGGGTGGAAATTCGGGAAGACCCAAACGACAGCACCGACCCCTGCCGGAGAGCGGCCGGTTCCGGCTCGCTGTTCTTAGTCAGCTCGAGGAATTGCGGTATCAACGTTATCGGGAAACCCTGGATGTCCCATTATCAATATGTCGACCAACAACAGTCAGCCCGTTTTGACAAGGTAGTAGACCTGGCGAAACAAAACGGAGTTTATCTGAAGCTGGTAGTTTTGGAAAAAAACGAATATATCAGTAACCGTACCGATTATAACGGCAATACCATTCTGGATGGCCAGCCGGCTTGCAGTCAAAACCCGATTCCTCCCGGAACGGAATGTCCGGGAAACCGGTGGTTTTACGGAAATTGGCGATCCATGACTAAAATCCGCTGGCTGCAAACCGCCTGGTTTAGGTATCTACAGGCCCGCTGGGGATATTCTCCCAATATTCATTCCTGGGAACTTGTTAACGAGGGCGATCCCTGGAACGGGCTGCATTATAGTTTGGCTGATGAAATGGCCAAATATATGCATCAGTTCGGCGCAGATTCCCATCTGGCGACGACCTCTTTCTGGCATTCTTTCCCCAAAGCGAATTTCTGGGCTAATAGTAACTACCCGAATCCGGATTACGCCGATGTCTACCGCTATATTTTTAACGACCAGGCAACTGCCGTGGACATCGGCGGAAACAATATTGCCGTGGCGCCGCTGGGTGACTATACGGATACAGCGGCGGAAGTACAGAAGCTTAGTATGCTTTTCGGAGCTAAACAGCAATATGGCGTGAATAAACCGGTGATGAGGGGAGAAACAGGTTTTGTGCTGGCGGGTAATACCGACGGTTGGGACCCGAACCTTGTTAATAAAGATTTATCCGGTATCTGGTTATATAACTATATTTGGGCAGGAATAAATCCCGGCGGCCTGATTGAGTCCTATTGGTACGACCGTCCTCATATCTGGAATGACTCTTCGTATTATGGCCGTATCTTTGACCATCGCGATATTTACGGTACCTATTACCGTTTCATCAAAGACGTACCCCTGTCTAACGGCAAATATGTCGATGCGGCGGCTACCGTTACCGATCCTAACCTGCGGGTCTGGGGACAAAAAGATACCCCCGACGGTAAAGCCCACCTCTGGATAGCCAATCCCGCCCATACCTGGAGTAACGTGGTAAACAAGGTGACTATTGCTCCCATTTCCGCAACTATTACCTTAACCGGCTTTACTCCCAACAAAAGCTATCCTCTGGAGTGGTGGGATACCTATTCCGGAGCTCCGTCGTCAACTACCAGTGCCGTAACCGACGGAAACGGAAATTTGACGTTTTCCGAACTTCCGATAGTGCCGTTAAAATCGGTACCTACCAACCGGGAACTTTTACCCCCGAAGATTTAAATAACGACGGGCATGTCGATATTGCCGATTTAAGAATCGCTTTAACATCCTTCGGCAGCCCCTACAATATTTTTGACATCAGTGAGGTAATTAGCAATTTTGGGAAGTGACCGGGACGGGCTAAAACCACCCGTTCCTTTTTTTCGCGGAAGCTTTTTGGTAGTCTTCCAACAATTCTTTCTGTTCACGATTTAAACGGGTCGGGATTTTAATTTTGACCCGGACAAATTCGTCTCCGGTAACGTTCATCCGCGGAATTTTAATCCCCCGTCCGCGCAGGCGGATAACCGTATCCGGCTGGGTGCCTGCCGGGATTTTTAGGGTTACCGGGCCGTCAATCGTCGGTACTTCAATCGTCGTCCCGAGTACCGCCTTATCAAAATCTACCCGGGTTTCGACAATAATATTAGCCCCTTCCCGCTGAAAGGCTTTATCCGGCCAAACCTGGATCACCACGTCAAAGTCCTCAAATCGGACGCGGGTGCCGTCGTCTACCCCGGCGGGAATCTTAAGTTTTTGTTGTTTCCCCGAAATCTCTACCGTCTTTTCCGTTCCCTTGGCCGCTTCCATAAAGGTCAGTCCCAGAGAATAAGTTGCCCTTCTGCCCCGCCTTTGGCCGGCAGCGCTAAATCCTCCGCCGAAAAACTGTTCAAAAATCTCAAAAGGATCCGAAAAACCTCCGAAGTCCCATCCCGAAGCCGGTCCGCCTTGGGCGGAAAACCCGGCAAAGGGGTTCTGCCCTCCACCGTAGTTTCCATAACTATAGGTAAAAGGTCCCTGCTGGTATCCTCCGCCGGGCCCTTGGCCGGCTCCCTGGGTAAAGGCGGCATGACCAAACCGGTCGTAGGCCTGCTTTTTCTGGGGATTGGAAAGGACCTCATAAGCTTCGTTAACTTGTTTAAACTTTTCCGTCGCCCGGGGATCTTTATTGCGGTCCGGATGCCACTCCAAGGCCATTTTACGGTATGCCGCTTTAATCTCCTGCTCGCTGGCATTTTTTCCTATTCCCAAAGTCTGGTAATAATCCTGATTATTAGCCATAAACAAAAAAGAGTAATCGCAAATATACGAATTTTAGGCAAAATATACCAATATACGGATTAGCATATAAGTATATTTCGTTTTAAATTGGTATATTAGAGATTACTCCCTTATTCTACTACTTCCCCTTCTACCGGTTCTCCGGTCCCTCCGGCGGATCCGCTGGTCCCGCCGCCCGATCCCTGCTGCCCCTGTTGTCCGTCCCCCTCAGCCGTTTGACTATTCCCCGGTTGTCCGCCCGGGGCGGAATACATAGCCTGTCCGATTCTCTGTAATTCGTCGGAGAGCGCCCGCGATTTAGTTTCCATCTCTTCTTTACTGCCGCTATCTAAAACTTTTTTCAGGTCCGCAATTTTTTCTTCTACATTTTTCCGGACATCAGCAGGCACCTTATCCCCCGCGTCCTTAAGAGATTTTTCCGCCGTAAATATGAGGGAGTCGGCGTTATTTTTGGCGTCAATTGATTCTCTTTTCTGCTTATCTTCCTCGGCGTGCGCTTCCGCCTCTTTGGTCATCTTTTCAATTTCGTCTTTGGAGAGGCCGGTCGAACCGGTAATTTTAATGCTTTGCTCGCGGCCGGTGGCTTTATCTTTGGCTTTGACGCTCAAAATCCCTGAGGCGTCGATATCAAAGGCCACTTCAATCTGCGGAACGCCGCGCGGCGCCGGGGGAATACCGTCCAAAATAAACCGTCCCAGAGACTTGTTGTCCGCGGCCATAGGCCGCTCGCCCTGAAGGACGTTAATTTCTACCTGGGTTTGATTATCTGCCGCCGTAGAAAATATTTGCGACTTACTCGTAGGCACGGTTGTATTCCTCTGGATAAGGGGAGTATCTACGCTCCCCAAGGTTTCAATACCTAAAGTCAGCGGGGTAACGTCAAGGAGCAAAACATCTTTCACTTCTCCGCCCAGTACTCCTCCCTGGACCGCCGCGCCGACCGCCACCACCTCATCCGGGTTGACCGATTTATTCGGCTCTTTACCGAAAAACTTCGTTACCGTCTCCACTACTTTCGGCATCCGGGTCATTCCCCCGACCATAACTACTTCGTCGATGTCGGTAGTTTTCTTTCCGGCATCGGCTAACGCTTTTTTGCAGGGTTCCAAAGTTTTCTGGATCAGATCGTCAACAATCTGCTCCAGCTTAGCCCGGGTCAATTTCATGGTTAAATGCAAAGGCCCGTTGGGCCCCTGGGTGATAAAAGGCTGGTTTATCTCCACTTCTGTTGCCGAGGATAATTCAATTTTGGCCTTTTCCGCTGCCTCGCGCAGTCTCTGCAAAGCCTGTGGATCTTTGCGCAAATCGACCTGGTTTTCTTTCTTAAATTCGTCGGCAATATAATCTAAAATCTTTTTATCAAAATCATCGCCGCCGAGGTGAGTATCACCGTTGGTCGATTTTACTTCATAAACACCTTCGCCTAATTCCAAAATGGAAACATCAAAAGTGCCGCCTCCCAAGTCGTAAACAACGATGGTATGGGCGTTTTTCTTGTCCAGACCGTAAGCAAGTGCTGCCGCCGTCGGTTCATTAATTATCCGCAGGACTTCAAGGCCCGCGATCTCTCCCGCTTGTTTGGTCGCCTGTCTTTGGGCATCGTCAAAATAGGCCGGAACCGTAATTACCGCCTGGGCAACCTTCCCGCCCAGGTAAGCCTCGGCGTCTGCTTTAATTTTTTGGAGAATCATCGCGGAAACTTCCTGAGGGGTAAATTGCCGTCCCGCAACCTCCACAACCGCCATGCCGTCGCGGCCGGATTTAATTTCATAAGGCAGCCACTTAGTATCATATTGGACCGAGGGATCGGTGTATTTCCTCCCCATGAGCCTTTTGATGGAAAAAATCGTTTCCTTGGGTTTGAGAACTAATTGGCGTTTAGCAACATCGCCGACGACATGGGTGATCGGATCGACTACCGACGGAATAACATTCCGCCCTTCGCGGCTGTAAATAACCTTCGGCGAGCCGCCTTCCATCACGGCAACGCAGCTATTGGTTGTTCCTAAGTCAATTCCGATAATTTTTGCCATACTTTTAATTTATTATATTAAATCCGAAACCCGAATTTCGATATTCAAAAAAATTCAATTTAGACTTTTTTACTTACTTTTACTTTTGCCGGCCGGATAACCCTGCCGTTCAGGCGGTAACCCTTTTGGATTATCCCTAAAACCTTGTTATCTTCTTCTCCGGGAATGACTTCCAGCGCTTCAAACAGGTTAGGGTCGAACTCTTCCCCTTCCGCTTTTATCTCCTCTAATCCCTTATTTTTTAAGATTATCTTTAACTTGTCAATTATCAATTGCAGGCCGGTGTCCTGGATATGTTCCTGGGCTTTTTCCAGATTATCCAGAATTTCGAGCAGCTGCGCAATCAAATCCTGATTGGCGAATTTAACAAATTCTTCTTTCCAGCTCTGCGTTTGTTTCTCTAAATTCTGATAATCCGCCAGCGACCGCAAATATTTATTGTTCAGGTCGGTTGTTTTATCCTCCAATTCCTGAATTTTCTGTTTTAGACCGTCTGGTTCGTTATTTTCATTTTTGCTTATTTTCATCGCCTTCTATCTTGTTATCTGCCGTTAGCCTGTCAATTATCCATTTGCCTGTTACCAATTCCCTACCATTTCATCAATCAAATTTCCGAAATAGCGGATGGTGGGAATTACTACCGGGTAATTAAACCGGTAGGGGCCGATAATCCCTATCGAGCCTCCGTACTTTTTTCCCTCACCGAAATGGGTAAATACTAAACTGCAAGGCTCCAAAAAGCTCTCCCCCAGATCATCACCGATCAGGATATGAATGTCTTCCGGACCGACAGCTCGTTCAAAAAGGTGATTGACGTAATCGATCTGGTCCAGCATGGAAAGAACCGTCCGGGTGAGGTCAATATCATAAAATTCCGGCATGTCCAAAATATTGGCTGCCCCAGCGGAATAAAGATTATGTTCATTATCGAGGGCCACCGCCAGACTTTTGGTACGCCGGGCTAGCTCCCGGGTCGCCTCCCCGAGCGTCTTGCGAAACTCGCTACGATAATTCCAAAGCTTTTCTTTTACGGCAACCTCATCGGAAACGGAAAGATCTCGGGGCTTCATGAGGTTGCTGACATAATATTTTAAAGCCAAAGGGGTAGGAGTCCTCCCGGAACTGGTATGAATTTGCTTCAGATAGCCCAGTTTGGTTAGCTCACCCATCTCGTTCCTGATGGTGGCCGGTGAAACACCGAGACCGTACTTTTTATCCAGCTTTTCGGAACCAACAGGAGCTGCTGTTCCAATATATTCATCAATGACCGACCTGAGAATTTCTTTTTGTCTTTCCGAAAGATCCTGCATATGGTATTTCTTCAGACCAGGCAATTGTCCCGAGCCTGCGAAGGGTTAGCACTAATCTAACATGAGTGCTAAAAGTTGTCAAGGGGTGAACCGGGCGGTTCATCCTAAAAACACCGTCAGAAGCCAAGCATGAGGCATTTTCGCCCAGAAAGTACAGCCGAATACTTGGCATAGACGGGGTTAATTCTGGAAAGTTTCCATGTCTACCCGCTCCCCGATAAACTTTACCCCCTCCGCTTCCAGCCTTTTGCGCTGTTCCCAACAGCCTCCGAAAGCAAAAGCGTCCGATAAATGCCCGTCGGCGAAAACTACCCGGTGGCAAGGTACCTCGGGCGACTGATTCCGGTGGAGAATTCTTCCGACCGCCCGCGCGCCGGTCCCGGCGCATTTGGCCACCTGACCGTAAGTCATTACTTTACCGACCGGAATTTGAGAGACGGCCGCATAAACTTTTTGCATACTATTAATATAACCCCCAGTCAAATATATTGCTACGCTGGCGCCCGGAGGTGGGGATCGCAGCAACAATATAATTTTAATGCGGCCCTTGACAACCAAAACGGGTATGTTCTAGAATAGCAATCGACTAACAGGAGTGACAACCTTACTGCCCCGGTAAGTTTATGGCTAAAACAAATATTCAACCGTTATTTGACTATGTCCTGGTAAGACCGCTTGAGGGCGAAGAAAAAACCGCCAGCGGTATTCTTCTTCCCGATACCGCAAAAGAAAAACCCCAAATGGGAACGGTGATGGCCGTCGGCCCGGGAACGGTTACAGATGAGGGTAAAAAAGTTCCCATGCAGGTTAAAAAAGGCCAGAAAGTTATTTATAAAAAATGGGGCGGCAACGAAATTAAGGTCTGCTCCGAGGAGTGGTTGTTGGTCGAACAGAAAGATATTATGGGAATCGTTGATGATTAGCGCATAGCGTAAAGAATTTTTATACGCTAACCGCTCGTATTTATGGCTAAGCAAATAAAATTTAATGAGGACGCCCGTCAATCCCTTCTTAAGGGAGTAAATATTCTGGCCCAGGCGGTAGTTACTACCTTGGGACCGAAAGGGCGTAACGTCGCTTTAGATAAGAAATGGGGCGCCCCCAACGTTGTACATGACGGCGTAACGGTCGCTAAAGAAATTGAATTGCAGGACGAATTTGAGAATATGGGCGCGCAGCTGGTTAAGGAAGCTGCCAGTAAAACAGGGGACGTCGCCGGAGACGGTACAACTACCGCGACCCTCCTTGCCCAATCCCTGGTTAATGCCGGGATGAAAGCAATTACCTCCGGGGCTAATCCCATGATTCTCAAAAACGGCCTGCAAAAAGGTGTGGAATCGGTAGTCGAAGAAATTAAAAAAATCAGCAAGCCGATTAAAGGCAAAGAGGAAATCGAACAGGTGGCTACCATTTCTGCAGCTGATCCCCAGATCGGTAAAATGATCGCCGAAGCTTTAGATAAAGTCGGTAAAGACGGCGTCGTCACGGTCGAAGAAGGTAAAGGCCTGGCCATGGAAATTGAATATAAAGAAGGCATGGAATTCGACAAGGGATACGCTTCGGCTTACTTTGTAACCAACCCCGAAAAAATGGAGGCGGAAGTCGAAAATCCTTATATTCTGGTTACGGACAAGAAAATTTCCTCCCTCCAGGAACTTTTGCCTTTCCTGGAAAGCCTGATTAAGGTCAGCAAAAACCTGGTTATTATTGCCGACGAAATCGAAGGGGAAGCGCTGGCCACCCTGGTTGTAAACCGTCTTAAAGGAACTTTCAATGCTCTGGCCGTCAAAGCGCCGGGGTTCGGTGACCGCCGCAAAGCCATGCTGGAAGATATTGCCGCCTTAACCGGAGCTACGGTTATTTCGGAAGATACCGGCCGGAAATTGGACAGCGTAACTTTAGACGACTGCGGCCGGGCGGACAGCGTCTGGGCGGATAAGGATAATTGCCGCATTGTCGGCGGCAAAGGAGAAAAAGCGGCCATCCAGGCCCGGATTAAACAAATCAAAACAGAACTGGAAAACACCACCTCCGATTACGACAAGGAAAAACTGCAGGAAAGGCTGGCTAAACTCGCCGGAGGAGTTGCGGTCATTAATGTCGGCGCCGCTACGGAATTGGAATTAAAAGAAAAAAAGGAACGGGTGATCGACGCGGTGGCCGCGACCAAAGCCGCGATCGAAGAAGGCGTTGTCCCCGGCGGCGGGGTTACTTTTATCCGGGCGCGCAAAAGTCTGGAAACCCTGAAAAAGAGCCAGCTAACCGATGACGAAAAAATCGGGATTGATATTCTGTATCAGGCGCTTACGATGCCGGTCCGCATGATTGCCCGCAACGCCGGTGCGGATGACGGCTGGGTACTTAGAACTATTGAGGAAAGCAAAATAGTCGATTTTGGTTTTAATGCTCTGACTAATGGATTTGAGCCGATGCTCGCCTCCGGGATTGTGGACCCGACAAAAGTAGCGCGCACTGCTCTGCAAAACGGCGCCAGCGTTGCTGTCATGATTCTTACCACCGAAGCTCTCGTTACCGACCTCCCAGAGAAAAAACCGGAAATGCCCGGCGGCGGAATGCCCGGCGGCATGGGTGGGGGAATGGAATATTAACCCCGATCGCATCAGGGCTCCTTTATTTGTTGGCAACCACAATATCCGGTAAAATTTCAGCGGGGTCGATAAGTTTTCCGTCCTGGCGGATTTCCAGGTGGACATGGGGACCGGTAGAAAAACCTGTGCTGCCGACTTTCCCGATTTGGGTATCCACGGATACTTTATCTCCCGCTTTAACATCAATTTCCGAGAAATGGCCATAAAGAGAAGTGAATCCCCCTCCGTGATCGATAATTACATGCTTGCCGTAGCCGTACCAATCATAATTTGCGGCAAGGACCGTACCGTCCATAATGGGGTAAACCGGAAGGCCGTATAAGGCGGCTAAATCAATGCCGCTATGGTACCAGGAAAATCCCCGGGAAACATATAAAAGCTTCACCGGGATATGTGTAGTAATTTTGGTGGTAACGCTGATCTGCGGCGTTTCCGCATTGATTGTCGGGACTCCGCCGATATTAGCCGCGAAAGAATAATTATGAATAAAGACGGAAAAAACAAATAAAGAGAGGAGGGCCAGACCGGCGAGTTTTTTCACTCTCTTGGCCGGACGGACTTTCGAAAGATATTCACCGATATAGCTGCGTTCCGCGGAAGCTATGCCGAAGAAGCGGGAAAATCCCGCCCAAATAGCTTCCGTTATCCCCAACATTTCTTTTCTTTCCGGCTTCTTCGCCCTTTTTGCCGGGGAAACTTTGCGCTTTTTGGCCATAAATTAATGGTCCTCGTCTCCCGGTTTGGGCAGGGATTCGGGCCATCAAAAAAGCTTCTCGCATTGTCGCGGGAAGCAGAGCTGATCATACCAAAATCGTTTGCCAAAAGTCAAATCGGCACCTTCCGCCCCTGGCGGATGAAGTAATCCTGAACTAGCCTTTTGAATTTTCGAATTTTTATACAAATTTTATATATAATTCCCCTGTGCGAAAAATCATCTGCGGTTTGGACGAAGCCGGGCGGGGCGCTCTTGCCGGTCCTTTGGCAGCCTCCGCCGTTATCCTTCCCTACCGTTATAAACATATTTCCCGGCAGGTTAATGTCCCCTTAAGGGACAGCAAACTACTCAACAGCCGCCAGCGGGAAAAACTCTATCGGACTTTAAAAAAGAGCAAGGCGGTCATTTTTACGGAATTTATATCCGTCCGCCGGATCAATAATCACGGTATCGGCTGGGCTAATAAAGAAATTTTCCGACAGCTGATAAAAAAGATAGAAGCTGATCAATATATTATCGATGGCCGGCTTAAAATCGGTAGAATAAAGGATAAGTCGGCAAAAATCCGTTCTGTAGTAAACGCCGACGCTACCCTGCCCCCGGTTATTTTTGCCGGCATTGTTGCCAAAGTAGAACGGGATAAACTGATGAAAACTTTGCACCGGCAATTCCGCCGCTACGGCTGGAAAATAAATAAAGGCTACGGAACCAAAAAACACCTTCTCGCTCTCCAAAAATACGGCATGGTTTACCTCCATCGCAGTATTTTTGTCACCACCGCCTTACAGAAAATTTACCGAACCACAACCTGAGGCGCTAAATCCCCGCACTAAAATCAGCCCCGAGTAATTGTTATATGGCTATCCATAAATTATTTTTGGAATTGGGGCAAAGGCAAACAGCACTCCTAATAAAAAAGCCGCTCGCCTGGCGCTACTGAGTTATTGAACCGCCCGCTTGCGTAGTCTAAGAAAAAAGTGGACCGCCTCAAGGAATTAGCATCTAAGATCACTTTCCAATTAAAAGAAGAATTTGGAATCGAGGAGCCGCCTTTGCGTTTTCTCCGGGAAATAAAAGGAGCGGGGCCCAAGAAAGAAAAAAGACATCATAAGGTTAAAAGAAAAACCCATCCCCGCAGGCAAAAAAATGAAAAGAGCAAGCGGCATAAGAAAAACAGAATAAACCTGACCGAAAATCAATATCTAATCGCCCGGTAATCTGCGTTTAACCCACAACCGGCCAGGCGAAGCTGCCATTACCCAAGCAATTAATGAAATTTACCCCCTACCAAGGATAACCGTAAAAAGACCGGGATGTATGCCAAGCGCGTTTATGGCAGCCGGGGAGAAGTTTACCAGAAATCGCGTAACGCAGCTAAAATATTAACCGGGGAAGGGGAAAACGCCGAGATACCTCTCAGTGAAGAACAATTACACCGTTTGGATTTTACTCCTCATACCAAACAAATTTTTGAACATATCAATAGCGTGGAAAAATACCGGGGCAAAACTGTAACTGAAATCCTTAGGGGAAACATCCGTAATATACGGAAAAAAGTATTACCCGAACAATCCGTAACCCGGGAACCCCTACACCGCCGCCGACAACATAATTCTCCTGCATTGGAAGGCTTTGATTTTCCCTAAAAATAAGGCGGTCAAGGAGTGGTTATTGGAGTAGAAGCTGGCGTCGGAACCGCTACTGTCGGAGTCGGGGTGGCTGACGGCGTAGCCGTTGGCGCAGGTGTTCCGGAAGGGGTAGCCACCGGTGTCGGTGAAACCTCCGCCGATTCCGTGCCGCCGTTTTCTCCGCTGGGCGTCGCTAAAGGCTGCTTTTTAAAAATGCCCGTCGCTTTGCCGGGAATAATATGGATCCATCTGGCGACCAGTGTGCTTCCCGTCGGATCGCCGACCGCCACAATCCTCTGCCCGATCTGTAAAGCGGCGCTACCGGAAGCGTCTTTGACGTTGCTTTTGATTATCGTCGCAGGAGTAACGGTTACCGTCCAGGTCCGGTCTCTCTGTGTTTGGTGAACCAAAGTTAAAGTTGAGCCGGAAATATTGCTGATTAATCCTTCTACTGCCCGCCGGTTTAATTCGGCGGAAGTAGTTGCCTTCCGGACAAAAATTTTCTTTGCCCGCTTGCCGCTGGACGTCGCTGTCCCGCTTGTCGTGCTCTCGATGATAACCAGATCATCGGTTTTAATATCCCTTAACCTTAAAGACTTGCCGCCGGGACCGTAAACTTTAGTGTCCGTCCGCGTTTCCACTGTCTGTTCCGTATCAGTATTTTTATTGCCGCGAACCACGACCGCTTGGGGTTGAACCTTGGCAACGCTGCCCATCACCGGCTTATTATATTTTTTACCCGCTTGTCCCTGGTTTCCGCGGTCCAAAGAATTCTGGCTCTTAGCCAGAACCGGAAAAGTCAAAACCAAACAAAGCAGAGCAACAAAAGTAACAAAAATGATATTTTTCCTTAAAGTTCTCATATTTTTAAGAACCGCTGGTGTCGTAAACAACGCTCATCATCAGTTTCTTATCATCGCTGCCGTCGCCTAAAGCGCTGATGGTTAAAAAATTAATACCGCCGTCTAAATTAACATTGGCCGTAAAATTTCCATGGTTATCACTTTCTACCGTATTCTCGTCATTGTCGGTAAAAGCGACCACCGTGGTATTCGGCAGGGTCCGGCCGCTGACGGTCAGATTTTTTTCGTTTACTACCGTGCCGTCGCTCGGATTAGTTACCTCCAGAAAAAGCGGCCGGGCAGCGACTTGCTGCGGCTGAGGAGACGGAGCCGCGGTTTGCGGCTTGGTTAATTGGATCGCCAACAAAATACCCCCGGCAACCAAAAACAAGGCGATAAGGCTTACCGCCACGGGAACAACCATGCCATAACTTTGGAACCTTTCTTTAACAGAAGCCAACTTTGCTTTAAGCGTTTCTAAATTCACTATTATTATTTATAAACAATATTTTAGGGCTTGTCAAATGTATTCATATCTTCCGCTAATTTAGCGCTTTTTGAGGCAAGACTATCCAGAATTACCCGCCTTTCTCCGCCTTGCAAAAAGCGCGGTTGACCGTAATTTTCAATAATTAAAGGATAAAACTGCGCATCCGCTAACTGTTGCTGATAGAAAGTAAAGCGGCCGGCTATGCCCTGTTTGGTCGGCAGGCTCCATTCCTGGTCAAAAATAAAATTACCGAGAGAATAAACAATCAATTTTCCGCGGTAAACTTCTAAAGACTGGATCCAATGGGGATGACTGCCGGCCACCAGGTCCGCCCCCGCGTCAATTGCCAGGTGTGCTAATTTTATCTGGCGGCTATCCGGTTGATCGGTATATTCCCGGCCCCAATGAAACAGAATAATAACCACCCCCGCGTCGGGGCGGGCAGCGGCAATCCCCTCCCGGACCCGCTCGGCGCTAACAGAAGCGATTGTGTCGTCGTAAGCCAGGAAAGTAAAAAGAAGATTGTTTATTTTCCGAAAAGTAGGTTTATTATCCCTCACCGTCAGAATATCTTTGGCTGCTAATACTTCTGCCGTTTCCTTTATCCCCGCTTCTCCGAAATTGCCGGCATGGTTATTGGACAGGCCCGCGATGTCAATGCCGGCAGCCGCCAAACCCTCAGCCTGCCGGGCGTCACCGCAAAATTTAAAGCCGCCGCTTATCACCGGACAAGCGGCAAGCAAAGGGCTTTCCAAATTAACGAGAGTCAGGTCTGCGCTTTGAAGAAACGGCGCGACCTTTTCCCATGGCCAGGAAAAATTTTGCTTTTGGATCACCAGCCTGTTGACCGTTCTCCCCAACATGACATCTCCGGTAATAATTAAAGTCCGCTTTCGCTCGGCGGGCAGGGTTGCCGTCCAGCTATGATCTTCCTGAAAAATCCGGTTTAAATCGAGCGGCCCCAAAGAGGGAGATTCCGGGAGTTTAATCTTGGCGGCTAAAGTTTCCTGCCGGGATCCGGTTTTCGGCCGCGGCTCCGTCCTTTTAATCCCTAATCCCCAAGCTAAAAATACCAACAACATTAAGCCGATCAGCAACCCCGGCTTTTTCATATCCGATTCTACTCTTTTTCTCCGGGGCCTTTTTTTACCTCTGCCGTTAAAAATCTATAGCCCGTTAGTAAGCGCCGTAATTTGTCCTGACGGGCTCATGCAAATAGGTTACTTTTAAAGTAAATCTTTACGAATAAAAACCTTATATATCAGGGTATTCAACCATAAATAATCAACTCTCGTCTTTTTCCATGGTTACCGGAAATTTGTAAATTATAGTGGTCCCTTTCGCCTTCGCCGTGTGCTTTTATACCACTGTTTTAAATTACAGCGGAGTTATTTAGTGTGAAAGAAGCAAATTGGTGTTTTTGACAATTTAAAACCTATCTCCCCGGGCAAGAACTACCCTCGCCTTTAGGTTGATAACCCGGATGAAAGCATACAAATATCTACCCGGAGGTGTCGCCTCCACCCACCCGTCGGGTGTACTTCGGGCGGGTTTCCCCTCTTTTAATTTTTTAACGGATTAAAAGTAACACGGGTTTGCCGGGAAAATTTGTTACTCAACGGGTTAAGGGAGCGCTGCCATATCTCCGGATCATTAATAGCTATATCCGTAAGTTCCGGAAGAATTATGGTTTTTTTTGTAAAACCAGCCCTGCTGTTTAAATTGTCGGTAATATAGGGAACACAGCTGCCCAGGGTTTCGCCAAAGGCGTTAGTTTCCACGTCTTTGGTTATTTTAAAACCACGGCGCTTGGCCTCTTCCAAAACCGGATTTATGGCCCTGGGGCTATAGGTAACGTCGATATCGTGCGGGATAACCAACATCCGGGATCCCAAAATCTTTTGCATTTCTAATAGCGTCCGCGCATAATCTTTATTTTCATTAATATCCTCTTCCAACACCTCCGCGGTAGCATGAGTAAAAACGAAAAGGAGCTCGTCATTTCTCATACCTTTGGCTTTTTCCACATACTTCCCCAGCAGCAATCTGTATTTAACCCGGGTAAAAGAATCCATTGCCTGCAAATCAACCTTATCCGGATCCGTTAAATACCCCGGATGAATTAGGAAATTAATCCGGCTTACCCTAACCGGTAAATGTTCCCCGGATTCCCCACCTATAGGCCGTTTAAGTAAGTTTTCTACCATATTAACTTTTTCCGGCTTCCTAATTTAATCTGGGTCTTGCTGCGCATTATGCCACCAAAGCAGAGTAGCGTCAAATTAATCCCGGCTGGTTCAGGCCAACTGAACAGGCAAATGCTATCGGTCTACTGTCGGAAAACCCGCTGATTATGGAAAATTTCCCGTAAGAGAACAAAAATTCACCGCCCGGAAAGGACGGTTCTTAGAAAAAACCCCGTGGTTAATTTGCTTGTCGTATTGACATCTAACGCCTGATCAAATATATAAGAGGTAATTAGGTACACCTGCCGTCTGTTTAAGGGTGCATGCCAGAACAACATTGGGAATACGTCGCGGTTGCCGGTAAAAGAAACGGAAAGCCAAATTTTCCCCCCCTCAACCGGGAGCAACAAAAACTAATCCCCGCCTTTGACGATGCCTTAAATGTAGCAGCCCAATCTGAAGTTTCTCACCCTATCTATTCCGGCTACCGCGTCAAGGAGTCAATTTCCGGGTTGCCTGCGGGGAACATTTCTTATGGCAAAAAAAGGGCTTTACACGGAGAGGAAGTTGCCGTAGCCAACATCTATTCAAAAGAGGGTATTGTCTCTGCTTCCGAATTGCCCTTAATTCTCAGAAATATTGCCACTTATAATCCCGCTATTGCCCTCCCCAAAATAATTCCCAATCTGATATTAGCAATTATTGCCCACGACCCGGATGGGATGGCTAAGCCTTGCGGTAATTGCCTGGATTTGCTGAGAGACAAATTAGGGCGGTCCCTCAACGTCGTTTTCGGGGCCAGTGGCGGAGGCGAAGCGAAAGTGGCAAAATTGGGCGATTTCCTTTTTGAAGTCGGCCGGGAGCACCGCATCAGCTTAAGAGCAAGAGAAGGACCTAATTTAATCGCCACCCTGGCCGGGCAAACCTTCAGCGAAGGAACAAGGCTGACCGATGACGCCTATGTTTCTAAAGCCGAAGCGCTTTCCCGCAATTACAACGCATTAGTCGTTACGAATAAAGGCAAATACTACGGCGGCTATGAATGCCTCTGTGATTATCACCCGATTTATGCCGGCCGGGATGCTATCCGCCAGGCCCGGCGGGCCCATGACTATTTTCTGCGCTACGCACTTTTTACAGCCCCCGGCCCGGGAAATAATCCTCCGGATATAATGTACATGGATCGGCAGCATTTAATGGAGTACGCTCTTATTGGAGACCTGGAAACAGGCAGAGAAGGTGATAAACCTGTTTATCTCGCTTCCATAGACCCGCAAAGGAAAGCCGTCACCGGTTTATGGCAAACAAGCGTTAGAGAATTTCTGCCGTTCCCTTTTAGCCCGATTAATTTTGGTGAGGAATTTGTTTCTCATTTCAAAGAATATTATCGCCGGCGGAAACGGTTTTAGCGGTTCCAGGGTGTTTGAGGATTGAACCCTCTTCCGGAGTTTAACAATCAGTTCGGATAATGACACTTCTTGAAGTTTTACCCAAACAGGACACCATAACGATGATCCAAATCAGATAAGTGCGAATGAAAGCTCGTCGAAACGGTATTATGCCCATATCTTTTTATCCATTGTTTGGTGTCTTTAATAAAATATGATATTTCTTCGGACGGCACACCAGAAAGTCGAGTGTCCTCATAGTAAATTCGTCCAAGTACGGTTCTTCGACATTTGGGACAACTTCCACAAGTGTTTTCACTTAAACATGCTTTTGCCAATTCCGGAGTTTTCCGCTCCCATTTACGCCGGTTGTTGGCAGCCCAGCATTTCCGGGTAAAGCAGTTTTGAACTAAAGGAAGAATAGTGATATTTAACTTTTTTTCCAGGTTTAGGATTTCCCCTACCGTTTCAATATCACCGGGATATTCTCCGGTTACATTAATATCCAACCCGGCATCCGATAGCAAATTATTGAACAAATTCCACGCGCCTTTGGATTCACTGAAATCACCCTCATCCGGCGAATCTACAAACCCGCCCTCTACAAGCACTTCTTTAATTCCATAACGATAGGCCGTTAAAACTACTGTTGCCGCGACCAGTAGATCTCTAACTCTCATAACATCCAATCCCTTAAGTTCCGAACTGTTGATTACTTTAACTTCCGTAAAGGGAACATTCCATTGTTTACATTGATAGCTGCTTCTCTCAGCTTCATCTCCGGGCAATACACGGTTGAGGTTTCTAAGATGAACCGCTCTGACCATTTCTCCACGGGCTAAATGGCTGGCAAGCCGGAAACATGAATCCAATCCACCGGAATGAGAATTGACGATATATGCGCCGTCATTTAGCTTGGATTCGTTTGAATGAAATTCAAGGTTTAATCTATTGCTGTTTGCAGAAATTTTTGGAGGGCGGTATCCATAATAATCGTAAAGAGCGTTTACTAAATCGGTATAATTGACCGGAAAATTTGTTTCAATAATCCGGGGAAAATAAGCGGATACTAAATGCGACAAGGCAACAGTGCGCCACAAGTCCCGGATAACTTTTGGCTGATCAGATAAAGATCTTTCTGGATCGACTATCGCGATCTGTTCGTTGTGTTTTTTTCCTTTAAGTTTCAGACTAAACGGATTCTTCGGTGAAATATTAACCTCGCATTTATCCGCTTGTTCGATTCTGGTCATGGCCGGATTCTAGCAACGGCCAATTTCCGTGTCAACTAATATAGCGATTTGACAATCCAAACTATTAAACCGGGTCATGGCGCTTTTTTAATCCCACAGCAAGGGAAGCAACTCAGGGAAGCAAAAAAACATTCCGAACTTTAGTTCGGATAGTGGCATTTTTTGAAGTGTCAGCAATATAGGGTACCACATTAATTTTATCTATCAGCCCCAAATGGAAGGTATTCGAACATTTTGTGCTCAATTAGTGGTATCTTTTAATACCTGAAGGCTATTTTTCCGACAATATCCTGTTTACCTATGAAACCTAAACTACGTGAATCAATACTATTATTTCTGTTGTCGCCCATCATAAAATAGCTATTATCGGGAATTGTAATTTCTTGGCCTTCGTCTAAAATCTTTGGTCCTCCCGTATCCTCAATTTTTCCAGTTGTTTCAGATATATCTATAATCGCACTTTTATTGGCTGTCGTTGTTACAGTACCAGGTTGTAGATAACTTTCAGCTAGTACCGCGCCATTCAGATACACTTTACCGTTTTGTATTTTTATTTTGTCTCCTGATAGAGCAATTATTCTAGCAATACCTGAATAATGGGGATTCTGAGTGTAGCCAAAAGTTACAACATCACCTCGTTGGGGCGAAGAAAAAGTATATGCTAGTTTATTCACAAGAAATCTCTCACCACTCTTATAAGTTGGTTCCATTCCAGGTCCATTTATTGATACAGGTTTGAAAGTGACAAATAGGGTTACTAATAAACCAGCTAATACTCCAATAACCACGAACTGTAAAATCTTTGACATAATTTAAATCTAACAGGAGAAAATGTTAGTTACAAGTAGTGTGTTATATAGAGATGGCTATGAGAAAAGGCTATTTGAATTTTCAGCAGACATGGTTGGAATCGAGCTTGCTCTTCTTTAAATACCATGTGGTCGTGGATGAAGGCAAAACTTGCCGAAACGGCTAATCTAGCTAGTCGATGGGTGAGTCGGTTTGGCAGTGTTTTATGCGGAAATCGTTCGCGCCTATGTGTGGTACTAAAATGTAGGTCTTAGACTATATTAACGCCCTAAATCCTTATCAAGGTGGCAATGTTTATATTTCTTCCCACTCCCGCACCAGCAGGGATCGTTTCTCCCCGGCTTTTTAATTCCCGGCGCGGAATTCCCTACGGGTAAGCCGCTCGTCCTTGAACTTGAACTTGCACTTTGTTTTATTTGCTGTGCTTCCTCTTTTACTCCTGCCTCGATATTTTCAATCTGCGCCGCATTCGTAGTCGCCCGCTGCATTTGGGCGATCTGCTCAGGCGTCGCGACGGCAATTTTATAAATCCGGTGGACGATTTCGTAATCAACAGAGGCAATCAATTTTTCAAACATTGTAAAGGCTTCCGCCTTATATTCAACCAACGGATCCCTTTGGGCGTAACCCCGCAGCCCTATGCCTTCGCGCAAATCGTCGATTTCCTCGAGATGTTCCATCCATAAAGCGTCTATTACCCGAAGCATTTCCTGTTGTTCAATATAACGGGTAATTTTCCCGCCCAATTGTTTCTCTCTTTGTTCATAAATATCATGCGCAATTTTTTGTAATAAAGGGCCTAGGGATGAGGAGCTGGCAGCTAGTTGAACAACGATTTGCTTTTTCGAATTATCATCAAAGGGAATGATCGTCGAAAATTCTTCAATGATTTTTTCCGTGCCGTTTTTATCCCCTGTTTCGACTACCCCATATTGTTCTTTGCCGCCGGAATTGATAGCCACCAGATTTTCTATTTCCTTATCAATTTTGGCTAAAATTTCTTCTTTCAGCCAATGACCATTTTCCGCGGCCTCCCCATTCCCGTCTTCCGTTTCCATTTCCTTCCCCTCGCTTGCCCCGAGTGAAATCGCAGGGTCAGCGGCTAGCCCCGTCTCATTAGCCCCCCTATTTAAAGCGCTCAACACTTTCCGTCTTAATCCATAGATGATCTCCCTCTGCTTGTTCATCACGTCGTCATATTCCAAGAGGTGCTTGCGGGAATCAAAATTAAATTGCTCTACTTTCGATTGAGCCTGCTCAATCGACTTGCTGACCATACCGTGTTCCAGGGGCTGGTCTTCGGGAATATTAAAAAGGGTCATGAGCCGCGCTACCTGTTCCCCGCCGAAAAGGCGCATAACGTCATCGTCCAGCGCGACAAAAAACCGGCTAGAACCGGGGTCCCCCTGGCGCCCCGCCCGGCCCCGCAGCTGGTTATCAATCCGTCGCGACTCATGCCGTTCCGTGCCGATCACATGCAGGCCGCCAAGCGTGACTACTTCGTCATGGTCCTTCTGCCAGGCTTTCCACTCCGGACTGCCGATCAGCGGACGCCCGTCTGCCTGTTTGGGCGTTACCCCGCCTAAAATAATATCGACGCCGCGGCCGGCCATGTTGGTCGCGACGGTAACGGCGCCGCGCTTTCCCGCCTGGGAAATAATCAGGGCCTCCTTTTCGTGCTGTTTGGCATTTAAAACCTGGAAAGGAATACCTTTGTGGCGCAGAAACTGGGAAATAATCTCATTTTTCTCGATAGAGGTGGTTCCGATTAAAACCGGCCGGCCGATTTTATGCATTTCCTCAATTTCCCGGACGACCGCGGAATATTTCGCCCTCTGCGATTTATAAACCTGGTCGGTAGAATCATTCCGAACCATCTGCTTATTAGTCGGAATGGCAATTACTTCCAGATTGTAAATTTTATGAAACTCTTCCGCCTCCGTCGCCGCGGTCCCCGTCATCCCGGCCAACTTTTCGTATTTCCTAAAATAATTTTGCAGGGAAATAGTCGCCAAAGTCCTGCTTTCCTGCTGGATGGGAACACCCTCTTTGGCTTCGACAGCCTGGTGAATTCCTTCGCTCCAGCGCCGTCCCGGCATCAGTCTCCCGGTAAATTCGTCAACAATTATCACCTCGTTGTCGCGGACTATATAATCTTTTTCGCGGTGGTATAGGGTTCTGGCTTTCAAAGCCGCTTCAACATGATGAACCGTCGCGAAATCTTTTTCGTAAATATCTTTAGATCCTAACATCTGCTCAATTTTGCCGATCCCGTGGTCGGTAAGGTTGGCAGTATGCATTTTTTCGTCAACGACATAATCCAGTTTCGCCGTTAAACCTTCCACCAAACGCGCATATTCGTAATATTTCTGTGTCGGCTCCGCGTCGGGGGCGGAAATAATATGCGGCGTCCGGGCTTCATCGATTAAAACCGAGTCCACTTCGTCAACTATCGCGTAATGGAAATCGCGCTGGACCAGCTCCGCTTCTTCGCGGGCCATATTGTCCCGGAGATAGTCAAAACCGAACTCGGAATTAATACCGTAGGTAATATCCGCACCATAGGCTTCTTTGCGGGATACCGGACGCAGGTGGCGCAGGCGCCAATCGGGCGCGTTTTCATCCGTAAATTCCGGATCATAAACGAAAGAGGCTTCGTGAATAATCGCCGCGCAGGACAATCCCAGAATATGATAAATCGGGCCCATCCAGCCGACCCCAACCCGCGCCAGGTAATCGTTAACGGTAACCAGGTGTGCGCCTTTGCCGGTCAGGGCATTTAAATAAAGTGGCATGGAGGCGGTTAAAGTCTTCCCTTCCCCCGTTTTTTGTTCAGCGATTTTTCCCTGGTGCAAAGCAATTGCGGCCATCACCTGGACATCAAAATGGCGCTCGTTATTAACCCGGGCGCTGGCTTCCCGGACCAGGGCATAAGCCTCGGGGAGCAGCCCGTCGAGAGAACCGCCCTTAGCCAGTTTCTCTTTCAACTTCGCTGTTCTTTTGGCAAAATCGGCTTCTTTCAGCTTCTTGACCTCTTTTTCCCAAGCATTAACCTCCGTTACCAACGGCATTAACTTTTGAACCTGGCGTTCATTGCTGTCAATAATTTTCCCAATAAAATCCAGCATAAATTCCCTTCTTCAGGTTTTATTTTATCACTTATCGGCGCTCCCGAGACGGCCGAAACCGCGATTTTAAATCTTTAACCTCCTGCCGTCAACAAATTAGTCCCTTGTAATCCGCTCCCGATAAGTTTAAAAATTTATTGCACACAATTTACTCTGCCCACACATCTTATGCCTACACTTGGGATATGGCATTAAGCGAAGAAGAAATTGCCAGGCACAAGGCGGAAAGCGACGCCGAATTCCAAAGGCTAATTGTCAGGGGAGAAGAAAAAGACGGCTCCCAAATCCCGGATTCCCCCCCGGAAAATAAGCACCCCAAAAAAGAAAAAATTCCCTTTATTAAAAGGCTTCTGGGTAAAGATCGTATTTATATCAGCAGCGTCATCGAGAAAATGATTGAGATCACCGACGAAAATAAGCCGCCGGCAGATAATCCCTCGGGAGAGCTAAAGAAACGACGGACAAGAAGCAAAAGGGAAGAAATGCTCTCTAAGAAAGGCGGCTTTATAGGCCACGATATTATTCCCTTAATCGTAATTGCTGCCCAAAACCCCCGTATCTCCCTTTCTTCTCTGGAAAAAACGTTCCCTTCAAAAACTCCCACGGAAATTAAAAAATTGAAAAGCCGGATTGAAGCGGCCCTAAAACCAGAGGAATCGGTAACCGATTTACCGGTGGATATTTTAACCCTCATTGAATCCTCAAAGGATATTAAAGGTTATGATGAATGGTACTGGAGCCGGTACGAAAACAGGAAAGACAACAAAAAACAAAAGGCATGGGAAAAACAACGCGCCGCGGGGCAAGATACTTTTCTGGATATCAACGCTTATTATCAGAAACCGCCCCGTGATATTTTGGTCCGCTCGGCGGGAGAAATTGCCCGGCAGGTAATTTATCACCCCCTGCTTTCTGATCCCGAAACCCGCCTAGAAATCGAGCGCTCGCAGATTACCCCTACCGCTACCGATTTCTTTATTTCCAGCCGCGATGATATTTTATTAATTGATCGGGACGGCAATCGGTTTCCGCTGGAGCTGAAACCGCATCCGGTCGGCGGGAAAAGGGTAAGAATCGAAACTTTTGCCGCTCTTAAAATTAACGAGGCGGCAAAAAGAGGCGGATTTAATCGGGTGGTTAACATCTATCCGCGGGGAGAAGAAAGTTATCACATTGACGTTGCCAAATCGCTCATCGAAGGCACTTTTGTCCCGCCCGGGATTTATCATGTTATTTTGGGTCTGAATTTTAACGGAGAAGCGTATTATCCCCAGGTTATCCTGGACCCGCCGACGTTGGCAGTATTGGAAGAAACTTTTACGGAAGCCTTAAAGCGCCTCACCGGCGCCGACCTCTGACACATCTTTACTTTCGCGTTATAATATGCAGACCATGGCGGAAAAAGAACCCAGGATAATCAATATGGGCCTTCCGATCCCCGAAGGGTACGAAGTGGCTAAGGTTAGTGTTAGGCTTAAAAAGCGCTCCCCGCGGATATCCGAACAAAACCTAAGAGAGACAGAACGGTATGTGAATAAAATAATTGAAGGAAAAGTGGAAACTGCTTCTTTTTATGCAGATGTTCAGGATTATATCGCCAACAACGAACAACCGCTAGTAAACTTAATAGGGGGCGCGAAAAGGGACACCGATGTGAATATCGAGGATACCTTCGATCTGAATGAGCCGGAGCAAAGACAAAATTTAGGTCGGAAATTAGATAGCTTGGCTATCTCCCCAAAAGAATTTAACCACAAAGTAGCAGAAGATTTAAAAGCCACCGAAAATTGGTCAGATGCCTGGAGCGCGCGACGAACCGCTCTCGCCCGCCTCGTTTATAAAAGACTCAAAAAGGATAATCCGCAAGAAACTCCCCAAAACCTCCAGCATAACATCCGCCGCCTGACTGTCCGCAAATAAAATTCCGAAAATTAACCGAAGCGGAAAAGGACAAAAGAAGATAAGAAGTCGTTATTCGGGGAAACTCCCAAGACCTCCGTGATACTTCAGCGTGCTCAGGGTAAACACTTTTACTTACTCAGTATCAGGATGCTTTTTTTTCCTCGAACAAAAGACTACGGTATTATAAATAGTATGCGTATAATTTACCCTAATCTTCTTTGTTATTACAAAAAAAGGCGCTAATTTGTCAAGGAATTTGCCAGGTTCAAAATTGCTTGATTTGGTCGTCAAAAGGTTAAAAATCAGGGTCCCGGTCTTGGTTAGGTTTTGATCTAGTTTGTTAAAGAAAACCCGATGGGTAAATCTTTTATCAAAACTCCGGCCATTATAGAGATCCACGGCTATCAGGTCAAATTTTGCCTGTTTAGAATTATTCAGAAAACTTAAGGCATCATCGTTAACAATTTTCAGGGGCGCTGTTTTTCCCAAACCGAAATATTTTTTTCCCAAAGCAAGCATCACCGGATCAATCTCTACCCCTACTATCTGCGCTTGAGGAAATTTCTTAGCGAGATAATTTACCATCGCTCCGCAGCCCAACCCTAAAATCAGCAGCTTGCCGCCCCGCTCCATTTCTATATTGTCCGTTGCTTTCTTCCATAAACCGGCAACTATCGGTCCGGATTGTTCAAAACCGCCGACCCAGGCGGCGTAGTGATTTCCAAATTTAACTATTTTGATTTTACCGTTAAAGTCCGAAGGTTTAACTTCCATCGTCCGGGGAAAGAAGAAGCTGTATAAGTCAGGATTTATTTTCATAACGGGCCAGAGCGATATGGACAATTTCCTCTAAAAATTGCGGGTAGGCCAGGCCCGCTGCTTTTGCCGAACGGGAAGCGCCGTCTTCCAACCCGATGCCCGGATTGGCGTTTACTTCCAAAATATACGGTACGCCGGATTTATCCAGGCGGATATCTACCCGACCGTAATCGCGGCACCCGGTCAAACGGTAAGCCGAAAGGGCGGTATCCGCGACTTTTTTTCTGACCTGTTCCGCTAAATCCGCCGGGCAAATACCGTTGGTTTCTTTATATTTCCAACTATCAATCTCCCATTTGGCCGCGAAATCCACTACTTTATAATGATTTTTAAATGAAGGGCCGAAAATTATTTCGGAAATAGGCAATACCCTCGCCTGTTCCCCGTTTCCCAAAACCGTTACATTTAGTTCCCGCCCCTCAATGTATTCTTCAACCAACACCGGATCATCATATTCATCCCTGATTATCTGCATCTGTTTTTCGGCTGCCGGGCAGGTTTTTACTACAGAGGCCGCCCCAATACCCAAACTGGAATCTTCCGTAGCGGGTTTAACCACCAGGGGAAAAGATAATGCGGGGTCTAACCGCTCGCAACCAGAAAAAACCTGGTATTTCGGTGTCGGAATATCATGGGCGATTAATAATTTTTTAGTGGCTACTTTTTCCGTTGTCAAAATAATCGCTTTGGCGTCGGAACCGCTGAAGGGCTTGCCGCTTCTTTCCAGAAAAGCCGCCACATCGGCTTCGCTCTTGGCCATACCGCCGATACCAAAAGCGGAATTGAAATAAAAATCAGTGGGGTGGTTCTTTAGCCGCTTCACCGATTGTTCGTCAATCGCCAACAAATCCACAGTGTTCCCCAAGCTTTGTAAACCCCGGGCGATAGCCTCCGCGGTTTTTACCGTATCTTCATCGGCCAAAATATCCAGGGGATTACCCACAGCCACTTTTCTGACCACATTGTAGGTCACGGTAATTTTCATTGCAGTTCCGTAAGCTCTTCCCGATAAATTTTGAGGAGAGGATTTTTCAACTCGTAAGGTAAGGTGCTGGTAGTATGAATACCGAAAAAACGCTCCCGCAATTCCCCTTCCCGGGCCCGGGCTTCAGCTAAATAAGTTTTGGCAAATCTTTTCATTAAAGCACCCTTAACTCCCCTACGGTAAGATAAAAGAAAAGCCAGGAGTTGTTCGTCACGGTCCAACCCGCTTTGATCCGTCGGGCTGCTTTTGGGGACATCTCCGGGAAACAAAGTAAACAAATTTATTTTTCGCTCCGAGAGCATATTTTCATTAAATCCTACCCTATGGGGACTGATCCCCAGGCCGGTGAGGTAAACGTAAATCCGGGCGCATTTACTGCACTTGCCGCACCATCTTTTGGTTTTGGCGACACTCTCTTCCTGAGGACAGGAAGTTTGGTATTTCGCAATAGCCGGATAACGCGAGTGCAGAATTTTTATGATCGCTAAATCATTCAGCGGCTCAATCAGGCTGGAAAAGACCGTATTGCTCCCTAACATTCTTACCAGATTGTTTTGGAAAAGCAGCCAATTGCGGTTTTGTTCAAAAGTGGGATTAATAATAAAACCCTCCTTATCGGTATAAGTACTGTTGCACTCCTGTTCATGAGACCAAAAGGTAAACCGGGCCCTCGAGCCGAAAACAAAAGGCAATAATAAAAGTGTATATTGGGTCATGAGAAGATCCCAGCCCCACCAATTACCGAAAGTCTGCCGCAGTCTTCCGGCAGAGACGGGAAAAAATTGAACATCAACCCCGAATTCGTTTAAAAAACGTTCTGCCAGTTTTTTCTTATGCCGGTTTTCGTAGGGGCTGCGCGGCTCGCGGAAAAATAGCGGATAGGGTTGAATTCCCAATTCCCGGGTCAGGGCAAAGGTTAATAAACTATCCTTGCCGAAAGAAAAAGGAATCACCGCGCGGTTTTTGGTATTGCGATTCACATGGGCAAACCGCGTCAAACGCGGACGCCCGGTAAATTGGATACTTAAATGACGGTTGTAAAAAAGACGCAACAGATCAGAGGTACGAACATTTTCTTCTCCTAATAAAGTCGTCTCTCCTAAGGAATAAATCATGCCCTCAAAAAAGAAGGGCTCAAATTGCGGCGGCGGAAAATTATAAACTATATGCTTATGGCCGTTTAAACAAAGATGCATTGTCAGCGAATAAGCCAAAGCATCGGCGAAATTCTGATGATAAACCTCCGGAAATTCTCTCCAAATCGAAATAGGGTAGGTAATTTGGTAAGTTTTTCTTTCTAAGGAGATTTCGACACCGGTAGGAATTACTTTCCGAAATACTTTTGTTGCGTTCTGTTTCATCGTGGGCCGTTTCTACGGCCTAAGAATTATTTATTTAAAAAGATTATTTTAGTCTTTTTTTAGAATAACAATTGTAGCGCAATTGTCAAGTGCAAACAGCAAATTTTTATTTTTCATTTATTTATTAGATCAGCTGGCCGCGCATTCCTGCTGCCTGTTTGCTCACCGCGAACCGGAAAGGATATGGTCTGATTCTCGCTTCGGGGGGAAAGGAAATAAAATAAGATTTATCTCGGGGTAATTACTTTTTTGCCGACATAATCCTGAAGTACTTCCGGGACTTTTACGGAACCGTCAGGATTCTGATAATTTTCCAATATTGCTATAATTGTCCGCGGCCCGGTGATACCCGTATCATTAACATTATGGACAAACTTTTTCTGCCCATCGCTATCCGTGAATTTGGTGTTAAACCTCCGCGCCTGAAAATCCCCCGCATCGGTATTGCTACCCATTTCTACAAAGACCTGTTGTATCGGGAGCCAAACTTCAAAATCATATTTCCGGTAAGTTGCGAAATAACCGGAATCACCGCTGCACATTAAAATCACGTGGTAAGGAAGTTTCAACTGTTGCAGCATCCACTCGTTAATATGTAACAAATGTTCCTGCATTTCCGGAGAACCTTCGGGCGTTGTCAGGGCATCCATCTCCAGCTTGTCGAACTGATGGACCCGTTTTATTCCCCGGACATCTTTTCCCCAGGAACCGACTTCCGAGCGAAAGCAGGAAGTTACCGCAAAAAATTTTTGGGGCAAATCTTTATAATCCAGGGTTTTATCCATATAATAGGCAAAAAGGGGCGGTTCTGAGGAACCAACCAGATAGAGATCGCTTCCTTCTTCTACATATTTATTTTCAATACGGTAAACCTGGTCCGCATCACCCGGAAAATGTGACGTGCCGTAAAGGGTTCTGGCACGAACCATTAGGGGAACAACCATCGGGGTAAAACCATCCTTAACCAGTTTATTTTTTAAAAGTTCAAAAATCCCGTACTGGATAAGCGCTGCTTCATTTTTTAAATAATAAAAACGGCTACCGGAGACAACACTACTTTGTTCTACGTCAATAATATCGAGCATTTTCCCAATTTCAACATGATCCCGGCCGGTAAAATCATGGGTGGGCATCTCTCTCTTGGAAAAATCCTTCAATCCCAGTTGCTCCTTTTTAAAATATCCCATGGCGGGACTCCAGGCTTTTATTTCCAGATTGTCGTTTTCGCCCGTGCCGATTGGGACATCAGCAGCCAGCATATTCGGAACCCAATCCATCACTTCCTGCCACTCTTTTTGGACTTCCGCAAATTCATCTTCCAACACCTCAATGCCCTCTTTTATCTTTTTCCCTTCCGCGGTTTTTTCCGGTGTGCGCTTTTGGGGATCCTTTAGCTCCTGCGCCAACTTGTTGCGGGCGGAACGTATGGTATCAATTTCGGCCATTAGTTTGTTTTTACGGCCGTCGAGAAGCAATAATTTATTTATATCCGCTTTTTGCGGATCCACCCGGCGGTTGAGAATATTCTGTTTTACCTCCTCCGGATGTTCGCGGATAAATTTTATGTCCAACATATTTAAAATTTAATAGGGTTCTTTACCTGCCACCATATTATATTACCTTCTTTTGTATGCTACCAACAACCCGCAGCCGTAAAGAGCGATAGTTAGATACACCAGACTTTGCATACCCAGGAGAAAAGATAATATTTCCAGAAATCCCCCGATTACTGATCCCAGAAGATTGCTTCCCAAGACCGGAGCTTTTACCCGGGACTCGAGATAAAACTTGGCAAAAATTATCGCAGAAAAAAGATGGGGAACAGTAAAGAAAGGAATGGATAGGGCGTATTTTTGCCAGCCGGAAAAGTTATTGAAAAAAGATGCCGGAATAAATAACTGCATAAGGAAGCTCAAAAATAACAGGATTACGGAAAGACGGAGGGGTGCTTTTTTAGCAACCGTAAGAAAGTTCGCCAGCAGGATAAAAATCATCACCCCGGTAATAATAAAAAGGTTCGTAGTCCAGGTGTTCCCGAAAACCAGGCTTGCCTTGCTGATGGTCCTGAATTCGTAAAGCATAAAGCCGGCTCCGAAAAATAACATCGGCCAGTTAAGTCCGGATAAGTTTCCGGTATACCGCAGGGCCATAAACAAACAAAGGATGACCAAAAGCCCGATAATTAAATGCAGTGTCGGTAGTTGGGGCCTGCTTAAATAAATGTAGGGCCAGTCGTCGGACAGATTGTTAATCGAAGCCGGACTTACCGCGCGGTAATCCTGAACGTTGCGAGACACAAAGGAGGCCAGGTCGGTATTCTTTGCCAGAATATTATTTATAGTATTGCGGTCTTTACCGGTAACGAAGGCTATTCCCCCCCAACCATAGGCTCCCTCGCTGCGGACTTCAAAAACTTTAGGGGCAAAACCAAAGGCCTCCGTCATTGTCTGCTGAATCCTAGTCCCGATCCAGGGCCGGGTGACTTCAAAGGTCAAGAATAAGACACCGTCCGGTTTAAGTAAACTTTTTACCAGTCGCAGCGATTCTTCCGTATATAAATAATTATCCAGTTGGACATTTGTCAGCCCGGAACTGACAGTATGGGAATCAGCCAGACCCATGATAATCAGGTCGTATTTTTTACGCGCTTTGACCCGTTCCATATACCCACGGCCATCGTCCACTGTGACGGCAACCGTGGGGGAGGAATAAGGTAATTCCGGATGATATTTCCGTCCCAGCTGGATTATCACCGGGTCAATTTCAACCACTTCAACCGATTTTGCTTTTGCCCGAACGGCGGCCGCGGCATCATTTCCGCCCCCGCCGCCGATAATTAAAAGCTTGTCCGGCTGCGGTTTAAAATAATAAGGCAAATCGTATTGGTTGGCATATGGCTTATCCTGGGGGTGCTTTATAAAAACAGCGTCAATAAATGTTTTTTTCTCCTGCAGGCTTTTGGCAGAGAGATCAAGAAGCCCCATATAACCAGCGTTATTGACCTCCAAATACCAGCCGCTGGGCTTCTGTTTTACGCCGTAAATTACCGATAGGGTTAGTTTCTGGTAAGGGGACCAGAAAGTCACCGGTTTCTCGTAGGGCTGATAACTATTTTTGGGGATTAAGAGTACTACGGAAGCAAGAAAAAACATTAAGGCATAAGTCCTGGCTTTTTCTGTTTCAGATAACCAAAAAAGAAAAAACATGGCCAGTACCAGGCCAAAAAACGGAGAAATACCAAGATAAGAAAAGGCATTAAAAACCCACATCCCCAGAATGGAACCGAGGATATTTACCGAATAACCTAAAAGCGGCGATTTCGCCTGATTTAATTTTCGGCCGATTTGTTGGCCGATCGGTACGAAAGAAAAGGCTATCAGGGCAAAAATGCCTAAAGTTAATATAATCCCGATAATAATCCCGGTTTTGGAAAAAGTATTTACCTGCAGCCAGATATAAGATTCGCTCAGGGGTGATAGCATCTCGGTGATACCGGAAAATATCTTAAATTCCAAATTGGGAAGGCGGATAATATATTTCCAGACTAAGACCACCAGAACGGCAAAGAAAGCTATGGAAGAATATTCTAAAGTAATTTTTTTCTTGAGCATCATGCCCAAACCCGTTCCTAAAAATACCGCTAATAAGATATAGTTGGAAAGGTAAGCAAAAATCCGGATTTCCGTTCCCATAAGTCTGATGATCAGAAGTTCCAAAAAGAGAGCGAGGGAACTAAGCAGAAATATTTCCAGGTATTTTTTCATGCTAAACCCAATTCCGGGGCAATCCGCTGCATGCTTTGTAACACATTCCGGACAAAATTTTCAAGACTTATCCCCAGTTTTTCTTCGCATTTTAAGATGTCTCCCCGCCGGGCTCCGGCAGCAAAGTTTTTGGATTTGAATTTATCCAATACCTTTTCTACCGTAACCCCGGCCAGTTTTTTATCCGGTTGCACTAATGCGGTGGCCACTATTAAACCGGTCAGTTCGTCGCAGCTAAAAAGCGCCCATTCCATTTGATTTGACGGTTCTATACCGCGGTGCGATCCGCCATGGGATTCTATCCCGTGAAGCAACTCATGATCTGTCTCCCCTAATTCTTTAAGCCACTTCACCATCAATTTGGAATGATTTTTCATATCTGTTTTTGTCTCTTCATAATCCCCATCATGCAGTAGCCCTACCATTTTCCATATTTCTTCCCGCGACTTTTCACCACCGTCTTTTATTACCATCGTTTTATATAGTCCTCCCATTGCCGCCTCAACACTTAAACAATGCCGGCGCAAATTTTGATTTTGCATATGGCGAAAGAGCAGCTCCAGTGCCAGCGGTCGTGTTAGGAACATGGACAAATATTACCGGAAGACGGTTAAGATGACAAGTGAAAAAACAATAAAAACAAATAGGGATATGGCTGAAGAAGTTACGATTCTCGCCGCAGCAGAAAGATCTTTTTTCTCCCAGAAAAGATAAAAAGGATAACCGAGAAAAATACCCGCGGAAAATATGGCCGAAAACACAAAGAGGGCTAAAAATAACATGGGGCCTAAAATACCGGGTTGGGGGCCAAATATCCGGTTGCCGCTAATCATCAGCCGGGCAATGCCGAAAATATAGATGAGAAAAATTAACGCCTGGAGGATGCCGAGATATTCCGGAGAAAGTCCTAACTTTTGCATTGCTTTCATTTTAACTTTCCTTTTCCGGGCGCATTAAGGGAAATAAAACCGTTTCGCGGATAGGAAGACCGGCTAAAAAAGAAAAAAGCCGCTCGCTAACGCCGAATCCCGTGACCGGCGGCATCCCGTATTCCAATGCGTTCACAAAATCCCTGTCCATCATCTGTGCCTCCGTATCCCCCTTTTCCCGTAATTTTTGCTGTTCCTGAAAACGTTCCGCCTGATCGAGAGGATCGTTTAATTCCGAATAACCGTTACCCAATTCGCTGCCGGCGATAATCACCTGGTAACGCTCCACAAATCCCGGTTTGCCGGGAATTCTCTTCGCTAAAGGCGAAACCTCGACGGGATGGCCGGTCAAAAAAGCCGGCCCGGTAATACTTTTACGCACCGTCTTCCACAACGCGTCAATCAGGCGGCCCCGTTCCGCCCGGGGTTCGTACTCCGCTTCCAATTCTTTCAACTTGCGCTTTAGATCGCTGTCTGAAGCTTTCCCGAGGTCCACGCCGGTGGCGGAAAGCAAGGTTTCACGATAATCAATTCTCGGCCAGGATCCGGCTAAATCCACTTTATGACCGTTAATCTCAAAAGTTAATTTACCGAAAGCGTCTTTAGCTACCGTTTGGTACATCTCCTGGACCAACCGCATAGAATCCTCGTAATCGGCATAGGCCCAATAAAATTCCATTTGGGTATAATCCTGAAGATGCTCCCGGCTTAGCCCTTCATTCCGGAATTGCCGGCCGATTTCAAAAGTTTTTTCTAAACCCGCGACCATCAGGCGTTTTTGCCAGAGCTCGCCCATGGAAATCCGTAAATAGAGATCAATATCCAAGGCGTTATGATGGGTTATAAAGGGAGTGGCGTCAGCCCCGCCGGCTTTCGATTCCAGAGCCGGCGTTTCTACTTCTAAAAATCCCCGGCTTGAAAGGAAGTGGCGCATACTCTCCCAAAAAACCGCTTTCTTTTGAAATAACTCTTTCAGTTCCGGATGCAGGAGTAAATCCAGATAGCGCTGCCGGTAGCGGGTTTCTTCGTCTTTCAAACCGTACCATTCTGCCGGCAGAGGGCGTAAGGCCTTGGCCAATAGCTCAAAATTATAAACATCAACCGAGGTTTGTCCGGCTTGGGTTTTCGTTACCCGCCCGTAAGCGCCGAGAAAATCTCCGACATCAAAATATTTCAAGAGCATGAAAGCTTCCGGCAACTTATCTTCCTGAAACCAGAGCTGGATTTTGCCCGAAGCATCGGCCAGGTCGGCAAAAATGGTCCCGCCGTGTTCCCGCCAGCCGGTAATTCTGCCCTGCACTGCCACCTCCGAACCGATTTTTTCCGCAGCTTCTTTAACGGTTATCGCCTTGCGGGAATATTTTGGAGGATAGGGATTAAGGCCCGCTTCCCGCAACTTAGTCAGCTTTTCTTTGCGGGCAGCAATTATTTCTTCCAGGGGCTTAGCCATACCAGAATTATCAATGATAAATAAGAAATTATCAATGCGCTTCGTTTCCGCGGGAATTTCGATTTATCTATTCAATAGCGGAGATGGTATAAATAAGTTTACCTGCCGGAGCCTGAACCTCCACCTTATCCCCGACCTTTTTCCCTAAAAGGGCTTTCCCCAACGGGGAGCTGGGTGAAATTTTTTTGGCTACCGGGTTAGCCTCCCATTCGCCGACAACCACAAAAGTATCTTTCCTGCCGTTTACCGAGACAGTTACCTTGCAGCCGACATCTACCGCGTCTTTTTTATGAGAAACAGCTACTAGCGTGCTGCCCTTAATGATTTCTTCCAGTTCAGAAACTCTGCCCTGTAAAAATTCCAGCTCTTCCCGGGCCGATTGATAAGCGCTGTTTTCGGAAAGATCACCATCGTCACGGGCTTTGGAAAGCCGCTCTACCACGTCGGGAATACGGATTTTTTGCAGCTCCTCCAGCTCCTGGCGCAGCTCTTTTAATCCGTCATTGGTAAGCATAATATTGGCACTTTTTGCGGTATTGTTCATATAAAGATGTCCTTTCTAACAAAAAAAGTTTTCGCGAGGAAAACTTTTCAGGCCAAAATATTACTCGTAATAACAAGGAATTTTATGTCGGCCACCTTGCTTTGTCAAGATATTAAAGGTAAAATTATCGTGCTCGAAAGCTTATTAGCCGCCATCGTCTAGTGGTCCAGGACATATGGTTCTCATCCATAAAATCGAGGGTTCGAGTCCCTCTGGCGGCACAAATCCTCCTTAGTTTTGTAAGGACAACGCAAGCCGGGGCGCCCCGAAAAAATGTCTTTTGCTTATCCCCTTCTTTACTGAAAGCAGGGTAACGGACATCTAAAAGAAAGCTGTTTTAAAACTTCCCTCGTATGACAAGCGACAGGACCCTAAATTATAATTGAATTTATTAAAAGATATCTACTGTTCCGGAAATGCTACTATATATAATGGGGAGTGGTTATTTTATGGCTTTTAGAATTTGGTTTCACCGCGAGTACCGGTAGTAACGAAATAGAGAGCAGGTGATAAATACGTTTAGAAACTTATTAAACTTCTCTTATCAAAGAAATTTAATAGGGGCTGCGGGTTTTTATATAGCATATCTAGTATTATTATTGCTCGTCTTTATGATACTTGGGGCAATCACAGGATTAATCTTGCCAGGTGTTGCCTATGAGGCGGGCTTTCGTGTAGGTAATATCGGAGCCATAATAATTTGTCCACTTTTATCATTTTTAATTTTAAAAGAAAAGAAATTATTAAATAATTTTGGCCTTATTATCTTGGCAATATTATCTGGTTTAATAGCAGTATTTGTTGGCGCGATAGGTGGCCTAATTCCGATAGCTTACCTAACAACAAGACCTACCAATACCAACTAATCATTATTACGTTGGGGAAGTAACAAATTGGTGGCAGCGGTAGTCTTTAAATATCAGTTGTGGCAAGAATAATCAAATACCCGCTTTGGAGTTTGGGTATTCGGCAACTGCCCCTGAGCAAAAGATCCGTGCCGCGGCCGCGGTAAAACAGGAATATACCAGGATATTTGATGGGGCAAAGGAAACCTTGCAAATAATGCAAAAGCCGTTTACATAAGGAGGCCAGTTATAATCATTAAGGCCTCAACAGCAAAAACGGTCTCGCATATAATGGCTCGCTTATTTTCTTTCGTTTTTGGTGGAATTGATAAAATTTATCTAAATTGTTTTTCATTTTCCTCCGGTTTTATCCCCGACTATCCATAACCGAATCGGTTTTATTTACTCCCTCATGACAAGAACCCCAGGGGCTGTCAATAATATATAAAAGCCAGGAATCGTTCTAGCCCTCCAATACCGCTTCAAAGAAGAAAACTAAAATCCCTTCCACCGAAAATATCTTTTACAGAACGGTTTAAAAGAATATCGATCATTAGGAGAAATACTTAATAGCCGGTTAGAAAACAAATTCCTTCCGGAATGAAACTGGTTCGAACCTTTAAACTCAGGCCCGGTACGTCTTTCCCCTTCTGATGGCTATTAAAGAAACTGCCAAAGTGGCCAGGAATATTACTGACCCGTAAAAACAGGAAGTCAGCAATATATTATCCGTAGGTATGCCAGAACAAGACACTTTGGGACCGTTCTTTGTTAAATAAAATCTAAGCGTTTCGTAGGCAAAATTGCCCCAGGCAAAAACTGTCCCGGCAACAAGAAGGAGCCGGAGCTTCTTTTCTTGTGCTATCCGTTCTTCGGGCTTCCCCCTGAGAATTAACAGTGACCAGATAAAGCCGGCAATAAAAACAAAGGCTCCATAAAAACAGGGAGTCGTTAGCGGATTAGGAATAACACAATTCCTGATTCTGGTCAGCGTGCCATAGAAATTATAAAAACGGGCAAAATCGGTATATACTGTAACCCAAGCGAAGATAGTTCCAATAAGTAGAATAAGTGTTTGCAGTCTAAATAGCCGTATCACTTTGTCGCCGAAAAAGTAATGCTTAGCCCGTAATCTTCTAAAAAAGCCGGTGTTTCTTTGTGAATTTGGATATTTGCGAACCCCGCCCGGTGCATAAGTTCCAGGTAATCCTCCTTTAAAATTGCTCCGCTGACACAACCAATTAAAAGGTCTTTATCATTTTTTAGTTCTTCCGGCAGCGGTTTTAGCAAAACAGTATCGGAAACCATCAGTTTCCCGCCGGGTTTAAGAACACGGAAGGCTTCCTGAAAAACTTTTTCTTTGTCCGGAGCAAGGTTAATAACACAGTTAGAGATAATAACATCAACAGAGCTATCGGCAATCGGCAAGTTCTCGATGTCTCCCTTTTTAAATTCAACATTGGTATAGCCGGCTTTCAATGCATTTTCCCCGGCTTTTTCCAGCATCTCATCCGTCATGTCCACGCCGATAACCCTACCGGTGCTTCCTACTTTTTTGGCTGCCAGAAAAGCGTCAAAACCCGCTCCGGAACCTAAATCTAAAACCACGTCGCCTTCTTTGAGAGAAGCCACGGCGGTGGGATTGCCACAGCCAAGGCCGAGATTGGAACCGGCCGGAGCTTGATCTAATTCCTCTTGAGAATAGCCTATTTCGCCGGATTGTTTCTGAACGGTCTGGTTGGAACTACCACAACAACCGCCGCAACCGCAACTCCCGGAAGCTCTAGCTATATCGGCATAAGAATCCCGGACGGTTTTTTTAACCTTATTTTGGTCGTCCATATTTTTTGCTTACGGAACCAATAAATTAAATAACGAACCGGTAATTTGCTTGCCCTTGAGGGTTAAAGCATAATAAACATTAAGGCCATCTTTCCGGTCGGAAACAATGTCGGCATCTTTCAGATCTTTTAGATGATGGGACAACAGGCTCTGAGAAATGGGCAGGTGTTTCTGAAATTCACAGACACAATGCTCCCCGTTTCGCAATACACAAAGAATCCTTAGCCGGTTTTCCTCACTGACAAGCTTAAGGAGCGGAATTAGATTATTAAGCTGCCGGCTATTAATGCTATCCTTCCGGCAACAACTATATGAACCCATATTCATATATTAATGGGTTCGGACATGAACAATCAAGAGCCAAATTCAAATAACTTCGACAGGAGACAAACCCTTGCTTACGAATAAATCTTGGATGAGGGAGGATTCTGATATAATCTTTGCGATATGACCACGGAAAAAAATCAGGGAAAATGGTTAAAAAAGATTTTACGTGTTAACTCCTCCCCCAGAATGACGGACCTGCAAAGATTGCTGGACGGGCGCTGGTATCATGAATACGAATTGCATCACCGGGAAATAAAACCTGAGGGTAAGGATATCGCCGGCGAACGGTTAAATTTTGTCCGGGAGCGCGCTAATAAACTGGATATTGAAATAATCAGAAAATCCCACAATCATTATCACCGGCATTGTTTCCGGCCGAAAGAAAGCGCAGGGGTTAACAAATAGGTCCAGGACCGCGGCGCACTAATCCCTCCTTAACGCAGAAATAACCTACGCCGCACCGTCGTATTTTTTGGGCGGTACTTTTCAACTTCGTGCGCTAACTGGTAAATCCTCATTAAAAAGATACTATAATTAATGCGCCTGCAGTGTATCGAGCCAGTTCGGAAGCCGTAAGAAGGTTCTTAGCCCCTGCCTCTGAAGAAGTCACGATACATTTGAGACAACGGTAATTAATTTGCCGGCAGATTTTCATAAAATTACCTACTCTTTACCAAAGCTAAGACATGGGGTATACCGTGGTCTTATGACCAGT
>JAKBJL010000006.1 GCA_021836035.1 bacterium
AAATATGGCTGATTGGGGGTGATCATTATGGAAGCTAATACTCAGCGACCGCCAGAACAATCGAATAGTCAACAATTAGAGACGGCCAGGGCTGCTTATAATAATGCAAGAGAAGAATGGTTTTCGATGAAAGTCACACCGGAAACAGAGAGAAAAATTGATCAAGCAACAGTTAATTTTCTTGAAGCTCGCTTAAAATTTGATCCGCAAGTAGATATCGATAGGGCTCGGGATTAAATTGAACAGCATATAAATTTTCTTAAAGAATTTCACCTAGCCCCAAAGAAATAAACTTCTGGGTTTTAATTGATAAATCAGGGCGAGGGAATTAGCAGAAACGTTTAGTAGGGTGCGTGATGCTCAGAAACCCAAAGCTCCCCCTTGTAGATGTATTTACTAACCGAAAAATTGAGTTTGATATTCAACTTCCACAGCTAAAAACTTTTTTTGAAACTTTTGGCCTACCTGCCCTTGTATATTAAGAAATCAGATTATAAGGATTTCTGCTAAAATATAATCAAGTTATGAACAATACACTTACAGCATTAAGGGGTGTTAAGGTTGGTCAGTCCACACATCTTGATAAATTAACTGGTTGCACCCTAGTAATGTTTGATCAGTCATTCCCTGTTGCATATAAATCCTATGGTGGAGCTGCTGGCACTTTCAATACTGACCTACTAAGAAACGGTTTATCCTTCAATAGACGGTGGGGATTGTTTGTAGCTGGCGGAAGCATGACTGGCTTAATGAGTGCGTCAGAGATCATGCAACGAATGATAGAAAACAAAATGGGTGCGAAAAGCGAAGCGATTTATAACCCAAACATTAGCGGAGCAATCGTCTTTGATCTAGGAACTCGTATAGGTCAATATGATCCAAAATACGGCACAGAAGCTTTTGATAACCTTTCAGACAAACCTGTCGAAAGCGGAAATGTCGGAGCTGGTACTGGGACTGTCGTAGGCAAGTTCCAATATGTAGAAAAAGGTACTAAAAATGGAGGAATGAAAGCTGGTGTTGGATCAGCAAGAATCAATTTAGGAAACGGAATAATTATCTGTGCTTTATCAGTGGTCAATGCTTTAGGAAACGTGGTCAATCCCGATGGTACGATTCTGGCTGGAAACAGAGATGAAAATAAAAAGTTTAAGGTATTCGAGGACACAACTACTTTTGTAACTGGCGACAAGATGAACACTACTATCTCGATAGTGGGTATTAACGTTGATCTAAAAACCAGAGAAAACTATGAAAGAATTGCCCATTTTGGTTCTCAGGGTCAAATAAGGGCAATCAACCCAGTGAATACATCCATCGATGGTGATACTGTATTTGTCTTTTCTAATGAGGAGATAAAGAAGCCTCTTAATGATATGGGGCAGTATTTTGAAACCCCCGATTGGCCGCTATTTACAGTTGACGTTATTGGTCAAGCAGCAGCAAAAGCAGTGCAAGAAAGCATTTATGACGCCTGCAAACAGGCTAAAACTATTGAGTTTGAACAGGGATATAAAGGTGTAATACCTTCCTGTAAGGAGTATTGATAATGAAAAACGCAATTATTCTACACGGTGGCCCTTCAAAAACAGAGTACTACGACACCAAAGCACCAAGCATGAGCAATGCTCATTGGATTCCCTGGCTACAAGGCCAATTATTGAAACACGATATTCCTACGGCAACACCAGAGGTACCATGGTCGTTTGATCGAAATTGGAAAGTTTGGAATAAGGAAGTTGAAAGGTTTGATATTGGGCCCGAAACGATACTTGTTGGGCATTCAACAGGGGCAGGATTCTTTATAAAGTACCTAAGTATTCACAACATTAAAGTAGCCAAAGTTGTCCTGGTTGCCCCTTGGCTAGACCCAGATCATGAACACACTAAAAATTTCTTTGACGATTTTGAAATTGATCCTGATCTTGTAAACAAAACTAATGGTATAACCGTATATTACTCAAGTGATGACCAAAAAAGTGTACTTAAAACTGTCGAAATTCTTCGTACTAAGACAAAGGGCATAAACTTCAAGGATTTCAACAATTATAGTCATTTCACTTATGAAGACATGAAATCATTAGAATTTCCAGAACTATTGGGGGAGGTATTGAAAAATGAATGATGAACAATACATGAAGCTGGCAATGGAAGGCAGAAAAGTCCGATATAACGTGCTAAAACCCTTTGATACAATCCTAAATTACGCTGATAATAAACTTTTGCTCGAAAATCGTAACACTAATATAACCACACAATTATCTCATATTATCAAGGCTTTCTCAGATTTTATGCTTGTCGCTCAAACCAGAGAGGAAATCTCTTTAATAAATACTTATCAAAAAAACAGCACAATAGCGCCTGAATCGGTAATTTTATCTTGCTCATGCTATTAATTTTATTTATCTCTTCATCAGAATTTTCCCAAACTTTCGATATCAAAGACGGAATATAAATTTTTGATAAATATTCACTGTATATAGCATTAATAGGAAATTTAAAAGAGTGCCCTTCCTCATTTAGAAGCAAACCACGATTTATTTTAACTTAAAAATTCTTCTTATAAGATTTCTAATTGAATCAACAAAAATTTGTTGCCAGTTTCGTTCATCTGCTCCTTGGGTCTTAACGTCGTTTTTTGTTACCTGGCTAGAGGATGACCCAGGCGTGCTTATCTTTTCATCTTTAATTTTCTCTTTAACTTCTATTTGAATAGGGGTAGGTTTGTTTTGATTTATAATCGGGAGCACAGGAGCCTTTACGGGTTCGGGAACACATTCTGAGCCTTCGAAAATCCATCCAGATAAACATTCGCAGTCGCCGCTTAGGGAATCATACTGGCTCATCACTCCAAATTGTTCATGACAGGCCTCGTTATTTGAGATACATTTCGTTTTGGCTTCGTTCCACGCATATCCATATTTGCACTCGCACTTATCGCCCGATATTGTAGCTTTTGAGTTATACCCAAATTCATTCTGACAGGCTTCATCCTCGCTAATACATTCTGTCGAGGTAGTATTCCAAACATAACCATAACGGCATTTACAGCTTTTGCTTAAAGAATCGTATTCGGAATTATAACCATACTTATTTGAGCAGTATTGGCTACCACTGATGCAAGAGGTACTAGAATCATTAAAAACATATCCATATACGCATTTACACCCACCGGAAAGATAATCTTCTTGGGCCATTACCCCGTACTTATTAATGCATGCTTGGTTTTTTGAGATACAAGTATTCCCAGACGCAACATATCCGCTCATACATTCGCATTGACCAGATAGGCTGTTGTAAGTAGACATTAAGGGACAAGAGGGGGGGAGGTTGATAAGTACCATATCCACTACATTCAGGATAATAAGGGGCGCATGTTGCTGATAGGGGTGTTCCATCACAACATTCGCAACCACAAACCCCTCCATGCCATGAGCAACATCCGCTACGTGCAACTACCCCTCCCGGGGAAATAGCAAAAAAATAAATCCAAACCAGAAGACCAGGGCAGAGCAACCATCTCACCAGCCTACCCATATTATTCAGGGGAATATTCTACCAACCCCATCTACTCCGATAGGAGTTTAGGCCACTATAATAGTCAGATTGCGTCGACCAGCTCGGGGTATTCCATTTGTAAGTATTGTAGCGTCCGTAGCTGTTATTATACAGAGATTGTCCCGATCTGTAGCTGTAATTGTCATACCTCAGTCCGTTCGGGTTGCTCCGGTAATAAGGTCGCACATAAGTTCCGTTCCTGCGATAGTAACCACTAACATAACCGGCGTTGACAATTCCAATGGTAAAACTTAAAAACAACAATAAAGCGATGGTACTTGCCAAAACCCTCTTCATATTCTGATTACAAACCTTTCACAAGCAATTGTCAAGCAGATTACTATAATTTGTCGATTTAGCAAGGGAAATAGGCTCCAAAAGTGGTAAAATATACCCATTAGATGGTAAATTGTCCAAATTAGATGAGCAGATAGGACACGAGCTTGATGTTTGTGAAATTTATGATGAAGTTAGTGAATATCTAAACGAAAATTTCCCGATGGACTTTGATATTCCACCTTCAAGGAAGCCTTCAAAACGGCACCAATTGTATCTGTACCCTATAAGGATCTGATCGGGCGGGGGTTCAAAATAATTTGCCTCTCCCGCTCCTTAGGCAAGAAGTTGCTTCTTTAAGTCGGCGAGGCTTTGGTCGTCTAAAACGGATACGACTAAAATATTTTTATTTACTTTGCCCAGAGATTTGGAAAGTTGGCTTAACCCTTTTTTATCCACCAGGTCGGATTTGGTTATTAAAACAATTTCTTTTTTCTCCAGCAGCGCGGAATTATATTGCCCCAGCTCGTTTCTGATCGTTTGATAATCGCCTAAAATATCCCGGCTGTCGGAGGCTACGCAGTGCAAAATTACCGGGACCTTTTCAATATGTTTTAAAAAGCGGTCTCCCAAACCCTTGCCGCCCGAGGCCCCCTCAATCAGTCCCGGAATATCCGCGATAACCCGTCCGTCCACCACCCCCAAATTGGGTTCCAGAGTGGTAAAAGGATAATCAGCGACTTTTGCGGAAGCATTGGTCAGGGCGTTTAAAAGAGAACTTTTCCCCGCGTTCGGTAAGCCTACCAGGCCAAAATCGGCTATTAATTTCAGGGTTAATTTTAAATGTCTGTTTTGCCCGGGTAAACCCGGCTGGGCTTTAAGCGGGGTGGTCATTCGGGAGTTAGCCCGGTCAGCGTTTCCCAGTCCCCCCACCCCCCCCGTACAGAGCAAAATAAGCTGGTTGGGTAAGTTCAGAGAAAAAACTTCCCCGGTATCTAAATCAACCAGGTCGGTTCCGACCGGCGCGGTAAGAATCAAATCCGCTGCTTTTTGACCGGCCTTTTTGTTGGAACTGCCCGCTTCTCCATCCGCAGCGGAGAAGGATTTTTTGCTGGCATAACGGTTAAGGGCCATCAGATCGCTGGTAGAACGAAAGTATAAATCTCCCCCTTTGCCTCCGTTGCCGCCGTCGGGACCGCGCCCTTTTTTAAAAAAAGAGGCTTTCCCCGGTCCGCCATGCCCCCCGGAAACGGCAATTATGGCCTCGTCAATCAACATAAGGCTATTTTACCAGAGAATTGGCAACTTAAGATAACTGTGTTATTATTTTATAAAGTGGTCAAGAAAGTTTTACAAATAGGCGACGCTCTGCTCCGCGCACCGAATCAACCGGTAACGAATTTTGCTGATAATAAAATACAACAGGTTTTATTGGACCTGGTGGAAACAATGCGGGCGAACGATCTTATAGGCCTGGCGGCCCCGCAGATAGGAGTAAATTATGATATTTTTATCACCGAACCCCGTCCCACCAAGGCAAGGATTGCCGACCAGGCAGACGATTTAAGATATTTTTTTAACAGCAAGCTTGTCCAGCTATCTTTGGAGCAAACCGTCATTTTTGAAGGTTGCGGTTGCGTCATTAACGGCCAGTTGTTGGCTCCGGTTCTGCGGCGTAAAGAAATTACTGTTGAATCTTTTAACAAAGAAGGGCGAAAATTCCAGCTCCGCTGTGACGGTTTACTGGCGAGGGTAATTCAACATGAGTTAGACCACATTTCCGGTAAGGAATTTACGGAAAGGGTAACCGATTATAACCGCATGATGAGCTTCGAACATTACGTGATGGAAGCAAAAGGCTCCCGGGAACAAGTCAGCGCCTCAATTATCACCGTCAAAGAATATAAAGAAATTTAATAGCGAACTTTAACCGGAATTGTTAAAATACGGGTAGAAGTCGACATTTCTAAGCTGCAGGGCGGTTATTTCACCCGTAAGCTTTAGCCGATGTGGCTCAATGGTAGAGCGACTCTTTCGTAAAGAGTAGGTTGTGAGTTCGATTCTCACCATCGGCTCCAAGACAAGACCTGCTAAAATATAAGCAATCCATGTCTTATTACTCCCGATTACAGCGCAGGTACGACCGAACCAGCCGAAGGCAGTCCTATCTGCTTTTGGGAGCCACTCTGGCCCTGGTAATTTTAATTGTCTTTTTTGGGTTGCCGTTGGTTTTTAATCTTTCCACAATCATCAGCTCGTTCCGGCCCAAAGTAAAAGTTGCCGAAGACCGCGGTATCGCCCCTACCGCTCCGCGCTTTTCCCAAGAATATACCGCCACCAAATCGGCGCAAATAAAGCTTAACGGTGTCGCCGATCCGGGGATAACCGTAGAAATTTATCAGGATAACAACCTGCTGGGAACCACTCTTGCCGAGGATAACGGTAATTTCAGTTACGAGATAACTTTAAATACCGGCCAAAATTCTTTTGAGGCCCGGGCTATCTCTTCTAGCGGAGAAAAGAGCGACCGCTCTGAAATCTACACCATTAATTACAGCAACAAAGATCCGAAATTAGATCTGGATAACCTTAAAGACGGGGATACGATCAAGGCAAATCCTTTTAATGTCCGGGGTAAAACAGATGCGGGCAACAGCGTTACCGTTAACGACCATCTGGCCATCGTCGGAGGCGACGGCTCTTTTTCTTACCTCCTCAATTTAAATAACGGCGATAACAAACTAAAAATTACCGCCGCTGACCCCGCCGGTAACCAAACCTCCAAGGAGCTGACCGTTAAATATTCTCCCTGACAGCCAGCATCAGCCAGAGCCACTCCATAACCCAGGGATAAAAGAGCGTATTGTTAAACCAGCTGTGGATAAGGATTGCCAATAAACCGGCCGTAAAAATCAGATTATTTCTCCCCGTCAGCCACATCACCCGGAGCAGGTTAAGAAAACAAATAAAACCGACTAGGCCGGTTGTTGCCAGAACCAATAAGAGAGAGGAATCCGCGCCCGCTCCCGCGTGGCTTACGGCTAATGACTGGCTAAGCTCGGGATTTAACTTTTCCCGGGTATAACGATAGGCATCAAAACCGACTCCCAAAACGGGGCTGATAGTCCAGATCCGCAGACTTTGCTGCCAGTTTTGTATCCGGGCATAAATGCTGTTCTCGCGTGACAGACGGGTTCCTTCACCCGTGGACTGGGGTAGCAGGGGGATCGTTACGGCTATTACCAAAGCGGCGACCACCAGGATCTTCGGCGATCTTTTAAAGAAGGCTATAACGGCAAAAGCCGCCAGGTACATTAGGTATGAAGCCCGGGAATAGGTCAAAGCCAGTGCCATGTAGATAACCGCCATGATTGGCCAATAATAAAACCGGCCCGGATTTAAGACTCTCTGCCCCTGGAAAACCATTAGCAGTCCCAGGGCCAGGATCGCTCCGGTAAAACCGGGGTCAAGGAAAGTCCCGACAAGACGGTAATAATGATCATCCCAGCCCCATTGGGCTAAAAAGGAAACGTCGGGAATGAATACATATTGTAATAGGCCGAGTATGGCGACAGCCAAGATCGCGATAGTAAACAATTTGAGCAAATAAATATTTTCCTCCCGGGAGCCGTCTTTAAAAACGAAATATAGTCCGGCATAGACAAAAAAGCGCAGCGGATAGAGTCCCGCAATTGCCAATTGCCGGATGGTTAAGTTCGGAAGGTTAACAAAAAGCGATAAAACTATCGCTACGGCAAAAACCAGTAAAGCCCGGAATAAAGGATGATAAAACCAATTTTTAATCAGCCGCCGCTTGGTTATTAATCCGGACAGAACTACCAGTCCCACCGCCAAATCGTTTAAAGGGAGGGCCACCTCATTTCCCGGGAGATTAATCCTTCCCAATTGTCCCAGGACAAAAATTGCCAAGAGGACGGTTAAATAAACCTTCATAAACGATATACTATCAATTTTTGGCGGTTATCCCGATAAACTTCCTGCCACCGGTAACTCCGGTATAAAGTCTCCGTATTTTCACTCCAGGGGCCGTCCGGAACGATTAAATAATCGACTTTCTCTCCCCGGTACCAAGATTCCTCAACGAAGGGAAAATCAAGATAATAAAGGTTATGCACGCCGGATACATAAGCCAGGTCGGTACTTTGAATATGGTCCGCAAACCACCCGGAACAATCGTAAAAAGTCCCCGGGAGCTTAGCTAAATTACGGCAAAGGTACGCTGTGCGCGTTTCCCGGCCCAAAATAACCGGCAACAGGCGAAAAGTCGCGATTCCCCGGTAAAACAAATTAAGGACCGCGATAACCAGCGCACCCGCGAACAATAAGCGGCGCAGGAAACGGTCCGGAATATTTTTAATTACGAGGCCGCTTAGCAAAGCCCAGACCGGCAAATAGGGCAAAAGGAAACGGCCGCCCCCCGTGCGCGGAATTAGCCACCAAACCAAATAAGCTAAAACGGAATAAATAATCAGGGGATAACTATTCTTCGGCATGTTTTTGCGAAATATGATTAAAAACGGCAAAAGCATCAGAAATAAAGGGCTGATGGGGTCGGCGGACCCTATTGCCAGTTTGACAAAATCGGTTATTAAACCCGGAAATTGAAACACCAGACGATGGCTTTTATCCAGAATATCCGCTCCCAGGGGGTAAAAAGGATAGCCGGTATTTAAATAGGCGGATACAAACCAGGGAAGCGCGACTACGCCGGCGGTAACGGTAAGCAGCAATATTTTCTTCAGATCCCGATATACCATAAGGCCTAACAGTAATAATATTCCTGCGGTTCCGAGAGCCAGGGTTTTGCTGGCAATTGCCAGCCCCAAAGCTATCCCTGACCAGAAAATTTTCCTGTTCAGCAAAAGATACAAGGCCAAGATTTCCCAAAAGGTTCTTTCTAAATCAATATAGGCGCTCCCCGAAAGCCAACCGACCAGGGGAGTCACGTAAAAAATCAGCACTGCTAGCAGGCTGTAGGTTTCCTCAAGATATTTACGGGCCAATAAGTACAAAATCCCGGCGCTGCCCGCTCCCGCCGCCCACCCCAGAAGATGCGGACCGGTTTCCCGCCCCGCCGGGAAGAATTTTAATAAAAATAGAAAGATCATTTCCGTCAGGCGCGGCATCTCGCTGTAATAGAGCAAACCCCCGGGGATATGATAAACAGCGCGGGCCGCGAGGTATAATTTAGGGATCGTCAAATGGTACCAGAGGGCGTCAAAACCCATTTCCGGACCAAAAGCACTTAAAAGATTTACCGCCAAAGCAGCCGCCAGCAAAAAGAGCAATCCTACCTTAAGCAAATATTTCCCCGGCATAAGAGCATCAGAACATATCCGAGCAGAACAGCGCCGACCCAAAATAGAGCGATTATCTTATAAATTCTGCTCATACATTTTTACCCTGACAACCAGGGACTGGAAGCTCATCAGCCAAGCCATGACTAAACCCGCTTCCCCGTCGAGAAGTCCCCTTTTTAAAAGGTAATTTTGAAGAAATTTTCCCAAAGGGTTTATCACCACCCGCCAGTAGCGAAAGCTTTTTCCCTCTTTCGCAAGTTCCCCGGCGTCAATCCCGCTGTAATAATTTACGCTATCCAGAAAATCCCTGACCGTTGGGTGGGGATAATGCATAAGAGGAGTTTTAAGCTCCCCCGTCTTTCCTTTAATATCCCAAAACTCGTGCACTTTCCGTCTCCAGAAACCGGCCTCTTTTCTACCCAGACGCAAAAGCTTAACCCGGCCGGTTTCGCCGTGGCGCAGCATCCGTTGCCGAAAACTATCACTCCTTTTTATAAAATATCCAACGCAGGGTGTACCGGCCAGTGTTTGTTGTATCTCCGCGGCCAATTCCGGGGTAACCTCCTCGTCAGCGTCCAAAAATAAAATCCAATCCCCCGCCGTTTTACTGAGAGCAAAATTGCGTTGGGCCGCAAAATCACCGTTTAACTTCCTGGTAAGCAAATGGCAATGGCGATTTTCCCTGCTGAAGCGGGAGACGAGAGCGGCCGTTTGATCTCCGGAACAATCATCAATTACCAGGATCTCCCCCGCCCAAATGACGGACCGCAGACAACGCTCAATATTTTTTTCCTCATTATGCGTTAAAATAGCCACTGTCAGCATGTGGTCCTATTTTATCTTATTTCTTTACCTGGTAACACTTCCGCTGCTTTTTATTTTTTCCTATTCCCAGGCCGACCCGGGTTTTTACCTGCTTTCTAATCCCGCCTTTAAAATATTTCAGGACCGGATGGTTTACCTGGGAACACAGGAACGATACTTTTCCGGTAACCTCTTTTTCCTGATTTTGCTGCTGCTTTTCGCCGCTTATTTTCTCCTCTCTTACCGGCAATATCTAACCCCGAGACCGCTGCTCATTGCTCTTTTCGTCCTGATTATCGTTTTTGGCCTTATGACTTACCCGGCGTTTCTTTCGCACGATATCTTCAGTTACCTGCTTTACGCCAAGATAACCGCTTTCTACCACAAAAACCCCTGGTTCGTACTACCCCGGGATTTCCCTTCCGATCCCCTGCTCCCCTATAACCACTGGCCAACCAGCGCCAGCCGTTACGGACCAACCTGGATTGCTTTATCGAGCGCGCTTTATTATCTCGCCCGGGGGAATATTACCTTCCTGATGTTTCTTTTCAAATCCGCTCTGGCGGCCCTTTTCCTCGGTAACCTTTTCTTGCTGAAAAAGCTGGCCATAAACTTAAAAGTCAACTTCCGGCCGGTGCTGATTTTTACCGCTTTTAACCCCTTTTTTATTATGGAGTCGATTGTCAGCCCGCATACCGATACGGTCATGACCTTTTTCGCTCTTTTGGCTTTCCTCCTGCTGCTGCGTAAACGTTACTTATTTTCCGGGTTCTCTTTCCTGCTTTCCCTCGGAGCAAAGATCGTTTCCCTGCCGCTGGGGCTAATATATCTCTTGCTTTATTTCCTGCCACTTACGGCCAGGCAGCTGGCCTGGCTATTTTTAGGTTTAGGCTTTGGCGGTGCGGCGATCATTATAGCCCGCTGGTCAATTAACCCCTGGTACCTTTTTTTGCCTCTTACCTTCGGCAGTCTTTTGATTAACTACCGTAGCGTTCGCTACCTTCTCTGGTCCTTATCGGCGGCAGCTTTGGTCAGATATCTGCCCTATTTTTATCTGGGCTATTTTGATCCGCACAATAAGATAAGACTGCTGCTCTTCTGTTTGCTCCTGGTTCCCTACGGAATCTGGCTTATTCGCCGATGGCGTAGATATCGGTTTGGGGGAAAGATTTAATTAACTTCAGGGCCGGATACCTGCTGATTTTTGCTTCCCACGATACCGGAGCCAAAACCAATTTAATCTTCTGGTCCTGCAAATATTGAATCGTCGCGGCGGAAGGAAAATTTGCCTGCAGCCAGCGGACCTTTACTTCCCACTCCTTTGGAGAAAAGCCGGAATAACCGTTAAACATCGGCTGCCAATGAATGGTGGAGTAATATTCCCTCAGGGTTTCCCTTTCCAATTGGGAATCGTCCCAGCGGTAAATCGGGAATTGAATCAGGGGCAGGGTCGTTTTCAGCGTGCTCAACCAAACCTGCTCCGGCGGAAAAGAGGCGGGTTTGGGAACCGGGTAAAAAGAGAGCGGATACTTAATTTGGAAAAGCACTAAGAGAGAAAACAATAATAATATTTTCGGGCGGAGATGCTTGCGTAAGATCATTCCCGTTGCGACGCAAACCGCTAAAAAAGAGAGGATCAGCCAGCGGGAAGGTGTTCGAAAACCGGAAAATCCCGGCACCAGGTAATAAAAAAGAGCATAAGGCAGAGGCAGCGCCGGCAGGGGGCCGATATGAACCGTATTTTTAAAAATATGCAGCGCCGGGCCCAACGCTAAAACAAAAGCCAAGAGGGCTAATATAAACCAGTAACTTATCTCCCTGGGTAAAATATCTATTTTTTTCGACTTCCTAAAAGTTGAGATTAGCATCGCCAGGGTCCCTAAAAAAAGCGTTATAAATACCCAACCGGGGAAAAATTGTCCGGCTAAATCCTGCGGGGCCAGGGAAAAATGGATAGCGTCTCTAATGGGGCGCACGTAATGGTATTGCCGGGAGACAAAAAAGTAGGGTAAAAGAAACGGGGCGGTAAACAGTCCCGCGATTAGCGTAGACTTTATTATTGCCACACGTTCCTTTTTTTGCCAAAGAAACCACAACCCGGCGGTCAACAGTAAAAAATACAGAAAAAGGGCGGTGGTAAGGGAGGAGATCCCAAAAAAGAGGGCATAGAGAAAGTATCTTTTCCGCAGCAAAAAATATATCGCTAATATTACCGGCCAGAAATTAAGCAGTTGTAAATGCACCAGATAAACAAAGCGGAACGGGGAAAAGGTAAAAAGCAAAGCGATAAAAAAAGCTAAATCCGCTTTTCCCGACAAATAACGTACCAGCAGAAAAACCGCCCATCCGGTGAGGATGAAACCGCCCAGGAGATTAAGATTATAAGCCAGCAGGGGTTCGTGAAATATCAAGACGGCAGGCATCGCCAAAATCGCTTCCGGAAGCATAAAATCCGAAAAGGCTAAGGTGCCTCCGGCCGGAAAAAAGATATTGGCGTTATAAAAATTCCTGAGTCCCTCCCCTCCGGAAGTTAAAGCATGAATAACCCAGTTCAGATACCAGGTAATTAGCAAGCCGTCAACGCGGTCAACCACCAGGGTATCTAAATGCAGAATTAAAGGCCAGGTTATGACAATAGTGATGGCCGTCATAACCGCCAGCACCCCGAGAGACGTTTTATCTGCTTTAATCACAATCAGAAACGCAATATATCCGGGCCCCGGCAAAATCCGCCACCAATCTTCCCCGGTCCCGGAAAAATCCGTAGCCTTTCTCCCTTTCACACAAAAAATATTTTACCCGGTACTCCCGGATAAAGCGGACGAAATTATCTTTGGATAAATTATCGGGTACAAGAATCGCCGGCCGGTCAACAAAGATATTAAACTGCAGGGCGTTGGTGGTGGCAAAAATTGCTGACGGGGCAGTATGCTTGTCTATCCAACGGTAAACCTCCTGTTTCTCCAAACGATTCCAGATATCAATCTGCGGTTCGGTATTACGGGCCCAGAAGATTCTGTGTATATCCAAAACCAGATAAACGCTCAGTGTCAGTACGCTAACCACCGAGGGTAGCGGCCAACGGGAAAACTCTTTTAAAAACTGCAATACCAGCGGCAAGAGCAGTAAATAAATAACTATAAAATGCCTTTCGCGCTCAAAAATCGCCGCCCACAAGAGCGTGTACAAACCCAGGGTCAGGAAACTAAAAATCAGCAGCGGACTGAATTTTTGCCACCGGCGAAAACCATAGAGCACAAAAAATATTAAAGGGCCGAAATAACCGAAAGTCATAAAACTATTCAGGTGGTTTATGAGGTTAATGCCAAGCCTGCTGATAATCCAAAGATAGTTTTGGCGGACAAATTCCGCGATCGCGGGGATAGGGCGCTCAAAACCTCCGCCCAGCGCTTCCTGAAGGGATCTTACCCGAAAATAGATCTCGTTATAGGTAAATAAAGGATTCCCGTTGAGGCGGAAATTAAGATAAAAGAAGGGCAAAGCGGTTAGTAAAAATCCCAGAAACAGCAAGAACAGATAACGAGGCTTTCGTTTTAAAGACCAGCCGAAAGCCGGCAATATAAATAGGCCTTCCAGGCGCGTAAGATAAGCAAGCCCCGCCAATATTCCCAGAATAAAATACTTGCCCGCTTGTTCCCGCATCCTGAAAAATACAACCATCGCTATAAGTACCCAGAATATTAACAGCGGTTCCGAAAGAATCAGGCGGCTGTTAACAAACATATTGGGGTTAAAAGCCGCCAATAATCCGCCGAAGAAGGATAATTTTGCGGAAAAGAAAGAGCGGCAAAGAAGATAAACCAAACCGGCGTTTAAAGCATTAAGCAATAAATAACCCAGTTGGAGAAAATAGGCATCGTTTTTAATGCGTAATAAAAAAGAGAGCGCGATCGCCGTCGCCACGGGACGGCCCTTTAAAGCCGAAGTAATCACCGGATCGGTTTGAAAGAGACGGAATTTTACGCTTTGGGTCAGCCCCCTCCCCAGGGCGAGATTCCGCGCCACATTCAGATACTCGCCGGTATCATCCGTACGCCAATACGGAGTGTGATACAACGGAAGACGGATCATTAAGGCCAGCAGGATAACTAATAACGGGAGAGGGAAACCCCTAGAGTTCCAATTGGTTAACGCTCTGCCAATCGTTTTCATTTACTACTACTATTTTATTATCCGCTAGAATATATAAATAATCATTAATATACAAGGCTCTCCGGGGGTTTATCCCGCTGACTGCCTTAACCATTGTTAACTTATTGCCGGCGTAGGAAAAAATATAACCGCCGCGGCTTCCCGGCAGAAAAAATATTTGGTGTTTAGGATCAGCCAGGAAAGCGTGGTGAGTATTACTGACATCCGTCCAATACTCGTCCAGATTATATTTATCCGCCTCCTGGGGGTTTTCGGTATTGCTGACGTCGAAAAGCACCACTTTAACTTTTTGATTTTCCATCCCTACCCCTAAAAGCAGATTATCTTTTAAGGGATGAAGATAGGAAGAATAGCCGGGTATTTTTAATTGTCCCTGTACCCGGGGACCGGAGGGATCAGAAAGGTCTACGACGAAAAAGGGGTCAACCTGTTTAAAGGTGACCAGATACCCCCGGTTGCCGATAAAACGGACTGCGTAAATTCTTTCTCCTGCGGCCAAATCTTTAACCGCACCTTTAATATTCAGATTCTGATCCAAAATATAGAGGTCGTTAGCGCTTTCTCCCGCCGCCCCCATACCCGCCCCCCACCAGCCGCCGCCGACAGTTGTAGCCAGACGAAGATTCTTTTGATATTCATCCATGGCAAATTGGTTTAAAAGGCTCCCGGGAACGCTGCCTGTAGCTTCGATAGCCAAATTATCCGTCCCGATCCGTACCAATCCGGTCTTTTCGAGCTCCCGGTTATGCTTCTTAAGATAATCGTTCAGGCGGTTCTGCATTTCGTTTTCCCATTTCAGGCGGGCGTCATTGTCCATGGAGTTACGGTAATTTTCCAGAACGACGGACAATTCCGTGTTTTTGGCTGCCGCCGAAATATCCAAACCCGTTAATTTTTCCAGGTGGGCGATAATTTCCGGGGTAACTAAATCTTTGTTCTGCAGATAAAAATTCAGGAGGAAGGAAACCGTATCTCCCCTAAGGGTAAAACCGACATAGATATTATTTTCCGACATATAAATATTTGTAGTCCCGGCGGAACCGACAAAAGAAACCTTTTTCATTACCTCTCCGCTGGCGGGGTTGATTGTCAGGACCGTATAGGTTGCATCTACCGGCGTCGTTCCCTGGGGGTGATAAATTTCAACGCAGGGGATACTCAGCGCTTTTTCCCCGAAAGATAAAGGTAAAACCGGGCAGGGATGAGAGTTATTCACCCCGGTCCTCATTACTAAATAAATACGGTCTTTATATAAACGGGCGGTAACTATTGAGCTGTTGTCTTTAGCCTCGTAATGCCAGACGGACTGCGGTTTTGCCGGATCGGCAACATTATAAGCGTTAATCTTATTATCCGAAGAGAGAACAACCAAAGTCTTCCCGCTTAAGAGCAAGTCTCCCGATTTATCCAGTTTTGCCTCTTTAGCCAATTGGTTAAGCGGAAAAGCCCGGATAAGATTCACTCCGCTCCCCTCTTGGGGTATGGGTAAAGTACCCGGGGCTATTTTTTCCGGAGCGGAGGGAACGCCAAGCGCGCTTACCGAGGTACCCTGCATAATTCTGATAGGATAAGTGGTTTGGGCGGAAAAATAAATTTCCTGACCGTCGGTTTTAACGATATCCGGCTCGTCGATACCCTTTACCTGGACGTTTGTTTCGGAAACCCGCTGCGGAACCGCTCCTATATCCATCGCCCCCGCTTTCGGCGCCAGCGCGCCTGTGGAAGGCAAGGCCTCCCCTAACATTAACCTCGGCTCTCCGTTGGTGATTCCCGATTGCTCCTGGGCTTTAGCTATATAATCCCTGAATTCTTTTTCCGAATGAAAGGGAACTAAATTACTCTCGGCTGAAGAACTTAACGGCGGAGAAGCCGGCGGGCTGATTATCCTGCCCGTAATTTTAAGGTAAATTAGGGTGGCGGCAACGGAAAAGACCGCTATGATAATTATCGCCCCCGCTAATAAATAAGTTCTTTTCATCGTCCCCCTTAATCTAATTTAAAGCATCGCGAATATCAACGGTAGTCCCCAAACCCACACCGTGCTCCTGGGTCCAACCGGCATTGACTTCCAGGACATATTGCGCCGGCACCCGGGAGCTGAAATTAACCGGAAAATCATTAATGGAAATTTCTTTTGTGATATCGACCACCTGAAAATTCTGATCTATCCAAAGGATGTCCAGGGGAAAGTTCATTCCTTTCATCCAAAAATAATAATTCCCGGGTTGATTAAAAACAAAGAGCATGCCCTGATTCCGCGGCATACTTTTGCGCCCCGACAGGCCCTGTGCCATATCCACCTGCTTGGTAACCACTTCTACGGCCATACGGTTATCGCCAATGTCTATATAAGCCGTGCGTTTGGGGGGCTCTCTATTGCTCTGTTCGGGGGCTTTACTGTTATTGATAAAAATATGAGGATAAACAAGGAAAATATAAATATTAAACAGTACTAATAAAATTGCTACCAGGGACAAACCGATATCAATTATCTTCCGCATCCTCTTTACTGATTATACTATTTATATTACCGGCTTTAAGTTCCGGTAAAGAGGTACCCATGATCCCCTGAAGGTCCCCATACATACCATGGGTATGGTCGATTACCCGGCGTAAACTTTTCTCCTGACGCGCCCATTTGCTGGAAAACCAGCGCTTTTCCCGCTCAATCTCTGCCTGCATTTCGGAAAACGATTCGACGATCGCTTCCACTCTTTGGCGAAACTCGATTCCCGAGAGGTAATTATAAATTACTTCCATTTTCTCGTTTTTTCCCACGGCGGCCGTCTTCAGATTAAAAATTTGAATCAGGTTATACCTTAAAGCATAGGCCAGGGCCAGAGACGCTGCCCGTCCGGAAATCCAAACCCCTTCGCGATAAACAAAAACGGGAACGTCTTCTACCGGCGCAGCCGAGACCAGAACCGCCACCTCGGCTTTCAGGTTGCGTTGGTCTTCCCGCAATTTAGCTATCCAATTAGCCTGCCATTTGGCGTTTTTAAGCTCCCAGAGAACCGTCCCGCAACTGCGTCCGTTACGGTCAATGACCTTTTGGATAATGTCGCCGCCCCTTACCCCCTTGGCAATAGGTTTTATCTCGTCGTTAGGAAACGTCTCCCGCAACTCTCTCTCCAGTTCCAGTTCCAATACTTCTCCCTGGGTTTGCTGCGAACCCTGTTCCAGCTTCCGCCGCAGCTCCTCGTTAGTCTTTAGAGCGTCCTGCAATTGCTTTTCCCTTTCCAGGTTTTTTAGGTGTTGTTCCTCCTCCGCCTGTTTTTTTGCTTCCTGGCGTATTTTTTCTTCTTCTGCGGCTAATTTTTGTTCCAATTTCAGCCGACTTTCTTCGGCCTCTTTGCGGATTTGCCGCAGGGTGCGTGTCATTTCTAATATTTGCTCCTGTAACTCCCGGTTCCTTTTTTCCGCCTCCGCTATTTCTTCGCGATGCTCCTTTTGTTTAAATTCCATTTCCTCCCTGAGCCTTTTTTCCGCCTGTTCGCTTACCAGCTTTTTTATCTTCTCGATATCCTGGGCGTGTTTCTCTTTTTCTAAGCCAACCGCCTCCTCCTCTATCTGGTGGCGCAGCGCTTCACTAACCTCTATTTCTTCTCCGCATCGCGGACATACTATCCTTCCCGTCATGCTCTCCATTAGAGCCTCTTTTTTAGGGAAAGTCAAACCCCAACTACTTGAAAAAAGTCCCGCGATATCTTAAAATGGCGGTTCTCTAAAAGTATTTTGATATACATTGATATCTATATGTGTACCGCTGAAGATCCAAAACCCGACCAGCTTAATACCACCGCACACCGTTTTAACACCCTTTGTCATCGGGCTCCTGAACCGGTCAGGGAGTTGGTAATAAACGGAAGCTATGGACCGTCCCGGGAAGAAATTGACGAAACCCTGCATAACTTAAAACGCCTGAAACTTATCAGGATGGATGATAACGGCCATTGGAACATTGATACTAACTCCTTAGCCGCACTGCCAAACCGCGCCGGGTCCAAAATACATAAGCGCCCTCTTTGGCAACCGGCTGATAGTTCTCTTCAATAAAATTATTTAAGCGGTTGTTTTTGGCTTCTGTTTCCGCCCCGGTTATAATAAGCGTTACCCCCCGACGATTAAGCGAGTCGATTATTTCTTCTTCATAACCCGGATTTAAAAAAGCGCTATTAAGATAATCAAATCTGGTAGGATTTTTACGGTCCGTTAAAAAATAAATCCAGGGCGCGTAATAGTCCGCGAAAACAGCATCACCGGCCTGACTATATTTATTAAGAGTGTTAACAAATCGGGGAAACTCCCGATAAGTCTTATCATCGACCCAAACGGCAAGACGCTTGTCCGGCAACCAGTAATTATTCTGTAAAATTGGTGTCCCCCAACGGAAGTAGCCCCAAAACAGGGCGGTATATATTCCCCCGGAAATCGTCATAAATATCCCTAAACCAACTAAGGCTTTAATTACCAAATTTTTCGTTTTAAGAAGCATGAGCAGACTTATCCCGCTGAGGGATAATAAGGGAGCCACGTGGATGAAGTCGGTTACCGGCCTAATTCCCAGGAAATAATACGTCAGGCAAAATACGGGTAGGAAAAGCAGCTCCCGCCCGAACGGCGAGACAAAGAAAATTGCCGTAACGGAAACAAGGAGGGGCAAAAGATAGAAGCCGGTTTTAATAAATACCTCCGGCAATGTTCCCGGATAAATAAAGGGAGTGCTGGCTTGACCTTCTAAAATAATCTTTTGAAAACTATAAAAGTAGAGGTTTTCCCCGAATTGTCGGATTGATCCGCTAATCCAAAGATAAAGCAAAAATACTAACGCCCCAAGACTTAATCCCGCTATAATTAGCCCGGCTGATCTTCTATTCCTTAACCGTTTGTTAAAGATAAAAGCCGTAAAACAGGTCAAAATCAGCGCGGCCCCGAAGTTTTGTTTAAATAGGAAAGTGAGAAATACCGTCACCCCTGCTAAAAAGAGAGACATCCCGGCGACAGCTTTTCGTTTTGCCCTTAACAATAATAAGCAAGTTAGAGTGCCGCCCCAGATCGCGTACATGGTAGCTGATGAATAATTTAAGTGAATTGGCCCCCAGGATAAAAAAACAAGAACGGGAACAAATCTTAGATAGCTATTTTTATGCAAATAACCGGCGCAGAAATACAAATTTATCGCCGTGAGAAGGGCAAATATTAAAGCCATTAATCTGCCTCCCAAAACACTATCGCCGAATATCCTAAAGCCCAGGGCGGTAATGAAAAAAGACCCCGGATTGTAAGTAACTAAGAAATTACGGTAAGGAACTTCACCGTGGAAAAGTCTTTGGGCCGAATTTAGGACATAAAACTCATCGGCGAACGTGTAATTAAGCCCGTGAGTATAAAAGAAGAAGAGGAAAGGTATTAGGAAAAACAGGAATAATATAAAAATTTTAGGCTGCCTCACATTTACGATAGATAATGAAGCTCTGCCGACCCAATAATCGCCAAAGCATCGGCAGTTTAAGGTACAGACTGATTAAAAAACTATTTTGGGGGAAACGGCTTTTAGTAGTAAAAGGAAGAAAACGCAAAATTTTCATTTTGACTTCAAACCCGTAAACCCGGAATATTTCGTCTAAGGCGCGGTCATCAATAGGGGTAAGGTGGTCAAAAAACATCCAGTAATCCCGCGTCAGGAATCGTATATTGGGTTGTAATACCAGAACTTCTCCGCCTTCTTTAAGTACACGCTTAAGTTCGGCAATGGTCGAGATTATCTGTTTTCTCTCTAAATGCTCGAAAAAATTACTGGCAAATATTTTAGCGATACTTTTGTCAGGAAGATTAATTACCGAGGACATAGAGTTGAGGAATTTGATATCGGGTTTGAGAAATTTTGCCATTTCGGGGTTGATATCCAGCGCAAATTTTTTGCCGCAATTAATATGGTTAATAAATTCGCCGTAACCGCAGGCCATATCTAAAACGGTATCCTGGGAATAAATAAACCGCTGAAAGTACTCGCGGACCAGTATTTGCCAGAGCAAATTTTCTTTATCTCTTTTCGCAAACCTTATCCGGTAAATTTCTTTTTCTTTCATCTGTTTAAGGGGGGAAAATCAGGCATTTAAGTAAGCATTCTGGTTACATTTTTTTCAATGGACCAAAAATACCAACGCAAATAATGGGGTAATAAATTAAATATTTTAAAATGGGAATTGCCGTTTTTCCTTTCCCTCCAAACGGTGGGAACCTCGCCGATTTTCTTTCCCAGATAATGCGCTTTTACGGTTAACTCCAGGGGCAGTTCAAACCCCCGGTTACTTTCTAATTTAATTTCCTTTAATAAATCCCGGCGGAAACATTTAAAAGCGTTGGTGGCGTCGCTGGTTTTTAAACCGGTAAGATATTGCAGGCTCACCGAACCACCGAAAGAAAGCATTTTCTTTAACAGCGGGGCATGGAGTCTTTTTCCCCCGCGGATATTCCTAGAGGCGCAAACCAGATCATATCCCCGGTTAATTTTTTTAATCATCCGGTCGATAGAAGAGGGGTCGTCTGAGCTGTCGGACATCATTTCCACCACCAGGGGGGTGGTTACTTTTTGAAAACCGGTTTTTAAAGCCTTAGCCAGGCCAACTCCGTCGGGGGTAAAATAAACTTTAATCCGTCTATTTTTCTTTTGGAGTTTTTTGATTACCGGAAATGTCGGATCTTTCCTGTCCTGAAGAATTATCTTAATATTATGCGCTGCTTTTACCTCTTTATTAATTCCGGCAATTACTGCCGCAATATTTTCCTGCTCATGATAGGCAGGTAAAATAATATCAACTGCCGCCTTCATAGCCTTATTGTATTCTAACAGAATATTCCTGCTTGTCATCGGTTTACTTGCTTCATAATATCCTGCCTAAATATGCTAATATTAAAAACAAAAGAGAAGCTTGCTATGAAGAATTTGGTGGTATTCGGCGGCGCGGGTTTTATAGGAACTAATATTTGCAAATTGGCTCTCAGTCGGGGCTACCGCGTTTACGCTTTCGACAGTCTCATGCGCCCCGGAGTAGAAGAAAACTTAGCTTTCCTTAAGCAATTAAAAGGTTTTCACTTTATTTGGGGCGATATCCGCAACAGCAGCGACTTTCAAAATCTGCCGGAAAAAATTGACGGCCTGATTAACGTCGCGGCTAACCCTTCCATACCCAAAAGCTTTTTAAACCCCCGGCATGATTTTGAATGCAACGTCATCGGCCATCTGAATATCCTGGATTATGCGCGGGAACACGGCGGTATCCCCCTGATTTTTGCCTCTACAATGAAAGTTTATACTGATAGCATTAATCTGCTACCCCTAAAAGAAAATAAAACCCGCTTGCTTCTGAAAGAAAAAAAATACCGCTTTGGTTTTGATGAAAAAACGGATATCGACGGTGTTGACGGTTTTACTAATTCCCCTTACGGCGTTTCTAAATTCGCTGCCGATAAATATTCCCGGGAATATGCCAAACACTACGGAGTGCCGGTAGTAATTAACCGCATGAGCTGTATTTACGGACTTTACCAGAAGGGGGTTGCTGACCAGGGATGGCTGGACTGGTTCGTCCGCGCCAAGAAATACGGTTATCCCTTAACTATTTTCGGCAGCGGTAAACAGGTACGCGACTGCTTATTCGGTACGGATCTGGCGGAACTTTACCTTTTGCAGATGGAAAAGATCAACCAATACTCGGGAAAAGTCTTTAACGTCGGGGGCGGTCCGGAAGAGGGATTTAATACCAGCCTTCTTGAAATTATCGCTCATTTAAATAAAAACTATCCGGGCCCGCAACTCAAATTAACTTTTGCCGACTGGCGCCCCAGCGACCAACGGGTTTATATCTCTGATATCCGTAAAGTCAAAAAGGCTACCGGTTGGAAACCCAAAACCGATATTGCTAAAGGGGTGCAGCAAATATGGCAAAGTCTGCCATAAAAAAATACTGGTGGATATTTATACCCCCGATATTCCACGTTTTAGCCAGTTTTAGCTTTACCTTTACCTATTGGCCGGAAATGCTCGATTGGCCCCGGGCCATGGCACAAGGCTGGCTCCCCTATCGGGACTTTACGATGATTTATACCCCCCTGATCCCTCTCCTGATCATGCTCTCGGGCAAGATATTCGGCTTTACTCCCTTAAATCTTCACCTCCTGGGAACATTTCTTCTTGCCTTAACCAACGCTCTTTTAGTCTTTGCCGCCTATCGCCTTACCCGGAATAAAATTATTAGCCTCCTCCTGGGGGGGTTATACCTTTATTTAACCCTGGCTTTCGAGGGCAATACTTTAGCTCCGGCTAATTTACTCACTCCCCTATTTTTCGGCATTTGCCTTCTACAGCTATCTTATCTGAAAAATAATAAGACCGTCTTGCTATTTTTATCCGGTATTCTAATGGGCTTGGCCTTTCTAACTAAACAAACCACCGCTTATGTTTTACCCGAATTTCCCCTCCTGCTTTCCTACCTTTATTTTAAAAGGCGTCGCGTTCGGCTAATTGCTCCGGCTTTTAAAGCCTTTGTTTTCCCTTTATTGCTGATCATAACCTTTTTTCTGTTAATCCTTATCTCCTTAAACATCCTGGGCGATTTTTATAATTGGGGGGTAAAATTTAGCCTCTTATTGCCGACTTTGACCCAAAAGGCTAAGGTTTCGGATATATTATTCCCATCGTCCAGGCATATTCCGTTGCTTTTGGGATTCTGCTTTTTGGCCTTATCCGTTGTTATCCTGCGCAAGAATTTTATCTCCTTTTTTCTATTTTCCTGGATAATTCTCATCAGCCTGTTTATTTTTCCCCGTTTTGCTTACGCCCATCTGTTACCGGCAATAGCTGTCTTTTTATTGTTGATCGCGGAAATCTATCCGCTCTCTAAAAAAAAGCCCCTTGCCCTCGCGGCCGCTTTTATTATTATCTTTCTGATGGCCTGGCCAATTTTTAAAAAAACCCGCCTGGAATCGCGGACCTACCTTGAACCCGATATTATCCTGATGGCCGATTATCTTAGCAAAACCTACCCTTCTTCCTCCTTGTATATTATTAACAGTCCCGAACAAATCTATTTTCTTACCGATAAACTCCCGGCAGTAAAACCCTGGGTAGAGCAGCTTCCCTGGCAAATGGCTTATTTTAACCAGGAATTTACCCTGGCGTTTAAAACCACCCCGCCCGATATCGTTCTCTATACCCCTTATAAAACAAACGAGTTTTCGCCCTCCCTCGTACCATATCTGAAGGAAAATTATTCGCTTGTTCATTCCTTCCCCGGCGGCGAGCAGGTTTTAGAAAAACTCTGAACCCATGAGCAAAATCAGTAAAACACGCTTAAATTCACCCTCAACCGGGGTATTTATTATTTTATTTTTAACCTTTGTTTTTTGGATTTTGCTGACCAAAGACAATTACTTTCATTGGGACGAATGGGGAATATTTTCCCAATTTAAAGAGGGCCCAACCTTTTATCTTCTCCATCCCCTGAATGAGCACTATATTCCTCTCAGCGCCACAATCCATTATTTCCTTTTTAGGTTTTTCGGTTTAAACTATCTTCCTTTCCAAATCGTTCTTATCAGCTTACACACTTTTAATTGTTATCTCCTTTACCGGATAGTATATCGCCAAACCGGGGATCACTTCCTCGCAACGATTGGCACTATTCTTTTCGCTATCGCCAGTACTGCAGCCGAGAACCTTGTTTGGTCGATCGGAATTAATATTACCCTGGCCGGGACCTTCGCCTTTTTGGCTTATTATTTTTTCCCCAAACACCCGTTCCTTTCCTGTCTTGCCCTTTTCTTTTCTCCCCTGTCCCACGATTTATCCCTTCTTTATCCTCTCCCCTTTGCCCTCATGGCTTACTTACGCAATAAAAACCCGCTGCCCTATCTAGCCGTTTCCCTGGTTAGTATCGCCACTCTTTTTTATTTCTCTCATGAAAATATATATAGGAGTGTTTCTTCGCAGATAAGTTTTCTTTTGCCTAACGGTTTTGCTTTTATCACCGCAGGGGTGGTCAGGGGTGTCCTAATCAGGTTTTTTATGCCCAACCTCAATTTCTTCCCGAATAGCGCCAGTCTGATCGGCTTATATTTCCGCCCGGTAATATTTGTAATACTCCTGATTTTCGCGCTCTTCTTCCTCTATCGAATTTGGCAATCGCCAAAGAAACAAAAATATTTCGCTCTTATCCTTTTTTACTTGCCACTGATAATAATTCCTTATATCGCCATTCTTCCCGCCAGAGTTGCCCAAGGAAGCGACCAGGCAAGTATAGCCAGGTATACCTATCTGCCCCTTTTCTTTCTCCTCGTATTTCTGGCCGACATTATTAAGCTGGCAACCCTAAATAGAAAAATCATTTATGGTTTCTCTTTAGTTTTAATAGCGCTTCATCTAATATCCACGTTCAATTTTCAGACCCGCTATTGGGCTCCGATTGTTTCCCATGACAAATCGTTTTCCCGGGATATGGCTTATCTCTTCGCCAGTACGGATATTATTTATAATCCCAAATTGATTGGTATTAATGGGCAAATGCGACCCTCCGATTTATGGTATTTTCATTTAGCTCAGAAAAAATATCTCTATACCGGTACGATTCCATCCCCGGTTACTGATATGCGTACAAAGGAGATATTTTACCGCTTGGCCGGTGATTACCAAAAAAAATATGATTAATAAACTAAAGGCTTCAGTCGTTATTCCTAAAACTCCTTTTCTAATTTCCCTGGCCATTTTCTTATTTTGGTTTTTTATCAGCCGCCATAATTATTTTCATTTAGACGAATGGAAATATTTTATGAGAATGAGTCTTCCTCCCGCACGGTTTCTGGCCATGTCCTATAACGGCCACTTTATTCCGCTCTTGGAAATTTATTATTACCTGATGATAAAAATATTCGGCTTAAACTATATTCCCTTTCAAGTAGCTACGGATCTCCTTCACGCCCTGAATTCCCTCATAATTTACCTGGTTGCTTCCCAATTAACCAAAAGGCGCGATTTGCCGTTGGCGGCGATGATTTTATTCGGTTTTTCCAGCGTCGGAGTTGAAGTGCCCGTCTGGTCTATAAATGTGGCCGCGGCGGCGATCGGAACGTTTACCTACGCGGCTTTTTATCTTCTGCTTAAAAATATCCCTAAGATCAACTTAAAAATAATTTCTATTTCTTGTCTCTTGTTGTTAATTCCTCCCCTTTGGTACGATCCCTCGATTCTGTCCGCGTTTGGATTTTGTTTCATTACTCTTTTAGGGGGAAAAGGGAAAAAAAGATTTAGCGCCGCGGTTTTATACGCCGTTACGGGGTTTATCAGTGTCGCGGTGCTGTTACATTTCTCCAATTATTTCGGAGTAAAAAACCCCTTAATAAATCCCGCCGGGTTTGCCCGCGATTATCTCGATTTTGTTTCCTCGGGTATAGTTTTTGGTTTAATTACCAGATTTATTCTTCCTAACTTATACTTTTTTATCGGATCAAACAGTTTTTTCGGAGTTTGGGTAAGGCCGCTGCTGTTTTACGCGGGGCTATTGGCTATCCTTATTTTCTTAATTAAAACGGCAAGAGCGGGAAAAATTAAAGAAATAATAAAAATTGCCCTACTCACCTGGCCGTTAATAATCCTCAATTATATGTCCATAGCCCTGGGGCGAACCAGCTTCGGGTCTTATTTTGCCCGTAACCCCCGCTACCCTTACTTTCCTTCATTCTTTCTGGTCCTTTTTATTATCCTTTTGTTAAATATTTTCCGGATAAAAAGAACCGTTGTTTATCTTCTGGTTGGTCTTTTCCTGGCCTTAAATCTTACTTCCGCCTGGAATTTTGAAAATAACTACATCCTTCCCGATATGCAAAAAGACAGAAAATTTATTAAAGAAGTAACCTATTTATTCACCCATAACCAGCGCGTCATCAACTACCAGGCTGATTTGTTTGACGTGAAGATACAATTATCCAGGCTCTGGTTTCTGCCCGACTACCAGAGGATTGTTTTCCTCGATCCCGCATCTAACCCTAAAGACGTAGAGGCCTTACTTTCTGCCTCGGATTACAATTCGCAACAAATATATTCCCGCATCGCGTATCCTCTTAAATGAAATTCGATTAGTTAGCCTAAATTACCTCCTGATATATATGCTCTAGGTTAAGAGCATATTTCCGGCTGTCTAAATTTTTCCGGGCGTAAAGATTGGCTCTTTTTGAAAGCTTATCCCTAAGTGTTTTATCGGCTAATAATTTCTTTATATTAGCCTCTAATAAATTAGCGTCTGCCACAATTCCCCTGTTTCCGACAACCTCTTTTACGGCCCCGTTATCCGCCGCTACTATGGGTAAGCCGCAGGCCATGGCTTCAACAAGTACCATCCCGTATTGCTCTTTCCACGTCCTGGAACCGATCACCGGGTGGACAAATATATCACAGATATTGTATAAGTTTGGCATCTCTTCATAAGGAACCGCCCCCAGAATATATACCTTGTTTAAACGATTTTTTATCAGGTAAGTTTTTATCTCGTTTAAAAGCCCCCCCTCGCCCACAATAACCAATTCTAAATCCTTATTTGCCGACCACAGGTTTTGATAGATTGATAGTAATTCCCTGATCCCTTTTTCCGGAACTAATCTGCCGGCAAAAAGCAACTTTATGCCCCGGTTTCTTCGCAGGGGTCCGTAATTGTTGATATTTCCGGGTTTAAATCTCCCTAAATCAACACCGGGATAAAGTACTACTATCTTATTTTCTGCGCATCCCTCCTTAATTAACGCCTGCTTGGCTCCTATTGTCGAAGCAATAAATTTATCAATATATTTAAAAGCTCTTCTCTTAAAATCCCTCCTTTGATAAATTCCCTGGTTGCCAAAAGGAATGTTCTCCCACACCGTTGAAACGATTTTTTTGAGATAACCCTTTTCCTTGGCGTTAATACATTGTTGGGTATAGTAATAATATGTTTCTGCACAATGAGCTATATCAAATCCGTTTAATTTCTCCTCAAGCCCAAAAAGTACATGGGCATCCCCGTAGAGGCGGTTTAGCAGGGGCATTTTTAAAGGTTTTAACGGCCCAAAGGGCAAATCAACGGGCGAGGGTAATCTAACCACCGGAAAAGAAAACTCGCTGTGCAGCGGAAATAAAGAAGAAAAGGCCACCAGTTCATGTTTAGTTGCCAACGGTTCAAATAGTTGCCCTTCATATTTATTCAAAAATGCGCCCCTGATTAAAGCTATTTTCATCTATTTTTAAAATTTAACCGCTTTTCTCAAACACCTTAATCTTTTCAATAAGATTATAAATAGCATATAAAAAGCAAACAATAAATCCGGTAAATTTATCTAAAAATCCCAATTGTAACAGGTAAAGTTTTAAGAAACTCTTAAGGGGCGAAGCTATAATCTGTTTAACGCTGATCTGGGTATTCTTAGCCGCTATCTCGGAATCCAGCTCCGTATAGACATTTGTTTTTTTAAAAAATTCGGAAATATTTTTGTAATTAAAATGATCGTAGGAATTGATAAAAGAAGCAACCTTCCCGTCGACCGTAATTTGCTGATGGAACCGGTAGGGATTGTAATGCCATTTGCCTTTTCTTACCATTCTTAATTCATGCGAGTGGGGTTTTACAAACCCGTGTTTAATCTGTTTTCCGAACATAAAAACCCTATTATAAAAGTTAAACCCGTTGATTTTTCCGTCGTCGTCTCCGTTTAAAAACTCTTGGATTTCATTTTGTAAATTAAGAGATAATACTTCATCGGAATCCAGCTTTAAAAGCCAATCCGAGCGGGCTATCTTCATCCCCAGTTTTCTGTTCCGGTCAAAATTTCCGTCAGGGGGTATGTTTCTGTAAATTTTAGCCTGGTATTTCCTACAAATACTCAAAGTATTATCGGTAGAACCCATATCCACGATGATTATTTCGGTCGCCCACTTAATGCTTTCCAAACAGTTTTTGATTTTATCGGAACAATTATATGTCGGAACTATTACACTTATAGTTTTGGCTGCTGGCATAATAATATTTTCAATTATACATAATTATCTTGCCCGGGCTGTTAAGGACGCTTATAGAGAATATAGGCACGTCGGTGGCCGCGCGGGGGAATGTTAGGGGGAAATTTATTTAGCAGCCCGCCAGGCAGGGATAAAACCTGCCGGTTCTGTTCCTTGTCGTTGAGGCCCGAACTTTTTGCTTCCCGCGGCCCCAGCTGTTTGCGGGGGGGTTTTTCGCATCAAATCGATACTCGTGGACCCAGGAGGTGCTGATCCTCCCGCCTCTTCGATGTGAACGAAGCGCTCTGCCGCTGAGCTATGGGTCCGAACCGCTTAAATTATACCAAACTGTTACCTAATTACCGATTGAATCATACGTTTAAATAACATAAACTAGTCCCTATGATAGGGGCTGCCAAACGAGTTTTGGGGGTTTTTTGGGAATTCATCGAAGCCGTGGTTTTTGCCCTGGCGATCTTTGTTATCATCTACCTTTTCCTCTTCCAGCCCAATCAGGTCAAGGGCAGTTCGATGGCCACTACTTTTGAAGACAATGAATATATCCTCACCGATAAAATTTCCTATCGCCTAAACAACCCCCAGCGGGGAGATGTGATCGTTTTTAAATCCCCGCGCAACCAGGAGGTTGATTTTATCAAAAGGATTATCGGTCTTCCCGGCGACCGCATTAGAATCTGGGGCGGCCGCGTCTATCTGAACGGGCAGCTTTTGGATGAACCTTACCTGTCGCCCGGAACGGTAACCAGCAGCGGCCTTTTCGCCCGGGAAGGGCTTACCATTACTGTTCCGCCCGGCGAATACTTTGTGATGGGCGACAACCGCAGTCATAGCAGTGACAGCCGGGAATGGGGTACGGTTACCAGAGATGAATTTATCGGGAAAGTTTTCTTCCGCTATTTCCCCTTTACGAGGTTCGGACCTATTCCAAATTAAAAGCCTGAGCCAGGACGCTGTAAATTCTTTTAATTGTTTCCAGTGTTTTTGTAGAATCACCTTTTAGGTTGATAACTAATTTCGCCTGGCGGCCGGATAAGACGATATTGGTTTTTCCCAAACCGCTGCTTAATTTTTTCTGCATGTCTTCTAATTCCGAGTTATAAATTCTTTCTCCGTCATGACGGGCGGCAACCTGGGCTTTCGCTTTATATTCACGGGCCATTTCCTCCGCCTTACGGACGCTGCCTTCCTGCTTAAGAATTTCCCGGAGGGCATTTACCATTTGCTCGGGATCTTCAATGGCAGCCAGGGCCCGAATATGGCCTTCGGTAACCAAACCCGATAATAAAGCATCTTTAAGGGCATCCGGGAGGGTCAAAAGCCTTAAAGAATTGCTGACATAAGCCTGGGACTTGCCGATTCTTTGGGCAATTTCCGCCGTTCCGAGACCAAATTCGTCCATCAAGCGCTTAAAACCCTGGGCGCGTTCCAGAGCGTTTAAATCCACCCGCTGGATATTCTCCACCATCGCCATCTCCAGCATGCCCCGATGGCTCGTTTTTCTGACGATACAGGGAAGGTTAGTCAAACCGGCAATTTTAGAAGCCCGCCAACGCCTTTCCCCCGCAATAATCTGGTAACCGGCTGGCGTTTCCGCGACTACCAGCGGCTCCAGTACTCCGTGTTCTCTAATAGAATCAACCAGATCTACCAGAGATTCCGGGGTAATCAATCCCCGGGGTTGCAGCGGATTAGGCTGAATGAGGTTAATATCCAAATACTCTATTTGCGAGTTTGTCGGATCAGCCATAAACTTTATTCAGCGACGGTTGTAAATTTGTTGCCTTTCCGGGTAATAAAACTGAGCGTTCCCTTTCTGGTGGCAAAAATAGTATCGTCCCCGCCGAGTTCGGTTCCTTCTCCCGCCCGAAAATGTGTGCCTCTCTGGCGGACCAGGATACTCCCGGGCTGGACCGATTGTCCGGCATAAAGCTTCACGCCCAGCCTTTTTGCTACGGAATCGCGGTTTCCTTTTGTAACCCCACCCGCTTTGATATGCGCCATAGTTTTAAATTATACCCTTTTAAAGATACAAATATTTCTTTTGACCCTTGCCTGGGGACGACCGTAAATATATGGTCCTTGGGCCAAACTATAGCCCATAGGAACGACTTTGTCAATAACAATTTTCACGAGACTGTCATCCACCATTTCGCAACCGCCCCGGGATAAAACAAAACTCGGCAAAGCTATGGCCACACAGCCTATAGGAGTAAGAGCCTGACGCCAATCGGCAAAACAATCCAAATATAATTTTTCCAGCCGGGACTTAATTTCCCCCGGGTCCCCTCTGCCCGGCTGATTCGGTCCTAAATCCGGCTCCGTCACCAGGCAATCTACAGCTCCGATCCCTATCTCTTTTTTTAAATTTCTGGCGTCGCCGGCGGTTATTTGAAATTCATCCGGCGAAATCTGATAAACCCCGGCCAGCCATTGCAGGTTTTTTCGGCAGCGCGCCACCTGCTCCGGATCCAGATCGACACCGAATACCCGGCAACCGCAAAGCAAAGCTTCCGCCAGAATCGTGCCCGTACCGCAAAAGGGGTCGGCAAACAGATACTTGCCGGTTGGTTTCTTGCTCATCTGGCCTAAGCCCAAATTGACCATCATCCGGGCCACTTTCGGCGGCAACATCCCGATATGCCCCTGGGCGGCAGGTCTTTCGTAATCCCGTTTTCCCCAGGCAGCATAATCCTGAACTGCCGTCGTTAAACCTATAGTCAACCGGCCCTCACTGCTAAAAACAATTACCTCGGCAAGATTCTGGGTGGTAACCACTACGCTGGAAATTTCCTTTTTACCCGGAGCCGGCAAAAAAAAGCGGGAAGCCTTTCCTGATTTGGCCAGGCTTTCTTTTAATATTTTAAGGGGGAGCAGGGGTTTGGTACCGTACCAGCTAATTCCGAAAGTAAGTTTTTTTGATTCAGCGGAAAATTGGGAAGAGAACAAATCTAAAATTGCCTCTTCCAGCCGCTTTCGTTCAACTTGGGAAATAACCCGGGCAATTTTTACCGTTCCCCCTAAAGCCCTGATCAAGATTAACGGTGCGTCTTTTTCCTGGAAATTATCCCCTAAAGAAACCTGCCAAACGTGATCGTTATAAGAAATCTCTCGGTAAACGATATTTAAACGCCGCAGAACTGCCTTTGCCTCGTAAAGCGCAAGCTCCGGAGTATTTCCGAAGATAAAAAGTAACTCAGACACCTTTTTTACGACGGGTTTTTTTCTCTTTCGAAGGGGTAGCTTTCGGAAAATTGATTTTATTTACCCGGACCTTAGTTAAATCGGCCCGAAAACCCATAGACCTTCGGTAGCGCGCTTTTGCTTTAAATTTTTGCACCCGGATTTTTTCTCCCCGCAGGTGCTCCAAAACTTCCAGCTGTACACCCGCTCCGGCAACCAGGGGATTACCGACGGTCGTGGTTTCGCCGTCAGAAATTAAAATAACCTCGGGAACAGTCAGTTTGGCTCCTTTTTCCCCGGATAAACGGTCTACTTCTAATTCCTCCCCTTCGGAGATTTTATATTGCTTACCGGCCAGTTTGATAACCGCGTAACTCATACATTGTCGATTATACCTAAACGATTATCCGATTTCCACGGCCTGTTTGGCCACATTCTCCGCAATCCCGAGAATGACCATCACCGCCAGAACCGAACTCCCGCCATAAGAAACCAGGGGCAGAGTGATGCCGGTCACCGGCAACAGGCCGATATTCATGCCGATATTAATCACCACCTGAACGACCAGAATAAATAACAAACCGGTTAAAAGGACGGTCGCGTAACGGTCCCGGGAGTGGGAAATCAGCCATAACAAACGGTAAAATATTACTCCGTAGGCTAACAGCAAGATCGTCACGCCGACAATCCCGAATTCTTCGGCAAAAGAAGCGAAAGCAAAATCGGTATGCCTTTCGGGGAGAAAAGCCAATTGCGATTGCGTCCCGTGGCCCATGCCTTTACCGAAAATCATGCCGGAACCGACGGCAATTATCGATTGGATCGCATTATAAGAACTCCCCAGGGGGTCGGTATGGGGGTTGAGGAAACTTATAATCCGCTGGCGCTGGTAACCTTTCAAAACCCGATAAACCAGCGGCAGGCCAAGCGGTACCAGAAGGGCTGCCGCCAGCAAATACCACCAGGGAATTCCGGCGATAAAAATCATCGCCACAAAACTGATCAAATAAACCAGCGCGCTCCCCAAGTCCGGTTGACGCAAAATTAAAAAAGCCGGCAGAGCAACCAAAACTAAATGGATAAGCATCCGCTGCCATTTCACCGGCGGCAGGGAAACTAAAGACGCGCTGATACCGGCGACCAGAAAAGGTTTTAATAATTCACTGAACTGTAAGCGAAAACCGCCAAATTCAATCCAACGTATCGCTCCGCGGGACTCAATGCCGATAAGAAAGGTAACCAAAAGAATAACAACGGAAATAAAGTAAATTAACGGCCAAAGGTTGGCATAAAGATGATAATCAATATTTGCAAACAAAAGTAGCACCGCCAGCCCCAGCAGAAAAAATATCAGCTGGGCCAGAACCAGGTTGGGAGAAACACTGTTGATTACTGCTAAACTGAAAGCGGCCAAAATAATAACGCAAATAATAATCCACCAGTCGAAATTACGGAAAAACCTGGTCATGACGGCAGAATCCTCAATACCGGCCCTTTACGCAATTCTTTAGCTAGGGTTTCTTTTTTGATGTATTCAGTATACTCCTGCGGCCAAGAAGGCATTTCGACCAAGATAAAATCGCTTAGGCCGCAACCGGCAGTTTTTCGCGCCTCCTGAACGGAGCGCACCAGCTCCCTTGCTTCTCCTTCGGCGATTAATTCCGGAGTCAACTGCGTATCCAATTCGACAGCCAGTTCGCCTGCTCCCTTTTGGAAATTCACACTTTTAATATTCAACTCTTCCCTGATCAGTTGTGCCAATTCTTTTCCGATAGTCTTTGGTTCCGCATTTAAAACCTTTATTTCCTTTAGGGGTTGGCGGACCTTAATCCCGGCTTCCTTTCTCTTGGCGTGGCCTAATTCGCAAATTTTTCTCACGGTTTCCATCCCGCTAATTAACTTTGAGCTGTTTACCGAAAGCTTAAGATCGTTAGCGGGCCAATCAGCCAGATGAACACTTTCCTTATTCGTCAGATTCTGATAAATTTCATCGGAAATAAAGGGTATAAAGGGTGCAAGCAATTTACTCAATGTTAGCAATACTACATATCCTGTGTCATAAAACGAATACTTATTTTCTGAGTTGTCCGCCGCAGGACCCACCCGGTCCCTATTACGGCGGATATACCAGGTGGAAAAATCATCAACAAAACTTTCAAGAGCAATACTCGCGGTGTAAGCATCATATTTCTCCAGGCTTTCAGTAACGTTTTTAATTAATTTACTCAAAAGCGCCAGTACCCATTGATCCAGCACGTTCTGGGAATATTTTTGCCCCTTGGCCGAAGCAGGCTGCCAATTATCCAAATTGGCATAAGAAACGAAAAAGTTGTAAGCATTCCATAAGGTAAGATAGAAGCGCCGCCTGGTTTCGTCTGCGGCCTTATATCCGAAAAGTAAATTATCATACGGGTTGTGGGTCAAAAACATCCAGCGCATCACATCCACACCGATTTTGTCCGCCCCTTCATTAAACTCAATCATATTGCCTTTGGACTTATGCATAATTTCCCCCTTCTCATCCATCAGGGAAGCAAAACCCATAATGGTCTTTGTCGGCGCTGTCTTTTCTAAAACGGCCGCCATCACAATCAGGGAGTAGAACCAATTTTTAAACTGGCCGGGGAAGGATTCGGTAATAAAATCCGCGGGATACCACTCCTGCCAATATTTACGGTTATCCCGGTAATGTAGGGTGGAAAAAGAAACAATACCGGCGTCTAACCAGGGATTACCGACGTCGGATATCCGGGAAACAACAGCGCCGCATTTCCGGCATTTTATCTTTACCTCATCGATCCAGGGCTTATGCGGGGTATGGCCTGCAAACTTTTCCCAACCGGAAACCGCCCGTTGTTTCAGTTCCTTCTCGCTGCCGATAACCTCGAAACTATGGCACTCCGGGCACTCGTAAATGGGCAAAGCCAGCCCCCAATAGCGGTTCTTTTTAGAAATTAACCAATCATGCATATTATGCAGCCAATCTAATTCCCGATCTAATCCGAAAGCCGGCAGCCAAGTAATTTTCTGGGTAACTTCCAGCAACTGTTCTCTGAGCGTTCCGGAATCCGGCTTATGGTTCCCGGTCCCGCCGGGGCGGGAGGAAGGACGGTCCATGCCGATATACCATTCGTCTGCCACTTTCCAGACCAGTTCCGTTTTACAGCGCCAGCAGGCAGGATAACGATGGGTATAGTTTTCCACTTTCCAGGAAAATCCCTGATGTTCCATATAATCCAGAATTATTTCCGGACGTTTCTTCGCATTCTGTCCGGTTAAAAAATCCAGGCCGGGCAGATAATCCGCATTATCGGCGATCACCGGAATCATCGGTAACCCTAATTTTTGACCCAAACGATAATCCTCTTCCCCGGCGCTAACGGCGGTATGGACCATCCCGGTTCCTTCGGTGGTCGTAATCGGCATTAAAAGCTGGTCTGTCGGAACTACCGTATGAAAGCGGGGATTTTCCGCGGCTTTTTGCACCGCTTCCAGTTCATCAAAAGCCCCGCGGTATTTCAGGCCCACCAAATCTTTTCCTTTGACTTCTTTTTCCGTTTTTATCTCGGCATCGAAAAGCCTTTTTACGGCGTCTTTGACCATCCAGTATTTATCGCCGTTTTGCTTCACCAAAACGTAGTCATAATTTGCATCCACCGCCACGGCGATGTTAGCCGGTATTGTCCAGGGGGTGGTAGTCCAAACCAGGAGATATTCCCTCTCGCGGCCGACGAGAGGGAAACGCATATAGATGGATTTATGCGTTATTTCTTTATAATCTTCGGTGAGCATTTCGTGCTGGGAAATGGCAGTTTCGCAGCGGGGGCACCAGGGAACGGAGTCGTGGCCTTTATAGATCCAACCGCGTTCATAGCAAACTTTTAAAAACCACCATATGGTGTAATTATTTTCATCGGACATCGTGTAATAAGAGTTTTCCCAGTCCATAAAATTCCCGAGCCTTTTCGTCTGTTCCGTCTGGATCGCGGCGTATTTTAA